>NZ_JBMQOB010000022.1:0-401144 GCF_053551015.1 Arcticibacter sp. | reverse complement strand
GAGCTGTAAGGGAAGGAATCGAACCTTCAAGGAGTGGTTAGCCATTGCTGGTTTCCCATATTCTCCGCCACCGAGACAAGGAGGTGTGTCTGCCTGTTTCACCACCTTACAGTATTTAAGCCCGCGTTTCCGTTTGCTTGACACAAATATAGCAGCGGATATGTATTTGTTGCAAATATTTTAACAAAATATTTTAATTTTTGTAAACTTATTATTTACTTCGTATATATATTAATATCTTTCAAAAAATTTATGGAAAAGAAGAGCCTTAATTTAGAAATTGATAATCTCGATATGCAAATTCTGTCCATCCTGATGGAAGACGCTACAATCCCCTATACAGAGATCGCAAAGAAGCTGATAGTATCAGGCGGAACCATTCACGTCAGAATGAAAAAGATGCAGGACCTTGGGATCATTAAGGGATCTAACCTGCTGGTTGACGCGCAAAAGATAGGTTATGACGTTTGTGCCTACCTCGGAATTTATCTGGAGAAAGGCTCCACGTATAAAGATGCCGTTGAAAAATTAAGGGGTATAAAAGAAATCGTAGAGCTGCACTATACAACAGGTGCCTGGAGCATGTTTGCAAAAATTATATGCCGTGACACCAATCACCTTCGTTTGGTTCTGAATGACCATATCCAGTCTGTCGCAGGTATTCAGCGTACCGAGACATTCATCTCTCTCGAAGAAAGCATTAAAAGGCAGATCAGCCTGGATCTGTAAGATCTAAAAACAATCTTCTTAAGGCTCCACATAAAAAAAGCCAATCCTGTTATCCGGGATTGGCTTTTTTGTATGCTATAAATTCTTATTTGTTTACGTACAATACGTTTTTAACGGCTTTTACAACACGCTCTGCATTAGGCAGCGCCTCTTTAATCAAGGTTGGAGCGTACGCAAGTGGAACGTCAGCAGATACCACACGCACAACCGGTGCATCAAGATAATCAAACGCCTCATTCTGTACCTTAAACGCGATTTCAGTTGCAATAGATCCAAGTGGCCATGCCTCTTCAACGATAACCAGACGGTTTGTCTTTTTAACAGAGTTGATAATCGTATCGTAGTCGATCGGACGTACAGTGCGTAGGTTGATCACCTCTGCGCTGATTCCTTCTTTAGTTAACTCCTCAACAGCTGGATGAACCACGCGAGGAAGCATCTTTCCGAAAGAGACGATAGTAACATCTGTACCTTCTGTCTCAACATGCGCCTTTCCAATCTCCAGGTAATACTCTTCTTCAGGAACGTGGCCCTTATCGCCATACATTACCTCTGATTCCATGAAGATAACAGGATCCGGATCTATAATGGATTGCTTCAATAAGCCTTTTGCATCATAAGGATTAGACGGAACAACAACCTTTAATCCAGGTACGTTTGCAAACCAGTTCTCAAAGTTTTGAGAGTGTTGAGCACCTAATTGTCCTGCATTCCCGGTTGGGCCACGAAATACGATAGGAACCTGAAATTGTCCTCCACTCATGGAAAGGATCTTCGCAGCTCCGTTAATGATCTGATCTATAGCAACCAGGGAGAAGTTGAAGGTCATGAACTCAACGATAGGTCTTAAGCCGTTCATAGCAGCACCGGTAGCAATACCGGCAAAACCTAGTTCCGCGATTGGTGTATCGATTACTCGCTTTGCGCCGAATTCTGCAAGCATACCCTGGCTTACTTTATAAGCACCGTTATACTCAGCAACTTCTTCGCCCATTAAGAATATCTTTTCATCTTTGCGCATTTCTTCGTTCATTGCTTCACGAAGCGCTTCTCTGAACTGTATTTCTCTCATTATTTGCTAAATCAATATTTGGAACGCAAATATAAGCTAGTAATGCTTGGGAAACAAGTAGCAAAGCGCAGGATATTGCCTGATATCGATTCCAACAGGAATTAAATCGTAATTTTCCTCTCCCGGTAGGGGAACGAAGCAGGGCCATCAGGTAGATACACAGCAATTGTTACACTTCATCAACAAAAAAGGCTCCGCAAGGAGCCCATCTATGATGCTGGAAATTCAGTTTATCTGCCAGGTCTGACAGATGCCCTGCTGCGGTTGCTGGAGTCACGTCTGGCCATATCCCCTCTCTTTTTACTTGAATAGGCTCTCCGGTCTTTAAATTTTTCTGCTCTCGACTGCTTTAGGGATGCATATTTTGCCTGCTGCTGGCTATTCAAGATCCTGTTTAATTTCTTTTCTGAGTCGGAGCGTTCAGACTCCATCTTCTTTATTTCCTTGAGCCTCTGCTTTTGTGCTTTCTCGCGGGAGATAGCCATGTTCTTTGCTCTGTCAAGATGGATCTTATAGACTTCAGACCGTTGTTTCTCTGTTAAAGAAAGTTCCCTGTCCAGCCTCTCTGTAGCCTTACGTGCCTGTTGTTCAGGACTCTCGACACGGTGTCGCCCTTTTTCTCCTCGTCCGCCGTCCTTGCTCTGTACCTGGTTTACTCTTCCCTGTGCCATGCCTGAAGTGGCTAATCCTGCCATCAATAAGGCTGCTATAAATGTCTTTTTCATATTTTCTGTGTGTTTATATGAATAGATGACAAAATCAGGATATAGTTTAACGCCCATATGTTAAAAGATGTTAAGAAAGCGTCCTATCTTTGCGAGCTCTGCTTTTCAGCTTTACATAACCTCTGTATGAAAAAGTTTATCGTATTATTTCTTCTTCTTTCGGGTCTTAATGAGATTTCCTCGGCACAAACTGCTAAGATTTATAATCCCCAGGCCGATGCGGCAGCGGAGATCCGCCTGGCAGTTTCAAAAGCAAACCAGGAAGGTAAACATGTGTTGCTCCAGATTGGCGGCAACTGGTGCGTATGGTGTCTTCGTTTTAATGAACTGGTTACAAAAAACGACACGCTAGCTACTAAGATAAAATCAGACTATGTTGTCGTACATGTGAATTACAGTAAAGAGAATAAAAATGAACAAGTGCTGGCTTCCTTAGGATACCCGCAGCGATTCGGCTTTCCAGTATTTGTAGTCCTCAATGGCAAAGGTGACCGCCTCCACACACAAAACAGTTCCTATCTGGAAAGCGGCGATGGACATAGCCCGAAGAAAGTGCTCGAGTTTCTGACGAACTGGTCTCCTGATGCACTTGATCCTAAATCATACCAGGCTAAGTAGTTATTTTTCAAACAAAAAACAGCAAAGAATTTTCTAAGTATATGACGAACAAATCATTCAGGCAGTTTGTGCTCGCTGCTTCCCTTGCCCTCTGTGTGCCTTCTACCGGGATATCTCAGGTCAACTCAGCCGCCGGTGCTGGAAAAGAAGCCTACAGGGAAACCGCAACAAAGATCAATGCCCTTGTTCATACGAAGCTGGACGTCCGGTTTGACTATGCGAAATGTTATCTCTACGGGAAAGCCTGGATTACCCTGAAACCTTATTTTTATCCCACTGATTCCCTGCGTCTGGATGCAAAGGGAATGGAGATAAAGAACGTCTCGCTGATCAGTACAAAATCACTGGTTCCCCTGAAATATTCGTACGACGGCATGTCGCTGCAGATCAGCTTAGGGAAAGTGTACACCCGCGACGAAAAATATACCGTCTTTATTGACTACGTGTCAAAGCCGAACGAATTGAAAGCGGAGGGAAGCCAGGCAATAAAGGATGCCAAAGGACTGTACTTTATCAATCCGGATGGATCTGATAAGGATAAGCCTGTTCAGATCTGGACCCAGGGGGAAACAGAGGCCTCATCTGTTTGGTTCCCAACGATAGACCGCCCGAATCAAAAGACTACGGCCGAAATCACCATGACCGTGCCCGCAAAATATGAAACCCTTTCTAACGGAAAGCAGATCTCGAAAAAGCTCAATACCAATGGCACGCGTACAGATACCTGGAAAATGGATCTTCCTCATGCTCCTTATCTGTTTATGATGGCTGTGGGCGACTTCCGCGTATTTAAAGACAAGTGGAGAGACCGCAACGTGGACTATTATCTGGAGCCTAAGTATGCACCATACGCAAAGCAGATCTTCGGACATACCCCCGAAATGATGGAATTTTTCTCTAAAAAGCTTGGTGTTGACTTCCCCTGGAATAAATATGCACAGATCGTTGTCCGCGATTTTGTCAGCGGCGCTATGGAGAACACGACCGCAACACTGCATGGAGAATTCGTTCAGGCTACAGACAGGGAGCTGCTTGATGAGAATGAAGGTGAAGATGTTATCGTGCATGAGCTGTTTCACCAGTGGTTCGGAGATTACGTCACAGCTGAAAGCTGGAGCAATCTTACTGTGAATGAATCCTTTGCCAACTTCAGTGAAGTGCTGTGGCGGGAGTACAAATACGGAAAGGATGAGGGCGATGCCGTTAACTATAAGGATATGCAGCGCTACCTGAATTCACCCAAAGATGCCGATAAGCACCTGGTTCGCTTTCACTATCAGAACAAAGAAGATATGTTTGATCTGGTTAGCTACCAGAAAGGCGGCAGAATCGTAAACATGCTTCGCAGCTACCTCGGAGAGGATGCATTCTTCAAAGGCTTGAACCTCTATCTGAAACAAAATGCCTTTAAATCTGCTGAAGCTCACCAATTGCGCCTTGCATTGGAGCAGGTAAGTGGCAAAGATCTCAACTGGTTCTTCAACCAGTGGTACTTCAGCAGCGGTCATCCCGTTCTTGATATCAAATATCAATGGGATGAGAGTTCCGGTGTCCAGAAGATATTTCTGACACAGTCTCAGCAGGGTAATGCATTTCAGATACCTCTGAATGTCGACGTTTACTCAAATGGGAAAAAGGAAAGGTATAGCTTTTTCACAAAGAAGAAATCTGATACCCTGGTCATCAAATTAAATGGCAGACCTGATCTTGTGAACGTGGATGCTGATAAAACGCTTTTGGCAAAGAAAAAGGACAATAAGTCGCTAGATCAGTATGTATTCCAATATTACAATGCGCCCTTGTATGTAGACCGGATGGAAGCCCTCGACACCTGCAGTGCTTCGCAGCAAAGCAGTGAAGCAGCAAGGAAGGTCATGCTGGCGGGACTCAAAGATAAATTCCACGGCCTCCGCATATTTGCCGTCAACAATATCGATCTGAAAGACACTACAGTTCAGAAGCTGGCCCTTCCGGTGATACGTGAAATGGCCTCATCTGATTCTAAGACCTTGGTCAGAGCCGCCGCTCTGCAGAGCCTGGCATCTATGCGCGACGCTGCCAACCGTCCTATGTTTGATGCTTCTCTCAAGAGCCGGTCTTACTCAGTGCAGGCTGCAGCGCTTGCAGGCATCATTATGCTGAACCCAGAAGAGGCTTTCCCCATTGCGAAGAGCCTGGAGAAGGACAGCAAGGGAGAACTCACGAAAGCAATTCTTGCTGCTTATACTTACGGCGGAGGAGAAGCCGAGCTTCCTTTCTTCGCCGAATCTTTCGATAAAGCCGGCCTTCAGGACAAAGTCGAAATGGTGACTCCCTATCTGAGCATCCTGGCCAGGGCAGATGATACCGAACTCGTTAACCGCCGCATTACAGAATTTAAGAAAATTGGTCTGGATAACCGCAAATACGGCATCGATGGATATATACTGGGCCTGTTCGAGTCTTTCAAGGAAGTCAAGCAGGAGATGGCCAAAAGGGCCAGTGGTGTGCAAAAGAAGGAGCTCGAAAAGCAGGTCGAACATGTCGGCGCAGCTATTACCGAGCTGAAGAAGAAGGATTCCTAATATCAAACTCCATTTCATGGTTACTACATTATTCCGTCCGTTCGAACGATTCAATTTTAGTGAAAAGGTCTGCTTTCTCAGCGGTTCTGAGGCCACCCGGCAGCTCCAGGTCTTTCCGGAGTGGATGGTGAATCAGTTCCACCTTGCAGATAAACCGCTAAAGATGCTCGATGAGCATATACTCACGTACCCCGATATTAAGGTTCCTGTATCTGAAAGTGCTTTTATCGCGCTTGATGATCTGGAGACTGAAGTCCGTACCGCTTTTAATCAGGGATATCAGGCCGTTTCTGCGCTGGATGACCTGCGCCTCTTTCAATGGATCGCTAAACAGGTCTACGGAATGATCCATCATGAAGTAAGGGCCGGAATTCGCTTGCAAAGGGCATCCGGCGAAGCACTCAACTTCTCTCAGGGATTGACGCAGAAATTCGGAAATCTGCATCTGATGTTGCAGTCGCTCCTGCAGCCCATGGAATTTGAGGGTATACTGCCCTGGAAAATCCTGGTATTTCCAGTAAACAACCCGCCTGCGGCGTTCATATACAGGGATGAGATTAATACACTGGTGTTCTCGCTTACTATGGCCGACTTTGGTATTATTGCCTGTCTGCAGGATAACGGGGAAAATGCCAATTATCATCAGTCTGCCCTCAGCAAGGTTGCCGGTAAGCTCTTAGAGCCTGTACAGTTCGAAGAGCTCTGCGCGCGCTTCTTTTATTCTGCCTATATTTTCAATCGTCTCCCGGAATACTCTGTTCTGTCTGCCGGAGGAGTGCACTATATCGACGGTATGCCGCTCCGCATTAGCAGCAAACCTGTTTTCGATGCCTGGCAGGTAAAAACCTATGCGCAGGTTCTTGAAGCGTTCTGGAAGCCCTGGGGCATCCTGCTGTTCGAAATCCTGAAGGACCCTGAACACCCGATGAGCTTTCTGTTCAACGAGGCAGGCGATTTCATCGATAATCCGCAGCCACCCTTATCGTCCCAGCATCCTGCCTAGCTCAGCAAAGAAATGATTAATCACTCCGGGAAAGAAGATGATCGTAATGATCATCCCGGAGATGGCTCCGAAAAAGTGGGCGTCATGATTGATGCCGCTCGCCTGCTTTGCAGCATAAGCGCTGTAAATCAGATAAAGTACCCCAAAAATTACGGCAGGTATTCCGATCGGAATGAACATGATGTAGAACTTGGTGCTTGGATCGAACAGGATATAACTAAAGATGACAGCTGAAATAGCGCCCGAGGCGCCCAGGCTGTTATACCAAAAGTCATTCTTATGACGATTGATGGTACTCAGATCACTGAGTGCCAGGCTTGCTATATACAGGATAGCAAACTGCCAGCTGCCTATTATTTTTTCAAGCGTGAAAGCAAAGAAGTAGTAGGAGAACATATTGAAAAACAGATGCCCCCAGTCTTTATGGATCAAACCGCTTGTCAGAATGGAATACACCCGCTGTCCGCGTGAAACACTATAGGGGTGAAGCATAAACTTCCCGTAGATCTGCTCGTTAGAGAATGCGTAAAGACTTGTAATAATCGTCAGAATAAAGATGAACGCCGCGACAGGCGTCTGGCTAAATAGCTCTTGCATAATGGCGGTAATGTACAAAATATTTTACTTTTGTCGGAAAACCCATACCATGGACCGTTTTAAAACATACTCGTTTACGGCGCTCGACCGCTTTCTTAAATACGTAACAATAGATACCCAGTCTGATCCTTCCTCACCCTCGCAGCCATCAACTGAAAAGCAAAAGAACCTCGGCAAACTGCTCGTTGAGGAACTCCGCGAAATGGGCATTTCCGACGCAGAATTGGATGAGTATGGATACGTTTATGCCACAATACCGGCAACCAGCGATAAGAATGTGCCCGTTATCTGCTTTTGCTCCCATATGGATACGTCGTCCGATTGCAGCGGATATCAGGTTGCGCCCATCGTTCACAAGAACTACCAGGGTCAGGATCTTGTGCTGCCGGATGATCCCAGACAGGTGATCAAAGCTGCTGAACATCCCGACCTGCAACATCAGATCGGTCATGACATTGTTACGGCCAGCGGAACCACCTTGTTGGGCGCAGACAATAAAGCAGGGCTCGCCGAAATCATGGACGCGGCAGCTTTTCTAATGTCGAACCCTGATCTGAAACACGGGAAGATCCGGATACTCTTTACTCCGGACGAGGAGATTGGTCGCGGCGTAGATAAGGTAGATCTGGAGAAACTCGGTGCTCAGTACGCCTACACAGTCGACGGTGAGACGCGCGGCTCTATCGAGAACGAAACGTTTTCTGCAGACGCAGCCCGAATTACCATCACAGGGGTTAGTTCCCATCCCGGTTTCGCGAAAGGACACATGGAAAGCGCTCTGAAGATCGCCTCTCAAATTGTTGCTGCCCTGCCTAAAGACAGGCTTTCTCCTGAGAGTACCTCTAATAAAGAAGGCTTCATCCATCCCGTAGCTATGCAGGGTACTGTTGAGGCAGCATCCATTGATTTCATTCTTCGTGATTTTTATGATACTGAACTTCAGAATCATGGAAGGATTCTGAAAGCTATAGCCGACGAAATAATAGAGAGATATCCAGCCTCGTCTTATCAGCTCGATATCCGCCAGCAATACCGTAACATGAAGAATGTTCTTGATCAGCATCCGAACCTGATTGAATATGCCCGCCTCGCTATAGAGCGTGCAGGAATGGATCCCAAGCTTCAGAGCATCCGTGGAGGTACCGATGGATCGAGACTATCTTTTATGGGCCTCCCATGTCCTAACATATTTGCCGGTGAGCATGCTTTCCATGGCAAGCATGAATGGGTCTCTGTTCAGGATATGCAGAAAGCAGTGGAGACAATCGTGAACATCGCGCTGATCTGGGAAGAAAAAAATTAGTTCGTCCGTTAAACCTCAACGGACACATTGAGTCTTAAATGGGTCGCTATCAAAATAAACACTCATTTAAGCTCAATGAAACCTATTTTACTTCTCTTTTTAACCACTCTCATCAGTTCCTTTCTTTATGGGCAATCTACCAGGGATGTCAGCGGTGTCGTTCTTGATTCCACCAAAAACAGTGTCATCGCCGCAACGGTCAAACTTACATCTCCAAAAGACACCCTGTTCACCCGCACAGACATAGACGGAAAATACTCCTTCAGAAATGTCAAGTCATCCCAGTTTCTGATCAGTATCAGCAGCCTGGGCTACCGGAGTTTCAATCAGCGCTTCCTTTTTCCGGATGGCAATACTCCGCTCAAACTCAATGTCATTACGTTGAAAACACAGAGCAATGTTTTGAACGAGGTGACGGTGTCAGGAGCTCTACCGATCACGGTGAAAGAGGATACGGTCGAATACCGGGCGAGCGACTTCCCGGTACGGGAAAATTCAGTCGTGGAAGATGTGTTGAAGAAACTTCCCGGACTTGAGGTGGATAAGGATGGAAACGTAACGACGCAGGGTAAGAGTGTAACGCGTGTACGGGTGAATGGTAAAGACTTCTTTGATGGCGACCTGAAAACTGCAACGCAAAATCTTCCCGCCGAAATCATAGAAAATATACAGATCATTGATGATTATGGTGATCAGGCAAACCTGAGCGGTATACGTAGTGGTGAACCTGATAAGATCCTGAACATCACCATCAGTCCCAGTAAAAATAAAGGCGTAATAGCCAATGCAGTTGCGGGGGGAGGTAATGACAGTCGTTATATTGCTTCCGGTATGGGAAGAGTAATGAATAATGATGAGCAGCTCTCGTTTATGTTCAACCTGAATAATACCAACGCTAATCTCTTTGATTTTGCAGGAGGGGGTAACCAACGAGGTGGCCGCTTCCGGGGTTCAGGCGGAGGGCGGGGTGGAAATAGTGGTGGTATTACCAGCACGCAGGCTGGCGGTTTTGATTACCGCAAAGACGTTTCCAAAAAAGTAACGCTCTTCGGTAGTTACCGGATCTCTGCATCTAATAATAACGCCATAACCGACAGGTTCTCCTACATGTTGACAAAAGAGCAGGAAATTACTACCAATCAGACAAGCCGTTCTGAACGCGACAATGTCAATCAAGGACTCAATCTGAACATGGAGTATAAGATCGATTCACTGAACTTCCTCAAGATATCGCCATCACTGAATCTGAGTACAAGCAAGTCTGATAATCTGACTGCACGGCAAATAACGGAACTGGTAAGGCAGGATCAGAACACCGTATCCAATAGCGACGCCAGTTCTCCTGCTTTTGGTGCTGACATCCTGTATAACAAACGCTTCAGGAAACCGGGAAGGAATCTCTCTTTGACCTATGCATTTAACAAATCGTATAACAGAAACGATCAGAACGTGGGGGATGCTTTTGAGTTCTACGATACCGGAGGTATCATTGTTGCTGATTCCGCATCCAACCGGATGATAAAGACCGACAATGAACGCTTCAATAATGAATTGAATCTAACCTATACAGAACCTATCGGGGTATATTCACGATTAGATTTCACTTACGCGTTTAACCGGAGTGAATACGACAACAGCAGGATAACAGATCTCGAGGGTGCCTCCGGATATATCAGGTCTGATTCGTTAAGCAACGTGTTCGATTATTCCTTTACTACAAACAGATTTGGTTTGAGCTACCGTTATGACAGAGACAAATTATACAACTTTTCAATTGGTATTGCGGCTCAGCCAACATCACTGGAGGGCTACTCCGAAACGAATAACGTGAGGGCTGGGAAAAAAGGATTTAACTTCTTCCCAACGGTTCGTTTCTCCTATAACTTCGCCAAAACAGTATCTCTTCGCATCAACTATACCGGAGCAAGTAGTGAGCCAAGCTTTGAGCAGATCCAGCCTGTGGTTGATTTGAGCAATCCGCAAAGCCCTGTTATCGGCAATCCAAACCTGAGATCCGCTCTGAACCAAAGTCTGAATATCGAATACAATAATGTAAGTGCGGAGACAGGGTCTTATTTCAATGCCGGAGTGAGAGGAAATATTGTAAGTGACAGGATCATTAATAATACCGTCCGCATACGTCAGCCTATCTTTGGCCTGACAGATACTACATACAATCTGATCCAGGAGCGCCGCTTTCTAAATGAGGACGGATATTATACCTCCAATGCATACTATCGCTGGTCTAAGCCGTTTAAAGATCGCAAATACCGCCTGCAGCTGGGTGGATCCGTCAATTACACGAATGACATTACTTACGTTGATAATGAAAAAAACGTGGGCAAGAACTGGACATTCTCCCAGATGGCAAGGGTGCAGATTAACCCCAACGAGAATGTTGACATAACTCCTGGAGTTTCCTATCGTTATGGTTTCGTAAACTACTCCCTACCCAACAGCATCGATTCAAAGAACTCTACAGTAGCACTTGATCTGAGTGCCAAAATCTATGTTTTCAATACCTGGATATTGGGTCTGGATGGAAGTAAGAATATTAACAGTGGCTTTGGAAGGGTTAATACTAACCCCCTGGTCATCAATAGCTACCTGGAGAAGCAGTTCTTTAACAGAAAGGGTAGGTTGAGACTGCAAGGTTATGATCTGTTGAACCAGGCGGCAGGGGTAACCTCCACTCAGGGCGACAATGGGTACTCAGTAACGAATACCAATCTGCTTACCCGTTATTTCCTGCTGACCTTTGCTTATCGCTTTAATAAGTTTGCAGGCCGTTCACAGAATGATAATGGCAGAGGCCCCAGCGGTAGACGCGAAGGTGGCTTCGGTCCCGGTGGTGGTGGCCGCCCCGGAGGAAGAGAAATGAATTTCTAATATTAACAAAGAAGGGTACGGAATTTCCGTACCCTTCTTTGTTAATTGACCTGCCCGATTAAAGGCTTTGGCTCCGGAAAGAAGTTAATACCATCTCCCGTCTTGAAAAAGGAATTGATGCTTACCGGAAGCTTCCCCATTGCCGGCATCTGGCTTGTAATGACCTTGGCAGCAGATCGCTGAGCTTCTACGCTGTTTTCGTAATTCACTACTAAGCTTTTACTAGCCTCAATGCCTGGTAAGCCTGCAATCGTATAGGGGTTCGCAAAAACGCAGGTAATCGTGTTCAGCTTAGAAAGTTCAGCTATAAAGATCTTCAACTGGGTATTGTAATCCAAGCTGCTTTGGGGGCGTTTACGATAGTCATGTACCGCCATAATAACCTGATCGAATTTCTCTACTTCGCGCAGCATAGCTCTGATGTCTGTTGCCGACCCAATCTTTGACATCAGGAAGTTGGTTGCGTTGGGTATCCGTGCTCGTAGTTCTCTCTGGAATGGTGAAATCTCACTCGTTCCCAGACTGATAATGGCAGTTCTTCTGGAGGGATCAAGCGCCTTAATCATGCTGTCACTTTTCAGAACAGTTGTCGACGCATCGGTAAGTCGCTGCACAAGGCTCAGGGCCTCTGCACGTTTCAAATGAGCACTAAGCTGTTCTGTTTCCACGGGCTTCTCCATGTTCAGGCCTGCCCAGTATTTTGCTTCCAGGATCTTTTTCACGCTTGCGTTTATCTGCTCGCGCTCTATCCTGCCATGTTTAACAGCCTTCTTTACCAGCTTAATGGCACGCTTTGTATTTTCTGATAGCTCGATAATGTCATTGCCCGCGATAACCGCTCTCACATCTGCTTCTCCTTCTGGAAAGAATTTGACCACTCCCTTCATTTCCATGGCGTCTGTAATTGCAAGACCCTTAAAGCCGAGTTCTTTTTTAAGCAGGCCTGTTACAATGGGTTGAGATAATGTGGAAGGTAAGTTCTTCGTCGCGTCAAGTGATGGTATATTCATATGAGCAATCATCACTCCTGAAGCTCCTTGATTGATGAGCTGTCTGAAAGGATACAGTTCAAGCGAATCCAGGCGGTCCCGTGTGAATTTTAGCTGCGGAAGATCATGATGGGAGTCTACGTTGGTGTCGCCATGTCCGGGAAAATGCTTGATGCTGACCAAAATCCCTTCGTCCTGTAGCCCCTGCATATAAGCTTGGCTTTTCGCCGCCACATTGTACTTGGTGTCGCCGAACGACCGGTAGCCGATCACCGGATTGGCCGGATTGTTATTGATATCAACAACGGGTGCAAAGTTGAGGTGCATGCCAAGAGCCCGGAAATCTTTGCCTACCTCGCGTCCCATCTGGTAGATCAGGCTCGTGTCCTGTATCGCACCGAGAGTCATCTGATACGGATAGGCAAGTGTGCTGTCTAAACGCATTGCCAGCCCCCATTCTGCATCCATCGCAATCAGCAGGGGAACAAGTGATGCTGACTGATACCTGTTGGTCAATACAGCCTGACGGCCCGGACCTCCCTGGAAGAAAACCAGACCACCGACTCTGCATTTTCTAATCATCTTTTCTACCGAGTCTTCATAGGCCCGCCCCTTGTCTGTATGCGCCCTGACAAAAAACATCTGCGCGATCTTTTCTTTTTTATTCAGCTTTCGGAAAATAGAATCAACCCATCTGTCTTTTGCTTCATCGGGTTCGAAAAAGGGCTTCTTATGCTGTGCGGTAAGGGCGGAGCTGACCAGAAGGAGGATGGATAGTATAAATAAGCGGGGCCGGGTGGCTCTCATAATATTAATATTTGATGTGTAACTGATTTACAAATATTAATATTTCTGATTTGTTTTATCCCAAAGGATGAAATAGTAAGGCGGTCTGCAAATCCAGACCGCCCCTTCCCTTACATTGGGGATGTAGTTGAGCTGTCTGGAGTAGTTCCTGGGCTAGTTCCCGGAGTAGTAGTGCCTGGCGTACCTGCATCAGGAGTAGTAGTTCCAGGACTGGTAGTATCAGTCGTTCCAGGTGTAGTTGTCTCAGTTCCGCTGCTATCTACCATAGCACTGTCTGATCCCGATTGTGATTCGCGGCTCGCTGAACACGCTGTCAGACCTAGTCCGGCGGCGAGCGTTAACATTAATAGTTTCGTTTTCATGGCTGTATTTCAGATGTTTATGAGTTTTCTTAACAAATCAGTTGAGCATAGGTTTCTGTACTTTAAAATATTTAACCGCGGCAATATATTTTAAAGTGAGGCACTATGGTTTTAAAAATTTCTCAAATGACGCACGTTTGCAGACGTTTCTTTTTATTATTTCAATAAATTAAGCTTTTTATTATAATAATTTCATAAAAAAACGCAAATACTTGGCAAGTGCGCAAATGGTGTGTATCTTTGTTGTGAAAATAAAAACACACATTATGAAAAAGATTTTATTCCTGGTTTGCTTAGTTACTGTTCTATCTGCTAAAAGTTTTGCAGGCGCAAAGAACGATGGCAAAGACGCTGAGGTATCTTATTTCGCTGAAAACAACTTCTTGAACAAATATTATGCTGCTGAGTCTGTTAAGTGGACTGTAACCAGCAACTTCCAGAAAGCAGTATTTACACTGGATGGAAAAACAATGTCGGCTTTCTTCGACAGAAATGGCGAGTACATTGCAACAACTCAATACGTTGAAGCTAAAAAGATCCCTGCTGTAGGTCAGAAGAGATTGACTAAGTTGTATGGTGATTACAAAGTAAATGAGGTTGTTCGTTACGATTTCGATGGCGAGCCGAATGCTCATCTTCAGATGCTGACTGGTAAAAGATTCTACAATACTGTTTACTTCGTAAACGTAACAAACGATAAAGGCAACGTATTGGTGAAAGTTACTCCCGATGGAGATGTATCTTACGTGAAAAGTTTATAATAGTATTCATATCCATAGATGAATAAGAGAGCCGGCTAGTCCGGCTTTTTTTATGCCTGAAATCTTAAATCTTGTCGGCTGCTCTCCCAATTTCCTGTTATAATTGTATCAAAGTTTGATGATGAAGATAGAGGAATTATACGCGCTATACACCAGAAGCAGGATAGTTACAACAGATACACGAAAGATCCTGCCCGGAAGCATGTTTTTTGCCCTCCGTGGCGAGAGCTTCAATGGAAATGAATTTGCCGCCAAAGCACTTGAGAATGGCGCCGCATTTGCCGTCATTGATGACCTGGCATACAAGCATGATGAGCGCTGTATCCTGGTGCCCGATGTGCTTCAAACACTTCAGCAGCTGGCTGCGCATCACCGCGACCAACTGCAGATTCCGGTCATCGGTATAACTGGTACAAATGGTAAGACCACCACCAAAGAGCTGCTCTACGCCGTGCTCGCGGAGAAATACAATGCATACTGTACACAGGGGAACCTGAACAATCATATTGGTGTTCCGTTAACCTTGCTGGCTATTCAGCCGGACGTGGAAATCGCCATTATCGAAATGGGTGCCAATCATCAGAGGGAGATCGCTGCGCTATCTGCCATAGCAAAGCCTGCTTTCGGTTTAATCACCAACATCGGTAAGGCTCATTTGGAAGGATTCGGTGGCTTCGAAGGAGTGAAGATAGCCAAGGCGGAACTATATGATTTCATCAGAGAGACTGACGGTACGATCTTCGTCAATGAGGATAACCCGATACTTCGTGAAATGTACACGTCCCGCGGGTTGACCAAAGTCATCACCTATGGACTTAATGCCCAAAACCTGGTGTCTGGATCTATCGTATCCAACGACCCACTTCTCACG
Source organism: Arcticibacter sp. (assembly GCF_053551015.1). NCBI lineage: Bacteria > Pseudomonadati > Bacteroidota > Sphingobacteriia > Sphingobacteriales > Sphingobacteriaceae > Arcticibacter > Arcticibacter sp. The sequence goes on along the minus strand of NZ_JBMQOB010000022.1, from coordinate 385,854 downwards.
GTCTCGTGGTCATCGGGAGGCACGAGCGGAGAGATAGCTACCAACCTGACCGGTACCTACAATCTGGAGAACATCCTTGCAGCGATAACGGTAGGTATCCACTTCGGTCTGTCGGCAGAACAGATACGTCAGGGCCTGTCCTCCTATACACCAGGGAATAATCGTTCACAGGTTGTGCGCACGGCCACCAATACGCTGATCTGCGACTATTACAATGCCAACCCGAGCAGTATGAAAGTAGCGATCGATAACATCGCCGCCATTTCTGCTGCGCACAAGACGCTTATTCTGGCCGATATGTTCGAACTGGGAGAAGAATCTGCTGAAGAGCATCAGCGTGTTATCGACTATGCATTGAAGATAGCTGCAAACCGCAATATATTCATTGGAGAGGTATTCTACAGCCTCAGAGGAGATGCTCAGGGAATGTTCTTCCGCGATATCCAAAGTGCTGTGGAGGAGATGCAAAACAATCCGGTTACCGGATCCACGGTTCTGCTGAAGGGCTCAAGGGGGATGAAGCTGGAAACTCTCGTTCCCTATCTATAGAAATTAAAAAAGGACGTCTGGTTTATCAAGACGTCCTTTTTTGTATTATTTTCCGAAAGGCATTTTCGGCATGCCCTTCATCATTTTAGACATGGCCGCAGGATTGCTGAATTGCTTCATCACCTTACGCATATCATCAAATTGCTTGATCAGTTTATTCACTTCCTGAAGTGATGTTCCAGAACCGCTTGCAATACGTGCTCTGCGGCTTTGATTGATAGAATCGGGGTTCTCACGCTCGAAAGGAGTCATCGACTGTATGATGGCCTCTATTGGCTTGAAAGCATTATCGTCAATGTCGATATCTTTAACGGCTTTGCCCACTCCCGGAATCATGCCCATCAGATCTTTCATGTTACCCATTTTCTTGATCTGCTGAATCTGCCCGATAAAGTCGTTGAAGTCAAACTTGTTTTTACGGATCTTCTTCTGAAGCTCTGCCGACTGCTTTTCATCAAACTGCTGCTGCGCGCGCTCCACAAGGGATACCACGTCACCCATACCCAGAATCCTGGACGCCATTCTGTCTGGATAGAAAACATCCAGGGCCTCCATCTTTTCGCCGGTACCGATGAACTTGATCGGCTTGTTGACAACAGATTTGATAGACAATGCAGCACCACCACGGGTGTCACCGTCCAGCTTTGTCAATACAACACCGGTAAAGTCAAGGCGATCATTGAAAGCCTTCGCTGTATTCACGGCATCCTGACCAGTCATCGCATCCACTACGAAGAGGATCTCATGAGGGGTGGTGCTCGCTTTTACCGCAGCAATCTCATTCATCATCTCCTCGTCGATAGCCAGACGTCCTGCTGTATCGAGAATAACTACGTTATTACCGTTCCGCTTTGCTTCAGCAATACCTTCCACTGCAATGGCAATAGGGTCCTTAGATTCAAGGTTCGCGTAAACAGGAATACCTGTCTGCTCTCCAAGTACCTGAAGCTGCGTGATCGCCGCAGGGCGGTAAACGTCACCTGCAACCAAAAGCGGTTTCCTGGCTTTCTGAGTTTTCAGGTAATTGGCAAGCTTTCCTGAGAAAGTTGTTTTACCCGCACCGTTCAGTCCGGCTATTAATATAACTGTTGGATTCGCTGTGAGGCTAAGTTCTGTCGCCGTTCCACCCATCAACTCAGCAAGCTCATCATTCATGATCTTGGTAAGCAACTGTCCCGGTGAAACAGATGTCAGTACATTTTGCCCCAATGCCTTCACCTTCACCTCATCGGTAAAAGTTTTAGCGGTTTTATAGTTTACGTCGGCATCAAGAAGGGCTTTTCGAATCTCCTTCATGGTCTCCGCCACGTTAATTTCCGTAATTGACCCTTGACCCTTAAGTACTTTAAAGGCCCTGTCTAGTTTATCCTGTAAATTTTCAAACATCTTTTAATCCGCTTTTAAACAGCTCGCAAAGGTAAATATTATTTTTAGTAAGATCACAAGCCTCCGTCAATGGGGGAACTTATAAAGCAGGCCTAACGCGAGCGTTTGACTTGCCTGAATTTTGCCGCTCGCATCATCATCGTAAAGAATGACGCCGTTAATCGACACATTCACCAATCTGTTCACCTTTGCCAGCAAACTGATGTCGAGGCGTTGGTCAATGCTGCGCAGTTTCTCGTAATTGGCAAACATGGAATATCGGCTCTTTAACGAGAGATTCTGCATAATGTCTTTCTCGAAATTACTAACCAGCTGGAAAGCCAACTCGTTTCGCACAATCTTCGTAGTGTCGACCCCATAGTTTTTAGGAATTTTCTTGTGAATGTCCCTATCAAGAACAAAGGTCTGCCGGGCTGTACCTGTACCAATACGCAACCAATAATACTTGCTAGGTTTGTACTCGAAACCGAGAGACTCCGTCAGATAAGCCGGAGACATAAATCGAGATATGGTATGAGCGACTTCATATTCTTTGCCTTCATTGTCTTTTTTCTTCTCATACGAAAATCCCCTGTCAAACTGCGACTCGAAGTTCAATGATCCGAAAAAACTCCAGTTCTTGGAAAGCTTCATGGATAATTTGTTATCCCAATAAATACGGTCATTTGTTTTCCGCTGAAGCTGCCCCTTGTTTTTGATCTTTCCATACTGAAAGATCACCTCCGAAACATAGTTCTTATCGCCCTTGGTATAATCCGTTTTGTAGTTAAAGTTTGTACCTACAGCCACGGAATTGACCCCTCCTCCACTCCAGTTATCACTGAACGATGCCTGGTTCACATTGATACCAAACGATACCCAATTGCGCCAGTAATTCACCTTTAAGTCTAGTTGGGAAGACGGAATATCAACCTGTTGCAGCTGAAGAATAGGCTGTCTAACCGGAAGTGGCTTTTTTGATGGATAAAGCTTCAGATCACTCAAGTCAGTTGTGTCTGTTGAAGCGTCCTGAGAAAATGCACTTAATGAGCAGGTTAAGCACAGTAGAAAGATTAGCCTTTTCACCATATCGCGGCAAATTAATGAAAAATTGGGTACTATTAAAAATCTAATGTGTTTCTTGCTTACCCGAAAAACCGGATCCAGGCAAAGGGTTTGCGGCTTTTCAGGTACAAAAGGTCCCTATCCATACGATATGCCTCCCGCTCGAAGACGATGTTCAGATACGCCTCCTGATGATTTCGATATCTGACGAGATTAATGCAATAGTGAATCAGGTAGAGGATATAAAAGAAGATCAGCAGAAGCTCCAGCTGTTGCCTCAGATGAATCTTTTCATGATTGATCAGCACCCGGTCTTCCTTGTAAACCTTGCGTTTGACCAGTATAAACGGAAATAACGCCATCCCGGCTGCCGGCAGACCGGAGATATGTATCACAGGAAACTTCATTACTTGTATTCGGGCACCAGAGGCGGGAGTCGATTAAGTGCCGGATTCATGGTGTATTGCCTGAATGCATCCTTGATAAAGCTGATTAGCCCATAATCTTTTGCTTCCAGTATAAAATAGTAGGAGGGCCGGTACTGCTCCATAAAATCCTTAAGCTTTTCTCCTTTCAGCCCCGTTACACTGCTCACAAGCGCCGGTGTGTAACGGTAGTTGATCAGATTGTCTTTATAGTCGCGTTCAATGATCTCCTGAAGATAGCGTGCATTTTTGCCTTCGCGGCTTAGCAGGCTGTAAAGGGCGTCAATTCCCAGACCTGCCCCGCCCGGCCTGTTAGGCGTACCCAGCTGCAGAAGATCCTGTGGATCGCCTTTCCGGTATATTCCACTATATTCTTTGCGCGTACGGTTGAGCCGTTCCTGCGGGCTCAGTAGGCTATCAGTTACTTTTACTTCCTGCAGAAGAATGCTGTTCCGCTTTAGATAGAACAAGACTGTATTTGCCGGTGGAACGATCAGCGTGTCTACGTTATAGCCTTGCAGGGCAGCAACGAGTGTATCACCCACCACGGCTTTTGTGTTAAACTCTCCTTTGGTATTGTTGTAAAATCCTGAATGGGTGCGCATGTTATAGAGGTAGACACGCGTAAGGCGGGCTTTCGAGTCCTTATCAAAGATAATGCCCTGCACCGTTTTCTCCTGGGCAAAAGCGGTGCAGGTAACAAAAAGAAGAAGTAGGGCGATAATACTTTTCAAGCAACGTAAATCTACCAAAAATGATCCTGATCAGGAGTTATTTAACAACTCTTAACTATTTGGAAACAACTAAAAGCTGTCCTGGTTTAAGATCATTTCCAGCCAGAGAGTTCAACACCTTGAGGTCTTCAACGCTCAGACCCACTTTCCTGCTAATGCCGTACAGGGTATCCCCCGCCGCCACTTCGTAAACCTTCATGGTCACAGCTGGCTTCGCCGCTTCCATCTTCGGTTCAGCTGGCTTCTCTGCGATTTGTGCAAGTACCCGCTCTTCACGGTTGACTTTGGCTATTACGGTTTCTTCGCGGTCGTAACGGTCAAGGCCGTAACGCTCAATCAGACTGATTAATAATTCCGGATAACGGGGATTGGTGGCATAGCCAGCCTTTTTAAGCCCGTTCGCCCATCCCTTATAGTCATTCCTGTCCAAATCATAAAGAAAGGCATAATGGCTGCGCTTCAGAAATTCACTGTGATCGCGGTACGATTCCTCGGCAGAATTGTAATACCGGAAGCATTCACCCAGGGCATCATCATCTTTCAGAATTGTTTTACCGTTCCATCCACCATGGCATTTGATGCCAAAGTGATTGTTGGCCTCTCTGGCCAATGTACTGTTCCCGCTGGCTGATTCAAGCATGCCCTGCGCCAGGGTAATGCTTGCCGGAATGCCGGTTTTCAGCATCTCTTCCACCGCAATATCTTTAAAGCGTTCTACATAGCCGCTTGAGGAATAGACCCTGACGATCTTATCTTCAACCACCGCACCCTGGTGCTTTGGAAATTTTACCTTTTCAGGCTTGTTTGTGATGATCTTGTCGGGCTTCTTAGCAGGGTATCGCGAAGCGGTATACTGTTTTTTGCTGCTACATGAAGCCAGGAAGAGAGCCACGAAGGCCATCAGTAAAATATTTTTCATTCAGATTTAATCTGTTTTTTAAAAAGTGATGAAGCGTTCATGAGCTTTTCCCTTGCTCGAAAGAGGGGCATGCTCATGACGATTTCATGCAGATCTTACAAGTGTAATCGCTGACCAATGTCGAGCAAGCTGCTCGATAGGCCGTTCTTATTTTTAATTTCTTTGACTGTTGTTCTGAAACGTTGCGCAAGCCTTGCCAGCGTGTCGCCCCTCCGAACGTAATAGACAACCGGCTCTGACTGTTTGCTTTCCATTTTGCCGGCAGCAAGTATACTGCTTTTAGCTGTACTTCCGGAACTCTGGTCGAACTGGTCGAGGTTGTATTTCTTGATGATGCCCATGACCTGACTGGCCCAGGATCTGCTGTGTGCGTATCCGCCGCGTTGTATGCCCAGCGCCCAACCCCGGTAATCATCAGATGAGTAACGGTTAAAAAGCCCCGAAAATCTGGTCTTGAGGTAGCTGACGAAGTCATCATAGCAATCGTCTACCTCCTCATAGCCTTTGTAGGCTGATTTGATGGGCTTGGGGCCCGACTTTCCTTTCAGTCCGAAATGGTTGTTTAAGTACTTGGCGATTCTGCTGGTGCCGCTGGCTGATTCATGAATGGCAATTCCTAAAATGACGCTGGCAGGAATTCCATGTTGATTCATGGTGCTCACTGCCACCTCTTTGTAGTTCTCGATGTAGTTTTCTGCAGGGCTTTGCGCTGCTGCAGTTCCCGAAATGAAAACTATAAGGCTGGCATAAATGAATTTTTTAAGCATAGATTACAGTTTACGGATTATCAATAGACCATCGCGTACAGGAAGTATCAGTTTCTCTACGCGTTGGTCGTTAATTACTTTTTCATTGAAATTACTGATGTTCTGCGTGTCTTTGTCCTGTGCCCCTGAAGTGATTTTCCCATGCCATAACACATTATCCACTATAATAAGGCCCCCGGGTCTGACCTTATCAAATATCATATCGTAATAAGTACCGTTGTTCTTCTTGTCGGCGTCAATGAACACCATGTCGAACACCTCACTGAGCGTTGGGACAACTTCAGCGGCGTTAGCGATCTGGTACCTGATTTTCGATCCGAAAGGGGATTTACTGAAATAGTCACGAACCCGGTCTTCGAGTTCTTCGTTAATGTCTATCGTGTACAACAGTCCGTCTTCCACGAGGCCTTCAGCCAGACATAAAGAGGCATATCCGGTGAAAGTTCCTATTTCAAGTATGCGTTTTGGCGACTGGATTTTACTGAGAAAGCTCAGGACACGACCCTGATAGTGCCCCGAAAGCATCCGGGCCATTGGCACTTTCAAATGCGTTTCCCGACTTATATATCTTAGCAATTCAGGCTCTGGTTCGCAGTGTTGCTCAAGATAGATTTGCAGTCCCTCAGTTAGCATTTCCATAGATACAAATATATAGAAATATATATTTAACAAAACTTTATTTGGATAAAGTCAAGATTATCAGATAAGTAGTGAAAGTGTGTTGATTTTAAGTTAACGTCTGAGGCTTTTTTTGCGACTGGAATATGCGCTAATCATGTCCAGAAAATCTTCACCATAGCGGTCAAATTTGTGTTCTCCCACACCCGAAATCAGCAGCATTTCCTCCTCGGTAAGTGGCTTTTCTTTCGCCATTTCGTGCAGCGTGGCATCGCTGAAAATGATATAGGCCGGCACATCTTCTTCCACCGAAAATTTTCTCCTGACCTTTTTCAATTGTTCGAAGAGTTCGTCTTCATCATTCACATGTGAAGATGTGCTACCCGTTTTGTTGCTTTTGATCAGCAGCGGAAGAACCGTAAGTCGCGCCTTCGTCTTTCCGAACAGGATATCGCGTCCATACGGCGTGATCTTCAAAGCAAAATCTTCGTCATAGGCCATCTCCAGGATGCCAAGGTTCAGCATTTGCATCAGGTAACGCTGCCAGTCGAAGCTGCTGATATCAGAGCCTGCACCATGTGTTTTCAATAAGTGATAACCTGCTTCTTTCAGGTCGGTACGCATGGATCCGCGCAGGACGTCGATGATCATGCCTGCCCCCTCCTTTTCTTTCATGCGCGAAATAGCAGAGAGTGCCTTCTGCACGAGGAGCGTGCCATCAAAGTGCTTCCGCGGGTTCCTGCATACGTCGCAGTTCCCGCAGTCTTCATTAAAGTTCTCCGAAAAGTAGTTCAGCAGGATCCTTCGCCGGCAGATGTCGGCCTCGGCATAGTGCTGGATACGTTTGAGCTTCTCGAGGTTTACATCGGCCTGCCCGCTTTCAGCTGCAAAGCGGTTAAGTGTGACCAGGTCCGCATAGTTATAATACAGGATCGTTTCTGCAGGCAGGCCGTCCCTGCCCGCACGCCCGATCTCCTGGTAATAACCTTCCATATTCTTCGGCAGATTATAGTGGATCACCCAGCGGACGTTGGATTTGTCGATCCCCATGCCGAAAGCGATCGTTGCACATACCACCTGCAGGTTGTCATTCAGAAAGTCTTCCTGCACCTTTCCCCTTGCGTTAGCGTTCATGCCGGCATGGTAGAAGCTCACCTGGATTCCCAGCTTCCGCAAGTCAGACGTGAGCTCTTCGCAATTGTATCTGCTCAGGCAATAGATAATGCCCGCACGCCCTTTCCGCTGCCGGATAAAGGAGGCGATCTCTGTCAGTCGCTGCTTGGGCTTAATGCCCGCCCTGACCTCGAGGCTGAGGTTGCTGCGGTTAAAGGAAGATATGAATATCTGCGGATCCTGCAGCTTCAGCTGTCTGACGATGTCCCTGCGGGTCACCTTGTCGGCAGTTGCTGTCAGTGCCACAAAGGGAACATGGCTGAAGCGCTCGCGAAGGTGGCCGAGGTGCATATATTCAGGACGGAAGTCATGACCCCATTCTGAAATGCAATGGGCTTCGTCTATCGCAAACATGGATGGACGCGCCATCTGCGTGATCATCTGAATGTCGGAGATCAGCTTTTCCGGCGATACATACAGCAGTGCAATCTCGCCTCTGTAGCACGAATCGAGAATAGCTTGTTGCTCGCCGAAGGTCTGTGAGCTGTTCAGATACGCTGCCGAGATGCCGTTGGCTCTTAGTGCATCCACCTGATCCTTCATCAGCGATATCAAAGGAGAAACTACGATGCAGACACCATCCAGCATAAGGGCAGGAATCTGGAAGCAAACTGATTTTCCTCCCCCGGTTGGTATCAGAACGAGAGTGTCTTTTCCAGATACAACGGCTTGAATGATCTGTTCCTGCATTGGCCGGAACCGGTCGTATCCGAAATATTTCCTGAGGATTTCGCCAGCAGATAAAGCCATCGGATAAAAATAGGAAACTTTATGTTTAACAGGGCGTTTATGTCTTTATTTGCATGATATGAGATTTATTATCGAGCTTTTACTAACCGGGATTGCTGTTTCGGTAGCCGCGTTCCTCTCTCCGGGCGTCCACGTTGACGGGTTCCTTAGCGCACTGATTGCGGGTATCCTGTTGGCCATTGTAAACGCAACCGTCGGCACTATCCTTCGGATCTTCACCTTTCCGGTGAATATATTAACCCTCGGCCTGATGTCATTCGTGATCACCGTGCTGATGGTCTTACTGGTAGATGCGATGATGAAAGGTTTTGAAACCCAAGGCTTTTGGGCGGCCCTGATCTTTGCACTTATCCTCTCGGTGATCAAAATGGTTTTTGGCTCACTTACCAGTGAGCGCGACCGGAAATAGTTAGGTACAGCCTCCCGGCTACAGGGGGGATGAAGAGGTATCTGGGTTGAGCTTCAGACCTTGTTCAGCCGATGCTCACCCAACGGTGACCCGACACTGACCAGTATTTTTACCTGTTAGCAGCGGTTCAGCATCGGCTTAAGGTCCTGATAGCCACCATCAAGATTCTACGTAAATTCCCTCTTCGCGGGGTGTTCCTATTATTCAGATAAGGCTTTTAATACCGTTGGAGATTGATCCTGCTGGGCTTTGCTCAGCGTTTCATCGTTTCGGTCGGCTTTATACACTTTCCGCAACGCGCTTATCGCTGATGCCCTCACATAGGAACGGGGATCATTTAAGGCCAGTTCTTTCAGCTTAGCGTGTGCCGAAGCCTGCGCTTCTTTACTCAGGGAACCGATGGTCTTTACAGCAAGACGACGGATTACCCAATGCTTATCTTGCAGCGCGCTGATGATCGTGGCGGCAGATTGCTTGTCGCCGGGCTGCTTCGCAAGTGCCTGGATGGCTTCAATCCTGTCGACAAACAAAGGTGCCTGCTGATACTGGATGACGTATTGAGCTGCGGTCTTATTTTCCTTTTTAACACATAACAGGTATTTTTCTGCGTCAAAATTGACAAGATCCGGCTGCTGGGGCATATCAAAGGAGAAGCTCTGTTCTGCCTGATCTACGATGACCTGCTTTCTCTCTGCCTTGCCATTGATGTAGAAATCTATAGCAACAGGTAAGCGGTACAGAGGTGCGTTGGACAGCGATTGTGTCTGTTTAACGGTAACCAGCGATTTCTTCGTGGTGGCATCGTACTGGGTGTTAATGTCTAGCACAGGGTTTCCAGCTGCCAGGAACCACTGGTTGAAGAACCAGTTAAGATCTCTGCCGGTAACTTCTTCAAAGGCCAGGCGAAGATCGTGGATCTCGGCTGTCGCAAATGAATGACGCTTCAGGTAGAGGTTGAGAGTTTCAAAGAAGGCCTCGTCGCCCACCGTTTTGCGCAGCATGTGCAGGATGCGCCCACCTTTCTGATAGCTGACAACGTCGAACATCTGCTCGCGGTCGGGATAGTTGAAGCGGATCACGTCCGCCTCTTTTGCCCTATCGTCATTGAAATAGGCATTTGCGTCGTTCCATCCCTTGTAATCGGCCTCGTCGCGCCCATATTTATATTCGTTCCAGAGGTATTCGCCGTAGGTGGCAAATGATTCGTTTAGGGGGAGATTGGACCAAGACTCGGATGTAACGAGATCACCGAACCAGTGATGGAAGAGTTCATGGGATATGATATCTTCATGACTCTCGTCCAGGTATTCTGCAGGAGTCATGTTCATGCCTTCAAAAAAGGTCGTTGCGGTGGTGTTTTCCATGGCGCCTCCGGAAAAGTCGCGGAGTACAATCTGTGCGTATTTTTCCCAAGGGTAGTCAACCTTGAGTTTGGTGGAGAAGAACTCGATCATCTCAGGTGTTTTACCGAAGATCAGTTGGGCATTGTCTGCGTATTTCGGTTCCATGTAATAACTGACCTCTTTTTCTCTCCAGGTATCTTTCACGATTTTGAAATCGCCGCCTGCCAGCATGGTTAGGTAGGTAGAGTGAGGTTGTTCCTGACGCCAGCTGTCGGTGTGCGTGCCATCTCCGTTATCTGTAGAGAAATCGAGCAGTCCATTCGACAGGGAGACCATCCCTGTAGGGAGCGTGATGCTGATCTCCTGGGTCATTTTTTCCTGGGGATCATCTATCGTCGGGAACCAGCAGGAGTTGTTCTGGGTCTCTCCCTGCGTCCAGAATTGTCTGGGTTTGCCGGGCTCCGCATTATCTCGGTTGATGAAGTAGAAGCCTCTGCTCGCAGGATCCCCGATATCGGTGCCGACCTTTAGCTTGTCGGGCATGGCAACATAGTCCACCAGGATTTTGAATTTCTGCTTGTCGGTGAATGTTCTTCCAAGATCAATGCTGAGTTGCTTGTTGTTGTAGGTATATTTCAGTGGCTTGCTGTCGAAACCATCTACCAGTGAGACCTGATTGATTCTGAATCCCTTTGCATCGAGGACGACTTCTGAAAGTGGATTTAGATAGGGTTTGGCTTCGATGGTCGCCTTTCCGATGACGTAGGCACTGTCCCAGTCGAGCTTGAGGTCGAGGCTGGTATGCAGAATGTCGGTCACGCGGGTATAGCTCGCCTGATAGATATCGGCGTTTTTTCTGGCGCCGTGGACGGATATCGGGTCTAGAGCGATGTTTTTGGTGCTGGAGCAGGAGCAAAGGAAGAGCGCTGCCATTAAAGGGCAGAGCAGCAGATTGGATGCTTTCATATTATTTATTGGCAAGCAGCTTGTTGATATGCGTTTCAAACTCCTGAACGTAATCTGTGTAATGCTGGCCAGTGCCAGGTCCACTGAATCCGGTATGGATTTTATTCACTTTACCTTGCTTGTCGATGATGATGGTTGTAGGAAATGCCCTGAACTCATTCAGTTCGGGGATGCTTTTGAGAACTTCTTTGTTGGTATGCCCGGTTACGAGCACTGGATAGCTGATATTGAACCGCTTTCTAAGCTGTTCAAGGCTGTTTTTGGATCTTTCAATATCGTTTGTGCGTTCGTACGCAAGGCCGATGATCTCCACGCCTTTTGATTTGTATTCTTTGTAGAACTTGGTTAGGAAGGCTGTTTCGTCCATGCAGTTGGGACACCATGATCCGAGGAAGCTGATGATCACCACCTTGTCTTTGTAGCGAGGGTCTTTCAGGGATACCTGCTTGCCGTCGAGGTCAGGGAAGCTGAAGGATAAACTGGTATAACCCGGCTTGAGGCTGGTCAGTGTGTAAGCATCCGGCAGGATAGCATGTTCATCTTTTCTGGCCGACCAGTTGCGTACTGTAGACAGCCCGGAGTAGAATTTCCCGTCGATGATGGTGTTTCCTTCTATCGTTCCGGTAAACAGCATGCAGTTCGATCCGTCAAATGTGGAAAGGAAGAGGCGACCGCTGGAGATTGCACCTTCCAGGAAGCGGTAGTCGCCTGTACTGGTGAGGAATGAGCCTGTTACTCTGGATTTCTCCTGGCGGAACTCGCCTACGGCGATAGTGGTATCCTTATTGTCGAGGCTGACGATGGTTGTAGACCACCTTCCGCCGATCTGTTCGGGTACATCGGGATTGTCTTTGAAGAAGCGGTAGCTGACGTCCTTGCTGGCAGTGATCTCCATGGCTACGTCTTTATCCACCAGATGTTTTATCCATTTTCCGCTAAAGCCGTCGGCAGTAAAGCCGGCTTTGATCTCAGAATCGAACAGCGGCAATTTGATGGTAACTGAATCCCGGTTGACAGCAATATCGTCTACCAGCAAACGATCGCTGGCATTGAGAATATAAAGACGCCTCACTCCTGCAGAATCTGTTACTTCAAAGTTGAAGGGTACTTCCGTTCCTGACTCGTTTTTGATTGTAGCCCTCCAGGTTCCGGTAGAAAGGTCGTGGCTTTTCGTTCCGCAGGAGACAATCGTCAACGTGAGGAACGAGAGAAGAGCTGTCAGTTTATGGAAGTTTTTCAAAAGCATCTAAACCCGTATTATTGATCAAAAACTAGTGTTGGCTGCGAATCTTCTTTTCGATGGCGGTAGTAGAATAACCGTCTATCAGCGGAATGGTTTTTACTTCTCCGCCTGAGGCGAGCACGGTATCGGCACCCACGATCTGATCGATAGTGTAATCGGCGCCTTTCACCAGTATGTCGGGCTTAATGGCAGCGATCAGATCTGCCGGTGTGGGTTCATCGAACAGCACGACGGCATCTACGAAGAATAGTGCAGCGATAAGCGCGGCCCTCGACTGCTGATCGGTAATCGGCCGGGAAGGACCTTTGATCCTGGAAACGGAAGCATCGGTGTTGAGGCCGATGATAAGCTTATTACCCAAAGCAGCAGCTTGTGCCAGATAGTCAATATGGCCGAGGTGAAGCAGATCAAAACATCCATTGGTAAAGACGATCTTCTTCTCCTGAAACTTCCAGACTTTTACGAGTTTGAGAATTTCGGGCAGGCTAAGTATCTTATTATTGAGCATTTCCAGTTTGTTCATAAGCTACTTATCAGCTAGGGGTGATTTACTTAATTAGATGGTTGTTATCATCGGGGAACACGAGTATTGGCTGGTATTTCTTCCCCTCTTCAATTGTAAGCTGCCCGTAAGACATGATAATGATAATATCTCCTACCTGAGCCAGGCGGGCACATGAGCCATTTAAGCAAACAATTCCGGAACCTCTTTCGCCTTTGATGACGTATGTTTCAAAGCGTGCGCCGTTGTTGTTATTTACAATTTGTACCTTTTCGTTAGGGATGATATTGGCTGCGTCAATTAAGTCTTCGTCAATGGTGATACTTCCCACATAGTTCAATTCCGCCTGAGTCACCTTCACCCGGTGTATCTTTGACTTCAAAACCTGAATAATCATGATGCAAAATTAGCAAAAGCTATTGAAAGAGTTATAGTTGATCTACGCTACCGTGTTAATTTAAAATCATATTATCTATGAGCCGTGTTTTGCCTACCGAAGCAGCGATGAGGGCGACGCGTCCGGCGCTTGCTGCATCCGGCGCAAGGAGCGTATCCTTGTCGAGTACCTCACAATAGTCGAGCCTGATGCCTGGTTCGGCGTTCAGTACTTCAAGGCCTGCCTGACGTACTGCAGAAGCATCAGCTTCGGCGGCGTGTTCCTTCATTTTCAGGAGGGCGCGGCTTAGGGTATAGGCCTGTTGTTTTTCCACAGGCGAGAGGTGGACGTTCCGGGAGCTTAGTGCCAGACCTTCTTCGCTGCGCTGAATAGGGCACATGATCAGTTCTACGGGCAGTTTAAAGATGTCGGTCATCTTTCTGATGACGAGCACCTGCTGATAGTCTTTCTGACCGAAGAAGGCTTTATCCGGGGATGTCAATTGAAATAACTTGTATACAATCTGTGTAACACCCTGGTAATGCCCCGGTCTCGACTGACCTTCGAGAATGGACTCGAGGTAACCCAGATCTATATGCCAGGTTTCATTGTGTCCGTACATCTCGCTGACCTCAGGGAGGAAAAGGATGTCGCATCCGGCTTGTTCCAGTTTCTGGATGTCGTTTTCTACAGTTCTCGGATATTTCTCGAGATCTGACGGGTCTGTGAATTGCGTTGGGTTAACGAAGATACTGCATACCACAACGTCTGTTTGCTGCCGGGCTGCATTGATCAGCGAGATATGACCTTCATGTAGGGCACCCATTGTGGGAACCAGGCCAATCTGTTTCTCCTGTGCTTTAAGATCTTTAAGAGCGTCTGAAAGTTCGGATTTTGAAGTGAAGATTTTCAATTTATGATTTTTTTAGACGGATTTTAACGCCTGAACGTGTTAAGAGAGAGTTAAAATAGAACACTCTGGCAACTGCTGTAAACACCTAATGACTTCGTTCATGATCGAGGAAATTTTAATTAAAACGATAATGAAAATGCCGGTGCAAAGGTGTGAAATCCTGCAGTTATATCAAAGGGTATTGCGTAATTCATTGATATATCATAATATATATGTATATTTGCAGTCCCAAATTCTTTCATAAAATTTAACATTTGGAGATGGCAAAAACGAAGTTACTGTTTATTACTCACGAGATGTCGCCTTTCCTCGAGTTAACAAAGATTTCTGAGATAACGCGGAAACTCCCGCAAGCGATGCAAGACAAAGGATTTGAAATCCGCATTTTAATGCCTCGTTTTGGCAACATCAATGAGCGTCGTAATCGCCTGCACGAAGTGATCCGTTTATCAGGAATGAACATCATCATAGATGAAAACGATAACCCGTTGATCATTAAAGTCGCATCAATTCCTTCAGCTCGCATGCAGGTGTATTTTTTGGATAACGAAGAATATTTCCAGCGTAAACATGTTTTCAGGGACAATAGTAGTAAGTTTTACGAAGACAACGATGAGCGGACAATCTTTTTCTGCAAAGGGGCATTGGAGACGGTTAAGAAATTAGGTTGGTCGCCAGACGTGGTACATTGCCATGGATGGATGAGTTCTTTGGTTCCGGTTTATATGAAAACCACTTACAAGGACGATCCGACATTCAAGACAGCTAAGGTTGTATACTCTGTATACGACAATTGCTTCAACGAGAAGCTGAATGCTGACTTTTCAAAGAAGGCGATTATGAGCGGCATGGACGCATCTCATATGGTGCCTTATGGTGACGGCAGCTGCGAAGCGATGCACTTGGGTGCTATTGCTTACTCTGAGGCTGTTGTGATGGGTGGGCCTAATACACACCCTGAAGTGCTGAAAGTAGTTGAGGCTACAGATAAGCCGGTGCTAAAGTATGATGCAACCGCAGATTATGAGAATTATTTCAACCTTTACGAAGAGATGCACAACGAAGAAATGGCATCTTTGGCATAAAGGCTTTTAATAGCATAAAAAAAAGGCTGCTCCTTACTCGGGCAGCCTTTTTTTATGGATGATATTCTGGGATCAGTCGTTATCTGAGCTGTTCGGGTCATACTTCCATAGGTCGTCGAGCCTTGTTGTGCCCGAACGTCCGGTCGTTACATATCCTAGATTGTTCAGAGCGAAGCCTACTGCTCCTTCTCTGGAGCTTCCTTCAAAGGCATCAACCTGGTTCCAGAGATCTTTTCCGGGATTGTACTGCCAGGTTGTGTTCATTACCGAGTTGTAGGTTCCGGTAGTGATATACCCATATCCGTTCAGGCTGAAGGCTGCAGCAGATGTTCGTTGCAGGTTGTAATCATAGTCGTCATTAGCCTGGATTTCATCCGTTTCTTCGTCATCTCCATAAGGATAGAGGGAGTGTAAGCGGGTCCAGTTATTTGCGACGGGATCAAAGGCGAAGAACGTGTAGACATAAGCACCGTTATTGGATCCACCTCCTACATAGGCTTTGCCGTTGATGACAAAGGCAAAGGGATTTACCCGTTTCGACTTCATGCTGGCTACCTGAGTCCAGCTGTTTCCTGCCGGATCATACTTGTAGAAATCCTGCTGGTCGTTATCGCCATCATTGCCACAACCCACGTATCCATTTTCGTTCAGACTGAATGCGATAGCTCCGTAACGTCCTTTTGTAGTTGGAAAGTCGGCTATCTGCTTCCAGCTATTTGTTGCAGGGTTGTATTCCCAGAAGTCTTTCAGCAGATTAGTACCGTCGGTACCCAGACCCACATATCCTTTTCCGTTGGCGGCGAATGCGACTGCTTTACTTCTGGCCTTCCCGGGAAACGCAGCAACCGCATACCAGTTGTCTTGCTGAGGATCGTACTGCCAAAAGTCAGTAAGCCGGGTTTCTGTTGAAGTAGCTGAGGTGTAGCCGGTGCCGACATAAGCTTTATTGTCGATCACGAAGGATGCTGCGTCGCTTCGGGATACACCTTCGAAGTCGGATTGTCGTGTCCAATCGCCCGCGAGGTCTTCATCGTCATCGCTGGGTGAACAAGCGGGGAGCACAGCGAGCACAAAGAGGCAGATAATAAAAGAAAACAGTTTAGACATAGTACTAAAATTTAGTGTAAGTGATTATTAATTTGATTTTGGATGAAAGATGATCCTGGGAGCCCAGTTCAAGCCGGGTCAGCGATTTTTCCAATTCTTCGACCGGCAGGCTGAGCAACAGGGAGGTTTTGTTGTACGACTTGAGGTAGTTGCCAATGAAGTTTGTGAGCGGGGCCGAATAGGAGGCCTTCGCAATTCCATCTGAGCGGAGGCTGAGGGGGATACTGATGTTGTTACCCGACTGGTCGGTCAGGATGCTGATGGGGACATTGTTCGAATTAGCGAGAAGAAGGCTAAGCTGCCGGGGAAGGGCAAAGGGCGTATCGCTGCCGCTAGTGCTTTGAACAAGCAGTTCGGCTTTGTTGATGGAGACGTGGTCGTTACCGCTCAGGTAAGCTATAGAGGGTATGGCGATTTTTGTAACGAGGCCAATGCCGCCCTGGATGTATGTTTTGTTGTTTGTGGCCGAAGCGGGTATTATTTTATTTCTCAGGCTAAGGGATTTCAGGGCGGTCTGACTTCTGTCGGCACTGAAGCTGTTGAACTGGTAGTTGGTGTCGTAGATTTTGAAGAGAAGCTCATTTCTTTTCCTGAGTCCGTCTGATCCGGTATATGAGTAGTAGAGTTTCACCTGAGCGGAATCTTTGAAGCCAGTAACGGAGTTGCCCGTAGCTTGAAGTGCAATTCCTTTGAAGTAGTTAAGGAACTCTTCGGTATTGCTGATGCGGGTATCGTTGTTCCTGATCATCTTGAATAGCTCGCTTCCAAGGTTCGGATCTAGTTTGAGCAGGAGACTGTCACCTGATGCGGGCCTGGGCTTAATCGTCAGGCTTGCCAGCGGCTCATCGTGCATGGCAGGTTTGCTCAGGTTGTAGAAGGTTGCGGAGGATGAGAAGACGCTGGATTCTTCAGGCTCGAGATAGCCGGGGAGCTTAGCGATGCTCAAGCGTTTGCTGATCTGATGGACGGAGATGGTCTGGGATACGGTGGTGTCGCCATAGTAGTAGCCCGAATACTGAAGCTTCAGCCGGGCGGAGTCCAGCATGGCGTCGTCGGGGAGGCTCAGTCCGCTCAGTTCGGCCGGCTGTATCTGAAAATACGACGTGGCCTGAATCCTGCCGAGCTCGGCATCATCGATGGTTCCTGTAAGGAGCACCCCTTTGGCTGCGGTTGGCAGCGAGTCGAGCAGCATGGTCGACGTCTCGACAAGCAGCGTGTCGGTGATGTTCACCCCCAGAAGCTGATCCTGAGTGAGGCCGACGGTATCCTGTTTGGTACAGGATGCCAGAATAGAGAGGGCCAGAAAAATGGTGGATCGGAGATAGACTTTTGTATCGGAAAGCCCGTTTATGATGTTGTGCATTTTGTGATGACGTGAAATAGTTCCGTCACAAATATTGGTTGACGTGATCAGAAAGCTATTTTCTTTAACAATCTTTAACCTGAAGGGCTTCAGAATGATCTCTTCGTTAACAGTCGTTAACACTGACCGGTATTTACCCCACCTTTCATTTAACAACCTTTAACAAAGCATAAAAAGAAAAATCTATATCTTAGCGCGAAATATTGAATGACAAAGAATTATTATACACATATGAACTATTTAAGCAGGGGCTTATTCATTCTGGTAAGTCTGGTTGCTTTCAGCAGTTGTGAGAAGACTGATACGATTGGGCTGGATCCTAACGATACGCTCAAGAGCAATTATATTGAAGATTTTAATGTGAGCACTGTAACTGTGAGAGAAGACAGTGTACTAGCTACCAATCAGCCGCAATTTCCTCTGGGATCTATCACCGACCCGGCCCTGGGAAGGACTGATGCAGCGATGGCTATGGGTCTTGCTCTGCCTTCGTCGGCTGTGAGCTTCGGTTCAACAGCATCCCTGGATTCGGGAGTATTGGTTCTAAAATATGGAAAAGGCTTTTTCGGCGATTCGACCAATACCACTTACAATGTGACGGTTCACCAACTTAAGGAAAACTATATCTCCACGTCTTCCTACTATACAAACCGCAAGTGGAATTATGACAGTACGAATGTGGTAGGGCAGTTGGCAAACGTAAACCGTTTCAGGTGGAATGACAGCATTCGTGTTACCCAGATCGTTAAGGGCGGTCGTGACACGCTGCAAAAGGTTGTGCCTCAGATTCGTATCAAGATGTCGGCTGAGTTCATGAGAACGTACTTCCTGAATGCTAGTTCCGATAAGTTTGCCAATGCTGCTGCATTTCAGAACCATATCAAAGGTTTGTACGTGAAAGTCAGGAAAGAACAACCCGACGGAAGAGGCGGAGTTGCCTATTTCGATCTTGCCTCTGCCGGCGTAAGCGGACTGGAAGTTTACTACAAATCAACAACAGGGTCTACTGTAGACACGAATAGGGTTGTTTTCGGTCTGGGCCAGACAACGACGGCTGCAGCGATCAAACATAACTATACCACGGCAGTGCAGACCCAGCTGAACAATCCTCAGCAGTCATACAGCACCGTTTTCGCTCAACCACTTGCTGGTTTGCGGACTAAGGTGACGTTCACGAATCTGGATGCAATACGCGCACTTGGAAATGTAGCTATTAACAAAGCTGAGTTGGTTGTGTATGTGGAGCCAGGCTCAGAATCGATCTTTAAGCCGGTTCCCCGTCTGAATCTCTACCGTACAGATATTGCAGGTCAGCGTCAGGCTGCGGATCAGGTATCTTTCCTGGGTTCGCCTTACGACAAAGACAAAAAACGTTATGTTTTCAATATCAGCAGCTATATCCAGAATCTGGTAAATGGAAAGGATAAGCAATACAGTACGTATATCGCTCCTATTGATGAAAACTTCCTGAATACGCAGTCGGCGAATATCGCGCCGGTGCTAACAACAGCTGCCCGCTCCGTTCTGGCGGGAAATAATCATGTGAATAGCAAGATTAAGTTGAACATTTATTATACAAAGCCTGATTAATATCAGGCTTTTCTGTGTTGCGCTATTTTTTTTTATAATTTCGCTCCCCTCAATGATTAATTTTATATGTGTGGAATCGTAGGATATATAGGTCATCGCGAAGCCTGGGATATTGTCATCAAAGGTCTTAAAAGACTGGAATACAGGGGTTACGACAGTGCCGGTGTTGCATTGATGAATGGTGGATTGAAAATTCACAAAAAGGCGGGAAAAGTATCAGATCTGGAAGCTCATACGCTTCACGAAAATAAATCGGGCACGATGGGGATGGGGCATACCCGTTGGGCTACTCACGGAGCTCCGTCTGACCGGAACTCTCACCCGCATCGTTCGGGGGATGGCAAGCTTTCGATCATCCATAACGGGATCATTGAAAACTATTCGGTCATCAAGGAGGCACTTCAGGCGAAGGGCCATGTTTTCAGCAGTGACACCGACACTGAGGTCCTAATCCACCTGATAGAGGATATTCATACCGATACAAGCGATCTTCTGGAGGCCGTAAGGCTTGCGCTGAACGAAGTTATAGGAGCCTATGCTATCGTGATCATGAGTCAGGACGATCCTGATCAGCTTATCATTGCCCGTAAAGGAAGCCCTATGGTGATTGGCGTGGGTGAAGGCGAGTACTTCATCGCTTCTGATGCGACACCTATAGTGGAATACACGAAGAATGTTATTTACCTGAAGGACTCGCAGATTGCGCTTGTAAAACGCGACGAGCTCGTTGTAAAGACCATCGATAATATCATCCAGACTCCCTACATACAGGAGCTTTCGCTGAAGCTTGAGATGCTTGAGAAGGGCGGCTTTGAGCATTTTATGCTGAAGGAGATCTATGAACAGCCACGTTCTGTCAGGGATTGTATGCGCGGGCGCATTTATCCGAATGATGGAAAAGTTCAGCTGGGAGGTATAAAGGAATATGCAGATAAGCTGAGAAACGTGGAACGCATCGTGGTCATTGCGTGTGGTACGTCATGGCACGCGGGACTTGTTGGTGAGTATCTGATTGAGGAATATGCGAGGATACCTGTAGAGGTGGAATATGCGTCAGAATTCAGATACAGAAATCCGATTATCTCGGAGAAGGATATTGTTATTGCGATATCCCAGTCGGGTGAAACAGCAGATACCATGGCCGCTATTGAGCTGGCTAAAGAGCGTGGAGCGACCATTTTCGGAATCTGTAATGTGGTTGGGTCTTCCATTCCGCGGATCACAGAAGCAGGTGTATATACACATGCCGGTCCTGAGATCGGCGTTGCCTCAACGAAGGCGTTTACCGCTCAGGTGACTGTTCTGACGCTGATGGCTCTCTATATGGCACAACAACGTGGTACGATCAAGAAATCAGACCTGGTTAGCATGCTGACAGAGCTGGATTCGATCCCTGCGCTGATTGAGCAGGCATTGAAGTCGGATGAGAAGATTGCCGAGATTGCTGAGAAATTTAAAGATTCTTCGAACTGCTTGTTCCTGGGCCGCGGAAGCGGATTCCCGGTAGCACTGGAAGGTGCACTTAAGCTGAAGGAGATTTCATACATACATGCTGAAGGATATCCTGCTGCAGAGATGAAGCACGGACCTATTGCCCTGATCGACGAAGATATGCCGGTTGTCTTTATTGCGACCAAAAACTCCTCATACGAGAAGGTGATCAGCAATATTCAGGAGGTAAAGGCACGGAAAGGAAAGGTCATCGCGATTGTTACGGAAGGCGATAAAACGGTGAAGGAGATGGTGGATTACACCATTGAGATACCGGCCTGCAACGAAGCCTATCTGCCACTTCTGGCAACTATACCACTACAGTTACTCTCTTATCACATTGCTGTTCTGAGAGGCTGTAATGTAGATCAGCCACGTAACCTGGCCAAGTCGGTTACCGTTGAGTAGAAAGAAAAGAACATAAAAAGAGCCGCCTGATTTATTCAGGCGGCTCTTTTTTATTTAAGGGGCATGTATTAAGCCGGCATGTGCTTCATCGCAGCATCCAGGTCGACGTTCAGACCTTTGGCGACGCCGATGCCGAGACTAAGGTCGGCTCTGAACCAATGGCATAGCTGGCGGTTCACGATCTCATCTCTCTTCGGCCCCTCGATGCCACTCATTGATCCCACGATGTTCGATATCAGGTTCGCTTTATCAGCGGGGCTCAATAGTCGGTAAAGATCTCCGGGCTGCGTATAATGATCATTTTCTCCTTCCGCGTTACGATCATACCAATCAGCAGTTGTTGCAGGGATAGGTAATCCGGGCTCTTTGTAAGCAGGATCCGCTTCTATATGATCAAAGCTATTGGGGGAATAGTTGGGAGATGATCCGCCATTTCCGTCCATTCGCATGGCACCGTCACGCTGGTAGTTATTCACCATGTAAGGACAACGGTTTACCGGGATGTGTTCGTAGTTTGTTCCAAGACGGTAACGCTGTGCATCCGTGTAGGAAAGTATTCTTCCCTGGAGCATCCTGTCGGGAGAGAAGCCTATTCCATCAACGACGTGGGCCGGGGCGAAGGCCGCTTGTTCCACGTGGGCGAAATAGTTGTCAGGGTTTTCGTTGAGTTCAAGTACACCCACGTCGATAAGTGGGAAGTCGCCCTGTGGCCAGGTTTTGGTCAGATCGAAAGGGTTCCAGCGGAACTCCTCGGCCTGCTTTTCTGACATGATTTGTATTTTGAGGGCCCATTTAGGGAAATCACCTTTATCGATGGATTGTACCAGGTCACGCTGCGCCCAATCCGGGTCGGTACCTCTCATCGCAGCAGCTTCAGCATCAGTAAAGTTCTTGATGCCCTGTAATGTTTTGAAGTGGAATTTTACCCAGTTACGCTCTCCGTCTTTGTTGATCAGGGAGAAGGTATGGCTGCCGAAACCGTGCATGTGGCGGTAGCTGTAGGGCGTTCCACGGTCAGACATCAGGATGGTTACCTGGTGAAGGCTTTCCGGATTAAGTGACCAAAAGTCCCACATCATGGTTGCACTTTTGCAGTTGGTATAAGGATCTCTCTTCTGTGTATGGATAAAGTCGCTGAACTTCTTTGCGTCTTTCACGAAAAATACCGGGGTGTTGTTTCCAACAATGTCCCAGTTGCCATCTTCTGTGTAGAATTTGAGGGCAAATCCCCGCGGGTCACGTTCAGTATCGGCAGATCCTTTTTCGCCGCCTACAGTTGAGAAGCGAAGGAATACCCTTGTTTGCTTCCCGATCTGGTTAAATACTTTGGCGCGGGTATATTGAGAGATGTCGTGTGTAACAGTGAAAGTTCCGTAGGCACCGGAGCCTTTTGCATGAACGACACGCTCGGGGATGCGCTCTCTGTTGAAGTGTGCCATTTTCTCGTGAAGAATGAAATCCTGAAGGAGAACCGGACCTCTGGGGCCCGCCGTCATGGAGTTTTCATTTTCATAATAAGGGATTCCGGATGCGGTGGTAAGTTTCTGTTTATTAGTAGCCATGTACTTGGAATTATAACGTCTTTGTTAAATCTTAGATAAAGATGAGGCTTTTAAATGGATGGGAAAAATCGATATTTGCTATGAATACATAGATTTTCCCTATATGACCCTGGTTCAGTTAGAGTATATTGTTGCGGTTGATACGTACCGGAATTTTGTTGTTGCAGCGGAGAAATGCTTCGTTACGCAGCCCACCCTGAGTATGCAAATCCAGAAGCTGGAGGATACATTAGGAGTCATCCTGTTTGACCGGAGTAAACAGCCTGTTGTTCCGACAGAGATAGGCATCCCGGTTATCGACCAGGCACGGGTCATTTTGGCGGAAGCTGATAACCTGAATGAGATCATCAACTCGTACAAGAAAGAGCTTAGCGGAGTGATCAAGGTAGGTGTGATCCCGACGGTAGCGCCTTATCTCCTGCCGAAGATTATTACGAGGTTCATGGAGAAGTATCCGAAGGTGCAGCTTCTGATTTGGGAATATACGACGGAGCAGATCGTTCAGAAACTGAAAGTTGGCTTGTTGGACTGCGGCATCCTGTCAACACCTCTCGATGATAAGACGCTGAATGAGCTTCCGCTATTTTATGAAGCCTTCGCGATATATGCATCTAAGGGGAACGCTGTTTTAAATAAGCGCAGCATCACTGCTGAAGATATTGACATAAATGACCTGTGGCTGCTCAATGAGGGGCATTGTATGCGGAACCAGGTGTTGAACCTGTGCAGCAAAAAGGTTGAGCTAAACAAGCTGAAGCCCTTTGAGTATAACACGGGCAGCGTTGAAACGCTTAAGCGAATGGTAGATATTAATACGGGGATTACGGTACTGCCGGAGCTGAGTATTATGGATTTGAATAAAGAAGAAGCTAAACGGGTAAGGCGGTTTAAGGATCCGGTGCCTGCACGCGAAATCAGCATTGTGACCCACCGTAATTTTTTGAAACGGGGCATTATCTCTGCTCTTGAAAAGGAGATAGTGGAGTCCTTACCGGAGGAAATGATCAGCAACTCAAAGAAAGAAATACTGGAAGGCTTTATGTAAGAACTCCGGCCTTCCGGTATTTTATCTCCTTCTGAAGAAGCTGAACAGCCAGTAGATTAATATCAGGACGGCTACCACCATGAATATGCCGACGTAGGCGCCTGCCTTGAATATGTCGCCAACAAGCTCACAGCTTGAGAGCATGCTGATAAATAAAAGTGCTGAAAGGTATGTGATTTTCTTTTCCATAAAAAAAGTAGTATACAGTTAAGTACACTACTTTTTATGAAATGTTTTTAGAACTTATTTTTTGAAGCGCTCAGCAACTGCAGACCAGTTTACTGCGTTCCAGAATGCCGCGATATAATCAGGACGCTTGTTCTGGTATTTCAGGTAATAAGCGTGCTCCCAAACGTCAAGACCCAGGATTGGAGTTCCTTTAACTTCGGCAACATCCATTAAAGGGTTGTCCTGGTTTGGAGTAGATGAAACCTGAAGTTTTCCTTCTGAAGAGATGGATAACCAAGCCCATCCTGATCCGAAGCGGGTTGCTCCGGCTTCAGCGAACTTCTTTTTAAAGTCTTCGAATGAACCGAAAGCCTCATTGATCGCTTCAGCAAGCTCACCTGTAGGTTCGCCGCCACCGTTAGGGCCTAATACAGTCCAGAACAGGCTGTGATTGTAATGACCACCACCGTTGTTGCGTACAGGCGCCGGGTAAGAAGAGATATTCGCTAATATTTCTTCGATTGTTTTGCCTTCAGCATCGGTACCAGCGATAGCTTTGTTCAAATTGTCAACATAAGCCTGATGGTGCTTTCCGTGGTGGATTTCCATTGTTGCTTTGTCGATATTCGGTTCAAGGGCGTCAGATGCGTATGGTAACGCAGGAAGTTCAAAAGCCATAATATTAAGTTTTATAAGTTTAATTTTTAAGCTGCACAAATATAACTTTTGTATAAGTGTTTTGTTCAGCACAGTGTCAATTTACTTCCTTTTCTTCAGGAAGAAGTCTTTTACGAGCGTGGCACACTCTTCCTGAAGTACGCCGGAGCTCACTTCTGTTTTTGGATGTGTGAGTGCGGGGCTGATCCTGCTGAATCCTCTTTTTTCGTCATGCGCTCCGTAGACAATGCGACTGATCTGCGTCCAGTATGATGCGCCGGCGCACATGACACAGGGCTCAATGGTTACATACAGGGTGCAATCTTTCAGGTATTTACCTCCCAGATAACTTGCAGCGGCAGTAAAAGCCTGCATTTCGGCATGAGCGGTAACATCGTTAAGGCGCTCAGTGAGGTTATGGCCGCGGCCGATTACCTTTCCTTTGCTCACGATCACCGCACCGATAGGGACTTCATCCTGATCGAGAGCCTTACGGGCTTCTTTCAGGGCTTCCTTCATAAATAATTCGTCAGGCGGACTTACCGGGTCGTCTGTAAAGCTTATATATCTCATCTTGTGTGTAAATACGTTATATCAATTTGGAACCATTTGGAACTGGGCTTTGAGTGGTGGAGAGCACGATGTCACCGTTTTCATCTGCGAAGCCGGTTACGAGGAATTCGGACATGAATTTGCCGATCTGTTTCTTTGGAAAGTTGATGACACCGATGATCTGTTGCCCGATCAGTTCATCAGGCGAGTACCGTTTGGTAATTTGCGCACTGCTCCACTTTATTCCCCAGTCGCCGAAATCAGCCTTGATCTTGTAAGCAGGCTTCCGTGCTTCAGGGTATGGCAGTACCTCCAGGATAGTGCCTGCCCGGAGTTCTACTTTTTCAAAGTCGTTCCATGTAATCTCGTTCATAAGCAAATGTAGCAGTAATACGAGAATTTGAAACGATCGTATTACCTTTGATCTTATGTCTGAAGTGCGTCTAAAAAAAGGAAAAGAGAAAGCAGTACGTCAATTGCATCCCTGGATATTTTCGGGAGCGGTTGAACAAATAAAAGGGAAGCCGCAGAACGGTGAGATTGTGGAGGTGAAGGATCATTCGGGAGCGTTTCTGGCCCGGGGATTTTTCAATGACCAATCGCGCGTAGCAGTGCGTTTGCTGGAATGGAACGAGGACGTGATGATTGATGAATCATGGTGGAGAATGCGGGTGCGCAGAGCGGTTTCGGCGAGGAAAGATCTGCTGGCATCAGCGGAGACGAATACCTGCAGACTTATCTTTAGTGAAGCGGACTTTTTGCCGGGACTGATTGTGGACCGTTATGCCGACTATCTTTCGGTACAGATACTGACCTCGGGAATAGAGAAGGTAAAAGATATCATTGTGAGCGAACTGGTGAGCCTGCTGAAGGTAAAGGGCGTATTTGACCGGAGTGATGCTTCAGCAAGGGCACATGACGGAATGGAAGCCTCCTTTGGGACTCTTTACGGCGAGCAGCCACCGGAGTTTGTTGAGGTAGTAGAGAATGGACTGAAGTATCATATCAATATAGCGGAGGGACAGAAATCAGGCTTTTTCTGCGATCAGCGGGAGAACAGAAGGATTGTTGCAGGCTATGCTCAGGATAAAAAGGTGCTGGATTGCTTTTCCTATTCAGGAGGCTTTACCTTGAATGCATTGAAGAGCGGCGCCAGTGAGGTGGTTAGCGTTGATAGTTCTGCTTTGGCAATCGAAACGTTAAAGCAGAATATCGAGCTAAATGGCTTCGGTACGAAGAAACATGTTGCGGTTCAGTCGGACGTAAACAAGTATCTGCGGACACTGAAAGAGGAGCAGCAGAAGTTTGATGTTATTGTGCTGGATCCGCCGAAGTATGCACCATCTAGATCTTCGCTTGATAAAGCTTCGAGAGCCTATAAGGACCTGAACCGGATGGCCATGGGGCTTTTGAACAGTGGTGGCCTACTGGCTACGTTTTCTTGTTCAGGAGCTGTGGATATCAGCCATTTCAAGCAGATACTCGCCTGGGCTGCCCTTGATGCAGGAAGGGAGATTCAGTATATCTATCAGTTCTGCCAACCGGAAGATCATCCGGTAAGGTCTTCCTTTCCGGAGGGAGAATACCTGAAGGGACTCTTCTGCCGGATCGTATAAAGAATTTGAGAATGTTATAAAAAGGAGCACTATTGGTGCTCCTTTTTATGGGCATTTATCCCTGCTTGCTGACCTCATCCCCATCGGGGAAGTTCTTCAGATGTACAGGTGCCTTGGAGGAGCCTTTTACCTTGAGGTTGAGCATTTCAACCATTACGGAAAACGCCATGGCGAAGTAGATATATCCTTTTGGAATATGCTGATCAAGTCCCTCAGCGATAAGCGAGACGCCTATCAGGAGTAAGAACGAAAGTGCCAGCATTTTAACTGTCGGGTGTTTGTTTACGAAGGAGCTTATGGAGCTTGCGGAGAACATCATGACGATAATGGAGATGACAACGGCAGCAATCATGACCATTACTTCGTCTGCCATTCCGACTGCGGTGATAACAGAATCGAGTGAGAATACCACGTCGAGCACCAGAATCTGTGCGATTACTCCCGCGAAGGAATAGGTCTTTTTGATACCTGTTTCATGCTCGTGACCTTCCAGCTTATCATGGATTTCGGCCGTACTTTTATAAAGCAGGAACAAGCCTCCGGTCAGAAGAATAAGGTCTCTTCCGGAGATGGCAGTTTTTTCGAGCCAGTCAGGATCGCTTAGGCCTATCCAGGAGCCCAGGTTGAACATCGGGTCGGTCAATGACATTACCCAGCTGAGTGAAAGCAGAAGCAGTATGCGGGTAATCATGGCAAGAGCCAGACCGAGCTGGCGCGCTTTTTTCTGCTGGTGTTCAGGTAGTTTGCCGGATAATATAGAAATAAAAATGATGTTGTCTATTCCGAGAACGATTTCGAGAACGGTCAAGGTAAGAAGGGATATCCAGATTTCCGGATTGGAGAGTAGTTCCATGATTGTTTTTTGCGAATCTAGTTAAAGTATGTTTAAACAAAAAAACCTTCTGAAGAGCAGAAGGTTTTTTAATCATTAACTAAAAAAGAACGTATACTTAGGAGAGCTAAGTCAGGATTAAAGAACACCTGGCACAAAATGTTTCATCCTCTCAGTCCCGCGCTACATTCGTGCCTCATCAGGCGATTCGTTTTATTCTATCGATAAAGAGGATCCGTATGTATATTGACGGCCACTCTTTTTCTGCTTGGTGTTATCGTAAAACTATGAAAATTCCTGCATAATATGTGTTAAAACAGGTTAAAGAATTCATTAATTGTATCGATTGCATGGTTTTTTCTCGCTTCTTGAGTCCCGTTGATAATGGCGTAATTGGCATTTAGCCCTTCAAGTTCTTCTTTCCAGACGCCCATAAAGTATTCCCGGAGGTCAGGAAAGTTTCGAAGAGGGTCATCTTCCCAAGGGAGATCGATGTCCATCAGGAGGTATAAGTCGTAATGTCGCTTAGGTAATTCGCTGAGAACCTCTTCCGGAGCTTTCCCAAAGACATAGTCGCTCCATATTTTGACTGTGATGAATGTTGTGTCGCAAATGAGCAATTTATTTGCGCTAGGGAGGAGCTCTTCTTCGAGGGCGAGCTGCCCTCTGAACATGTTAATCTCATCTTCCCAGCTGCATGGCCCGGTAAGCTTGCTGCAGTATTCCCGGGAGTATTCGGGAACCCACACGGTTTGATAATGATCGGCAAGCTGCTCCGAAATGGTGGACTTCCCTGTAGATTCAGGTCCGACCACAGCTATCTTTTTTATGCTTGTGTTGTTTTCCATGTTGTTTTCCAATCCCTATATCCGATGGCTGCTATGACTAGAAAAAGTATGTAGAGAATTGCTGTAAGCGCCAGTTGCTTGTATAGATACAAGGGCACATACATGATGTCGACAATAATCCAAAGTATCCAGCTCTGAAGGACCTTTCTGGTAAGTAAGACCTGTGCAACGAAGCTGATGGCCGTACAGGTACCGTCGATATAAGGGACGTCAGTGGGTGTAAAATGATCGAGAAAGAGCCCCAGGATCCCTGATAGTACGATAATAGTAGCAACGACGATAACGTACTCCCGCGGCCTGAGTGAAACAACGGGTTTTTGGTCATCCTGCCGGTTTTTTCTCCAGAAATACCATCCATAGATGGCCGTTCCAAGAAAGTAGATCTGCAGGGCAGCATCACCGAAGAGGTGATACTCGAAGAATAATACGGCGTAGCTGAGGACGCTGATGATGGATATGGGCCAGTTCAGGATATTTTCTTTGGCTGCAAGGTAGACGCATAGAAATCCGGTAATGGTACCGAGCCATTCGAGCGCGGATGTCTGAACGAGTTGACTGAGAATTAGTTCTCCGAAACTGAGGCTGGCGGTCATCACCTTGCAAAGGTATAAAAACCCCAAAGGGCTGCAAGTGGAAGGCGTGATTGTTGAAATTTTCGAGGGCTTAAGCGGGACTGTAAAAGATGTTTGTTTTTTTTGTACTTTATATAATTAAAAGTATTATTATTCCGTACCTTTGCATCCCGACAATCAGGCCGGGATTTTCATAAACAGCATAGGAAATCTCGCTGGTTATGAAGTCTTAAGACTTCGATTTAACTTTTGACTTTAACAACCCTATGCCAAAAGATCCATCTATTAAATCAGTCCTGATAATCGGTTCAGGGCCAATTATTATCGGTCAGGCTTGCGAATTCGATTATTCAGGATCGCAGGCTGCACTATCTCTTAAAGATGAAGGGATAGAAGTTTCCATCATTAATTCCAATCCGGCGACAATTATGACAGATAAGGTGATCGGAGATCACGTTTATCTGCTTCCGCTAAACTGCGACAGTTTGGAACAAATTCTTTCGGAGCGTCAGATCGATGCTGTTTTGCCAACCATGGGAGGACAAACAGCATTAAATCTATGTAAAGAGGCTGAAGAAAGAGGCATTTGGGCTAAATATAATGTTCGCGTAATCGGTGTTGATGTTGCGGCCATTGAGAAGACTGAAAACCGTGAGGAATTCCGTCAGCTGATGGTGGATATCGGAGTAGGTGTTGCTAAATCCAAAATTGCCAACTCTTTCCTTGAAGGTAAAGAGGCTGCGCAGGAGATTGGTTTCCCGCTGGTTATCCGGCCTTCTTACACATTGGGAGGTACCGGAGGTGGTATCGTTCACAAGAAAGAAGATTTTGACGCTGCTTTAAGTCGCGGACTGCAGGCATCTCCGACACATGAGGTGTTGGTAGAGCAGGCTGTTCTGGGATGGAAAGAATACGAGCTGGAGCTTTTGAGAGACAACAAGGATAATGTGATCATTATCTGTTCTATCGAAAACTTCGATCCGATGGGTGTACATACCGGTGACTCGATCACTGTGGCTCCGGCTATGACATTGAGCGACCGTTGTTACCAGGATATGCGTAATCAGGCAATGAAGATGATGCGCGCTATCGGTAATTTCGCCGGAGGGTGTAATGTGCAGTTCTCGGTTAATCCAGCAGATGAATCGATCATTGCTATCGAGATCAACCCACGAGTATCACGTTCATCAGCACTTGCATCGAAGGCGACCGGTTACCCTATCGCGAAGATCGCTGCTAAGCTCGCCATCGGATATAACCTGGACGAGGTTCAGAATCAGATTACAAAGACTACTTCTGCATACTTCGAACCGACACTTGATTACGTTATCGTAAAGGTTCCGAGATGGAATTTTGATAAGTTCAAGGGAGCAAATATGGAACTGGGACTGCAGATGAAGTCCGTTGGTGAGGTAATGGCTATTGGCCGTACGTTCATCGAAGCGCTTCAGAAAGCCACCCAGAGTTTGGAGATCGGCCGTTCAGGCTTAGGTGCTGACGGAAGACAGTGCCGCAATTTGGACGAGATCATGCACGGACTGGAGCATCCAAGCTGGAACCGCTTGTTCCTTATCAAGGATGCGATGAGCATGGGTGTACCATTAGAGTCAATCCGCAAGGCAACCCGAATTGATAAGTGGTTCCTGGTTCAGATACAAGAGCTGGTTGCTCTTGAAACGGAGATCAAGAGATATTCGCTGACGAATATTCCGAAGGACTTCTTCCTGACATTGAAGCAGAAGGGTTATTCTGATGTTCAAATCGCCTGGTTACTGGGTAACTCCGTTACAGAAGACGATGTTTACGAGCGCCGCAAGGAGCTTGGTATTAAGCGGGTTTATAAGATGGTGGATACTTGCGCGGCAGAGTTTCAGGCGCAGACACCGTACTATTACTCAACATATGAAGACGAGAATGAGTCATTCCCGTCTGATAAGAAAAAGATTATTGTACTTGGATCAGGTCCTAACCGTATCGGTCAGGGTATCGAGTTTGACTACTCATGCGTTCATGGCCTTTTAGCGGCTAAGGAAGCCGGCTACGAGTCGATCATGGTAAACTGTAATCCAGAGACGGTATCGACTGACTTCAACATGGCTGACAAGCTTTATTTTGAGCCGGTATTTTGGGAGCATGTGCGTGAGATCATCGATCTGGAGAAGCCAGAGGGTGTAATTGTTCAGCTGGGTGGCCAGACTGCTCTTAAAATGGCTGAAAAGCTGCATGAGAAGGGAATCAAGATCATCGGTACATCTTTTGACAATATGGATATTGCAGAAGACCGGGGCCGGTTCTCGGATCTTTTAAAAGATCTGGGTATTCCTTATCCGAAGTATGGTGTTGCTGAAAGTGCTGAAGAAGCGATTCAGGTTGCTGCTGAGGTAGGTTATCCTGTTCTGGTTCGTCCGAGCTATGTATTGGGCGGTCAGGGTATGAGTATCGTGATCAATGATGAGGATCTGGAAAAAGCCGTAGTGAAGCTGTTGGGCGACCTTCCTGGAAACAGGGTGCTGATTGACCATTTCCTGGATCGTGCAGAAGAAGCAGAATCAGATAGTATCTGTGATGGTGATGATGTACATATTGTAGGTCTGATGGAGCATATAGAACCGGCAGGTATCCATTCGGGAGACTCAAGTGCTGTTCTTCCTCCGTTCAATCTGTCAAAGAACGTTACGGATCTGATGGAAGAGTACACGATCAAGCTTGCAAAAGCGCTGGACGTAAGAGGTCTGCTGAATATACAGTTTGCTATTAAGGGCGAAGCCGTATATGTGATTGAAGCGAATCCGAGAGCATCACGTACGGTTCCTTTCATAGCTAAGGCTTATGATGTACCTTATATCAATATCGCCGCGAAGGTGATGTTGGGTGTGAATAAGCTGAAAGACTTCACGATCGAGCGTAAGCTGGTGGGTTACGCCATCAAGGAACCTGTATTCTCTTTTGATAAGTTCCCTGAGGTGGAGAAACAGCTGGGTCCTGAGATGAAGTCTACAGGTGAAGCGATCCGCTTCATTAAGGATCTGGAAGATCCGTACTTTGTTAAATTGTACAAAGAGAAATCGATGTATCTAAGTAAATAGAATTAGAAAGGCCGCTTTTAAAGCGGCCTTTTTTTTGTCGTTTATCCGAACAAGGATGTAAACACGTCTTCGATCTTGGAGGCTGTTTCGACCTTTATGGAGTATCTGCTGAGATCGAGTCCCTTTTTATTATACTTCGATATAAAAATTCGTTCAAAGCCAAGCTTTTCGGCTTCAGCAATCCGGTGTTCTATCCTGTTTACCGCCCTTACTTCGCCGGAAAGGCCTACTTCGGCAGCAAAGCAGATTTTAGAGGATACTGAAATATCCTCGTGAGAGGAGATGACGGCCACAATGATGCCCAGATCTACTGCGGGATCTTCAACACGCAGACCACCTGCAATATTCAGAAATACATCTTTAGCACTAAGGCGGAATCCGCATCTCTTTTCAAGCACCGCAAGCAGCATGTTCAATCTTCTCGTATCAAAGCCTGTTGCAGACCGCTGGGGCGTTCCATAGGCCGAGGGGCTAACAAGTGCCTGTGTTTCGATTAGCATCGGTCTTACGCCTTCTAACATGGCTGAAATGGTTATGCCGGTAAGCTCTTCGTCACGTTGAGAGAGCAGTATTTCGGAAGGGTTTGAAACTTCCCTGAGCCCAGCTCCCTGCATCTCATAGATTCCTAACTCAGACGCGGAGCCAAAACGGTTTTTGACGGCTCTTAGTATTCGGTAGATATGGTGGCGGTCGCCTTCAAACTGAAGTACCGTGTCTACCATGTGTTCCAGTATTTTCGGGCCGGCAATGGATCCGTCTTTGGTGATGTGTCCGATGAGGAAGACTGGAGTTGAGGTTTCTTTAGCGAAGCGCATGAGTTCCGCTGTACACTCGCGGACCTGGGATACGCTTCCGGGGGTGGACTCGATATGAGCAGAATGGAGCGTCTGTATAGAGTCGATCACAACCAGGTCAGGCTGCATGAGCTCGATCTGTTTGAATATATTTTGCGTAGATGTTTCTGTAAGGATATATACGCCCCCCTGTTTTGAAGGAGTCTGAGTACTGAGCCTTTCTGCACGCATTTTAATCTGATGTTCGCTTTCCTCGCCCGAAATGTACAGGATTTTCCGTTCTTTCAGGTGGAGAGCCAGCTGGAGCATCAGGGTTGACTTACCGATGCCGGGTTCGCCTCCAATCAGGACGAGCGAGCCAGGAACAATGCCTCCACCGAGCACACGGTTAAATTCTGCATCAGGACTTATCCATCTGCTTTCCTCTTTATAAGTAATTTCATGAATCGCGGAAGGCTTTGCAGCTCTTGTGCTGTTGCCTGATCCTTTCCACTCAGGCACAGAACTACCTGGTTTTTGTATTACCTCTTCGACGAATGAATTCCACTCATTACATGAAGGACACTTGCCCAGCCACTTTGCTGACTCGTAGCCGCAGCTTTGACAGAAGTATGCAGATTTCGTTTTTGCCAATTTCTCTATTCTATTTAGGACGAATTTACTACTATGATGTGGCAATTGCCGAATTAATGTAGCTGAGACACCTTTCTATCTTGCATATGCTACGGCAGGGTTCAGGGGCCTGTTTTTTCGAATGTCTGACGGAGTGTCTGGGTAATGTTGAGGTGGCTAAAAAAAGTAAGGCCCTGGTTGAGTGAACCAGGGCCTTTACGAAGCTAGAGCTTAATTTCTTCGTCTTTAGAATTCATGAAATGGAATTCCGTAAGATAATAAGACGGAGAGGATTTGACTTTAATCCACTTTCCGTAACTCAGAAACCACTTCCATTGTCTGGATATGATTCCTTTTTTAATGTACGCTTCTATGTAAGGATGTACAGTGAGTGTGACGCTTTTTTCATTTTGTTCACTCAAGATGTAGTTCAGGTTGTTCTCGATGTCGTCCATCAGAACAATACTGGCCTTTATCTCTCCTGTTCCATTACAAGCGGGACATTTTTCATTTGTGACAATGTTCATCTCAGGGCGTACACGTTGCCTTGTGATCTGAACGAGTCCGAATTTGCTTGGAGGCAGAATGGTGTGCTTAGCTCTGTCAAGCGCCATTTGCTGCTTCAGGTAGTCAAATAGATCTTTGCGATTGTTTGGCTTGTGCATGTCAATAAAATCGACCACAACGATGCCTCCCATATCTCTCAGACGCAATTGTCTGGCAATTTCCTTGGCTGCTTCCTTGTTTACCATAAAGGCATTCTCCTCCTGGTTTTCGGGGTTTGCAGTCCGGTTTCCGCTATTCACGTCGATGACGTGAAGGGCTTCAGTGTGCTCGATCACCAGGTATGCTCCTCCGGGAAGGTTAACAGTCCGGCCAAAAGTAGATTTGATCTGCTTTTCCACGCCAAAGTGCTCAAATATCGGCTCTTTA
This sequence comes from Arcticibacter sp., assembly GCF_053551015.1. Lineage (NCBI taxonomy): Bacteria > Pseudomonadati > Bacteroidota > Sphingobacteriia > Sphingobacteriales > Sphingobacteriaceae > Arcticibacter > Arcticibacter sp. The sequence continues at coordinate 351,416 of NZ_JBMQOB010000022.1, read as the reverse complement.
TGCTTATACAGCTTAACAATTCTCTCTAGCTCGGGAGAAATATCCCTGACATACATCCGAATTTCTTCGAATATTGCTGTGTCGTTAACATGGATATTTGTGAAGTCTGCATTCAGCAAGTCTCTCAAAATAGTAGATGTACGACCCATTTCTCCAAGAATCTTCTTGGATGGTTCTGTCGCATCTAATCTGGCAGAAATGGTCTCCCATCGGGAAATCAGATCCAGCAGGTCCTTCTGTAACTCAGCGACACCCTTGCCTTCTGATACAGTACGTATAATAACGCCAAAGTTTTTTGGCTTAATGCTTTCAACTATCTTCTTAAGCCTAACCCTCTCTGTATTGCTTTTAATCTTTTTGGAAATGGATATCGATTCCGAGAAGGGAACCAACACGACAAATCGTCCTGCGATTGAGAGGTCTGAACTTAAGCGTGGGCCTTTAGTTGAAATAGGTTCCTTAGCAATCTGAACAGGCAACAGCATGTTGCGATTCAATACTTCGGAAATTTTGCCGGATTTATTGATGTCCTCTTCCAGCTTAAAATTATTCAGCAATTTTTCTTTATAACTGCCGTTCTTTACAATCTTCGTCAGCTTAATAAGTGACTGAACCTGAGGCCCCAGGTCAAGATAATGCAAGAAAGCGTCCTTTTCATAGCCCACATCAACAAAAGCAGCATTTAACCCAGGCATGATCTTTTTGATCCGCCCGAGGTAAATGTCTCCAACAGCATAGTTGTTGTTAATGTGCTCTGTGGTCAGTTCTACGAGTTGCTTGTCTTGCAGTAAAGCTATAGTTACCCCATTAGGGGCTGAATTGATTATTAATTCCTTTACCAACAGCTACCTTTTTAGTGACAGTTTTACCCGTCATCGTTTGACACAAGAAAATGATTTATAACACAAGAACCTCCGGTCGCAAGAGCGTGGAGGTCTTTTTTACTAGATAGTAGCTAGACTACTTTTTCTTGTGTCTGTTTTTTCTTAAACGTTTTTTACGTTTGTGGGTAGCCATTTTATGTCTTTTTCTTTTTTTACCGCTTGGCATAATTTTAAGTTTTAAATGTTTTTATTTAATTAATTACTCTTTAGTGTTTTGATGCGTTGATCTATGTATGAGCTGAATCCGGGGTCAGCAGCAAGTGTCTTGCTTTGCTCATATGCGTGAATAGCTTCAGCATTCTGTCCGATGTTTTCATAACAAGTAGCCAGGTAAAACCAGGCTTCCGGAAGTTGCTGTTGCTCGATAACCGTTTTGAAACGGTTGATTCCTTTGTCGAACTGTCCTGATTTGATGGAAAACAGGCCAAGATTCATATTTGCTTTGATGTTCTTTGGATCTTGCTTTACTACTTCAAGGAGAAGAGTAATTCCTTTCATCGGTTCAGGAGTACCGCTGACGTATGCTACGCCCAGTCCGGTTTTGGCACTCAGGCTGTTTGCATCAAGATCCAATGCTTTTTGATAGGCGACGATAGCCTTCGCGACAAGGGTTGGTTGGATAAGAGAGTCTTTGGTGGTACTGTAGGCGCTTGTAAATAAGTCACCTGTTTTTAACCAGCTTGAAAGGGTGTTTTCTTTGCCGGCAATTTCTTCATTATAGAAAGCACTGGGAGCAGGTTGATTGACATCATCCCACTTTTGAGCAAGTTCTTTAAGAAGGTTTAGCCTCTCTGGTTCGGCAGCAGATTTAAGCTGAGTTTCCAGAGAGGTTATTTGGGCAGATAAATTAGCATTTAGCGTTTGTTTAGCCGTTTCAGAAACAGCCTGCACTGTAACCAGAGAGGTTTGAGAAGCACTCTCGGCAGCCTCCCCCGAATGCTGGCCGTCTTCTTTAACCAAACCTTTGATGTCCAGGGAAAATAAAAGTCCCATGAGAACAACTACAAGTCCGATTACCGCTATCTGCTTACCATTTATCATATTCAGAAATTATGCTTCCGCTGCCGTTTTTGCTTCTTCGGCTGCTGCCGCTAATTTTGTTACATTACCGTTCTTTACTTTCTCAACAAACACCTTAGCAGGTTTGAAGCTTGGTACGAAATGCTCAGGAATAATGATAGCTGTATTTTTAGAAATGTTACGTGCTGTCTTTGTTGCTCTTTTCTTTACAACAAAGCTCCCAAAACCTCTCACGTAGACATTTTCGCCATTAACCATTGAATTTTTAATTACTTTAAAAAATGCTTCTACCGCTTCCTGCACATCTAGCTTTTCGATTCCTGTTTTGGTGGATATCTCTGCGATAATTTCTGCTTTAGTCATATCTTATTGTGTTAAACTTTTTCGTAAACTCTTAATTGTTTTGGGGTTGCAAAAGTATTGGTTTAATTCGAAATCGTAAAATAAATCAATTTATTTTTCTTTTAACTTCTGAAATGCCAGACAGATAGCACGGAAAATTAGTCTTTTTATTTTGTTAAATGTAGGTAAATGCTCTGTAAATCTGCGTTCTGCATGTGTTTTGTGACAGTAATAATGACGAAGCGCTCTGGTTTTGTATCATTATAGCGAGGTTAAAAATAGAGATGTAATTGGGTCATAAGATATTGTCCGGCGCGGTTTTGCTGTGTTCGGAACGTCAGATTCTCGTCGGGAAGAAGTGAAAGCTGCAAGTTTTTCGGAACTTTGTATATGCAATTTATCGAAGAGCTTATCAGCTGGTACAACGCGAATAAACGAGATCTTCCCTGGCGAAATACAAGTGACCCCTATGTTATATGGCTCTCGGAAATAATTCTTCAGCAAACCCGTGTTGAACAGGGTACGCCCTACTTCCATCGTTTTCTGGAGAAATATCCTACTGTTGCAGATTTTGCATCAGCAGATGAAGGAGAGATACTCAGACTGTGGCAGGGTCTCGGTTATTACTCACGTGGACGGAACATGCATCTTACTTCTAAAATGGTGATGGAAGAGCATGGTGGTTACTTCCCGAAGAAATATGACGATTTATTAAAGCTGAAGGGTGTGGGGGAATACACAGCTGCTGCTATCTCTTCATTTTCCGCAGGAGAAGCCAAGGCGGTTGTGGATGGCAATGTATTCAGGCTGTTGGCGCGATTTTTCGGTATTGACGAGGTGATCAATAGTCCGCAGGGTAAACGCATATTCACAGATCTGGCCAATGAGGTTATTGATCAGCGGGATCCCGGTACCAGTAATCAGGCCATGATGGAATTCGGATCACTTGTTTGTAAACCCAGGAATCCGGACTGCGTAGTTTGTCCCTTAAGTAGTCATTGCTACGCTTTACAGCATGATAAGATTGCAGTTCTGCCGGTTAAGAAGAAATCACAGGCCCCCCGTTCCAGGTACTTCAATTATGTTGTCGTCATGGCGGAAGGATCTATTCTGATGAACAAACGCGGACCTAAAGACATTTGGGAGAATTTGTATGAATTCCCACTGATTGAGACAGATACCATGGTTGAACTGAGCGGAGTGCTCAAGCATCCGGCTTTCATAGCAGTTTTCGGAGAAGATGTTGTAGTGAAGTCATTACAGGGTCCCGTGAAACACCAGTTAAGCCACCAGACCATTTACGCCCGTTTCATTGAAATAGAAGCGAAGAACATATCTTTCATGCCAAACTCGGGGTATGATTTTATTCGTATGGAGGACATCGATAAGATCGCCCAGCCCAAAATAATTTTCTCGTTTCTTAGAAACTTCTTACATTGATTCACATTATAAAACTTAAATTATGGCTGGAGTTAACAAAGTTATCCTGGTTGGACATCTCGGAAGAGATCCAGAGGTTCGACACCTCGACGGTGGCGCAAGCGTTGCCAATTTTACCCTCGCTACCTCAGAAAGTTACACAAGAGACGGTAAGAGGATAGAGCAGACGGAGTGGCACAATATCGTGGTGTGGCGCGGTCTGGCAGATGTTGCAGCAAAGTACCTTCGAAAGGGCGAGTTAGTATACGTGGAAGGAAAGCTTCGCACGAGGAGTTATGATGATAAAAATGGAGCTAAACGATACGTTACAGAGATAGTAGCCGATAACTTCACTATGTTGAGTAAGAAGGGTTCTTCAGGGGAAGAAAATGCCGACCCTTCAGGTCACAAAAGTGCGTCTGATTATCAGGAACCACAAGTAGACTATTCCGCTGATACTACGGACGATTTACCGTTCTAGGTACATCGGGAAGAATAATCGGAGACCGTTTAATTGATTACATGTTCAGGAATTAAAAAGTGAATTGCTTATTTATTGACTTACAGATGAATAAAAATGTTTATTGATGTTGCAATACTTGCATTTAATTCGATAATTTTGCATCACATATAAGAATTTTACACATCGTAAGTTGACACAAATGAACAATTCTCTTTTTAACATTACTTCAGCACGCCCTTCTTCAATCGGCTGTGTTCCTGTAGTGATAGGTGAAAAGAATATCAATGGGAGATTGGTGTTCAGGCACCGACGACCATTTATGCCGAGAGTTTGATACTTTAGGCATCCCTCCTCTATAAGCTCTGGGGTCAGCAGAGTACAATCAACTAATTTTTCTGGAAAATAGTCAAGACGCATAGTCTTCGTCCGTTAAGAGCGGATTTCTTTAAAATGAACGAAAAAGATTTTTCTGTAATAGTAGCTTCGGACATCCATACTGGTTACGCGGAGCAAATTTGTGATGAGATGGCAGAATCTGCCAAGGCTCGGGGAACCGGAATAGCACGCAGAAGTCCGGAGTATGTTGCAACCAAAATGCGGGAGGGGAAAGCTGTTATTGCTCTTCACCGGGATGGTACGTGGGCAGGCTTTTGCTATATAGAAACGTGGCAGCATGAAAGTTTTGTTGCTAACTCGGGACTTATCGTGAACCCGCAGTTTAGAAAGTGCGGCTTGGCAAAAGCGATAAAAAACAGGATATTCAGACTTTCAAGAGAAAAGTACCCGGATGCTAAGATTTTCGGGCTAACTACCGGCCTGGCGGTGATGAAGATAAATTCTGAACTGGGATATGAACCGGTAACGTATTCGGAACTCACACAGGATGATAAATTCTGGCAGGGTTGCAAAAGTTGCGTGAACTACGACATTCTTACCATGAAGGAGCGTAAGAATTGTCTTTGCACTGCTATGCTTTATGATCCGGTGGAGAAGATGAAAGAGCTTGAGGAGCAACAGCGTATTCAGAACGAAAAGCTTAATAAGGTTACACGCAAAGCTTCACTGTTCGAAAGGATAGAGGCAAAGCTAAAAGGATCAGCAAAAGTGCTGTTATCTGCAGTTCATCCTTAGTATCAAATGAAATCAACGCGGACGCATAGTTCGTAAATTATATACATTGAGGAAGAAGCTTACGCAGGTTTGCTTCTTCCTTAGCAAATACATATTAAATGAAAAAGAAAGTTGTTTTAGCCTTCAGTGGTGGATTAGATACTTCTTACTGTGCTATTTACCTGTCGAAAGATCTTGATCTTGAAGTTCATTCCGTGATTGTTAATACCGGTGGATTCAGTGAAGAGGAACTCCGACAGATTGAAAAGAGAGCATACGAGCTGGGAGTTGCTTCACATCACGCTGTAGACGCAGTTAGAGGCTATTACGACAGTTCTTTGCGTTATTTGATCTACGGGAATGTTCTGAAAAATAATACCTATCCTTTATCGGTTAGTGCTGAGAGAGTTACGCAGGCAACTGCTATTGCAAATTACGCGAAAGAGATAGGTGCCGACTTTGTCGCTCATGGAAGTACCGGGGCGGGTAATGATCAGGTACGTTTCGATATGATCTTCAATATTCTTGTTCCCAAGGTAGGCATCATCACTCCTATTCGCGATCAGAAGCTCAGCCGCGAGGCTGAGATAGCTTATCTTCATCAGCATGGAGTAGAGATCAACGCACAGAAGGCCCAGTATTCCATCAACAAAGGCATCTGGGGAACTTCTGTTGGGGGAAAGGAAACACTCACATCAAAGGGAATGCTTCCTGAAGAGGCCTGGCCGACACAGGTAACAAAATCTGCAGCGGAAGACCTTGAACTTCAGTTTGAGAAAGGTGAACTTGTTGCAGTTAATGGCAGCAGATTCGAACACCCTGTGGATGCTATCCAGGCTATTCAGGAAATCGCAGCCCCTTTTGGAATTGGCCGCGATATTCATGTTGGAGATACCATTATCGGAATAAAAGGCCGTGTAGGTTTCGAAGCTGCTGCTCCAATGGTGATCATCAAGGCACACCATGCATTAGAAAAACATACTTTGACTAAGTGGCAGCTTAGCTGGAAAGATCAATTAGCTATGTTTTATGGTAACTGGATGCATGAAGGGCAGTTCCACGACCCAATTATGCGCGATATCGAGGCTTTTATGACCAGTGCTCAAAAGACAGTGAACGGCAAAGTATTTATTCAGCTGCTCCCTTATCGTTTTGTGGTTATTGGAATTGAGTCAGAAAATGATCTTATGAGCAGTAAGTTCGGAAGCTATGGAGAGATGAACGAAGGTTATACTGGGGAGGATGTTAAAGGCTTCTCTAAGATCTTCGGAAACCAGGTTTCTATCTGGCATAAAGTTAACGAAGGTATTTCTTAATTCTTCGATAGTGAGCGCAACGGACGGCCTTTGCAGGCTCGTTCTTCATTAAAGAATCATATAAATCTAGCTACATGCAGAAGATCAAAGCCGGAATTGTTGGCGGCGCTGGCTATACAGGAGGCGAATTACTTCGCCTCTTGATTAATCACCCTCATGTCGACATTCATTTCGTCCATAGTAACAGTAACGCAGGCAATCTGATATCTGACGTTCATACTGACCTTACCGGAGAGACATCTATCGCTTTTACAGATACATTGTCGCAGGATATAGACGTACTATTCCTTTGTGTGGGACATGGTGACGCAAAGAAGTTTCTCGATAAGAACTCAATAGACTCCAGAATTAAAATTATCGATCTGAGCCAGGATTTCAGGCTTGCTGCAAGTGCAAGTTACAGAGAAGGCTTTGTGTACGGCTTGCCTGAGCTGCAAAGGGAAAAGATAAAAGAGGCTCGAAACATTGCGAATCCAGGATGCTTTGCAACATGTATACAGCTTGCGTTGCTCCCATTAGCGGCTTCGGGAAATTTAAAAAACGAAGTTCATGTATCCGCAACTACCGGATCGACAGGAGCTGGACAAAGCTTGTCATTGACCTCGCACTTTAGCTGGCGAAATAATAATTCGTCCGTCTATAAACCTTTCGGGCATCAGCATCTCAATGAAATTACTGAGTCTCTGAGTCAGGCGGGTTCATCTATATCGAAAGAAGATATCAGCTTCATCCCTTACAGAGGAGATTTCACCAGGGGCATCATTGCTTCTTTGTATACTGATTCGGACTTGAGTCTGGAAGAGGCGACTGCAATTTTCTTCGACTATTATCAAGATCATCCCTTTACACATGTTCTTAAAAAGAATATAGATCTGAAACAGGTTGTGAATACAAACAAGTGTTTCGTGTATCTGGAAAAACACGGGAAGAAGCTACTCATAGTAAGTATTATTGATAATTTGCTGAAAGGTGCTTCCGGACAAGCCGTACAGAATATGAATTTGCTTTTTGGTTTTGAAGAGCAAGCAGGTTTAAGACTGAAAGCTACAGCTTTCTAGTAAGTTCTTTTGGAGTGATCCCAAAAGGATTGAACATAATATAAATCAAGATGAAACTATTTGATGTGTACCCCTTGAATCCGGTGGAGATTGTAAAGGGAGAAGGAAGTCTGGTCTGGGATAATAATGGACAGGAATTCCTTGATCTATACGGAGGACATGCCGTAATATCAATCGGACACAGTCATCCCCATTATGTTAAAAGGCTGACCGAGCAATTAAATAAAATAGGTTTTTACTCTAACTCTATACGTATCAGAGGACAGGAAGAATTGGCTGAGAAACTGGGAACGGTATCTCAAAAGGCGGATTACCAATTGTTTCTCTGTAATTCAGGCGCAGAAGCGAATGAAAATGCGCTAAAGCTAGCTTCTTTCTATAACGGAAGGAAGAAGGTAATTGCATTTAAGGGTGCTTTTCATGGTCGTACATCGCTGGCAGTTGCTGCTACAGACAATCCCAAGATTGTTGCTCCTGTAAATGAAACATCTAACATTATCTTTCTTCCTTTAAATGATGCGAATGCGCTCAATGAAGCATTCGCAGAATACGGCAATGACATATGTGCTGTAATTATCGAAGGCATTCAGGGAGTGGGTGGAATTAAGCCAGCTAGCCAGGAGTTTCTCCGCCTTATCAGAAACCTTTGTGATTCGCATAACTCAGTTTATATAGCTGACTCTGTACAATGTGGCTACGGAAGGACCGGAAGCTTCTACTCGCATGATTATGCGGGCGCGAATGCAGATATTTATACCATGGCGAAAGGGATGGGTAATGGCTTCCCTGTTGCGGGTATCTCTATAGCCCCTAAATTCAAGCCTTGGCATGGAATGCTTGGAACTACATTCGGGGGGAACCACCTGGCGTGTGCAGCGGCACTTTCTGTACTGGAGGTAATCCAGGACGAGAAGCTACTCGATAATGCGTCTGAAGTTGGTGCATACCTGATCGAAGAGCTTAACAAGTTTGAAAAAGTCAAGGAAGTAAGAGGCCGTGGCTTAATGATTGGAATAGATCTTCCAGAAGAACTTTCTCACGTAAAGAAGGATTTATTATTTAAACATCATATTTTTACTGGAGAGGCGAAGCCAAACGTGATTCGCTTGCTTCCTGCTCTTAATCTGAATAAAGCGCATGCAGACAGATTCCTGGAGGCATTCAGTAAAACTTTAAACTCTTAAAAGAAGCCACACAATAAAAATGAATTTATTTACTTCTGTTAACGACGTTTCCGATGTAAGTCAACTGGTCAAGGAAGCTCTCGATATTAAAGCCAATCCCTACGATAGTCAAAGCCTCGGAAAGAATAAGACCCTTGGGCTAATCTTCTTAAATCCTAGTCTGCGTACCCGGCTAAGCACCCAGAAAGCGGCGCTTAATCTGGGAATGAACGTGATGGTGATGAACATGGACAAGGAGGGCTGGGCGCTGGAAACCCGCGACGGAGTGATCATGAACGGGACAACAGTGGAGCATATTCGCGAGGCGGCAGCCGTTATCGGAGAGTATTGCGACATCCTCGGGATACGGTCCTTTCCGGGTTTAAAGGATAGAGAAGAGGATTATAGTGAAGATATCTTCAACAAGTTTATCAAATACAGCGGAATCCCCGTAGTAAGCCTTGAAAGTGCGACACGACATCCGCTTCAGAGCTTCGCAGATTTAATCACCATCGAGGAGCATAAGAAGACGAGCCGTCCGAAAGTTGTACTATCATGGGCTCCTCACATCAAGCCTTTACCTCAGGCAGTTCCCAATTCTTTTTCTGAATGGATGTGCCGTGCGCAGAAGGAAGGTTTACTCGACTTTGTGATTACACATCCTGAAGGATACGAGTTAGCTGAAGAGTTTACAAACGGAGCAGAGATCACTCATGATCAGGACGCAGCATTGAAGGACGCGGACTTTGTTTACGTGAAGAACTGGTCGAGCTATCAGGATTACGGAAAAATTATCTCTGATGGTGACGGCTGGATGCTTGACCTTGAGAGGTTGAAGATGACAAATTCAGCGAAGGTGATGCATTGTCTTCCCGTGCGCCGCGATCTAGAACTCTCATCAGAGATATTGGATAGCGAAGAATCACTGGTTATTCAGGAAGCAGGAAACCGTCTTTGGGCAGCTCAAACCGTTCTGAAGAACCTGCTATCATCTTTATAAATCAACCATAATGGACCTTAGTAAGAAATTATACGTTATTAAGATCGGCGGAAATGTTATAGATAACTCAGAGAACCTTCATTATTTTCTGAAAGACTTTTCCGCTCTCCCGGGAGATAAGATCCTCATCCATGGCGGAGGGAAGATAGCAACAGATCTTTCTCACACCATGGGAATTGAGCCCAAAATGATCGATGGAAGACGTATCACTGATATTGATACGCTGAGGGTAGTGACGATGGTATACGCGGGGCTCATTAACAAGAATATTGTTGCTCAATTGCAGCGCTATAGCTGCAATGCTATGGGACTGACAGGAGCCGATGGAAACTTGATAAAAGCAACCAAAAGACCAGTTAAAGATATCGATTATGGGTTTGTTGGAGATTTAACACCTGCCTCGGTTGATAGCGAAAAATTGAGTGCAATTCTCCAGACGGGAATTGTTCCTGTCTTTTCGGCCATCACGCATGATGGCGAGGGGCAGCTCCTCAATACGAATGCGGATACAATTGCTTCGACGCTGGCGATCGCCTTGTCAGGTCTCTACCAGGTAAGTCTCGTTTATTGTTTTGAAAAAAAGGGAGTGCTGTTAGATGTTGCTGATGATAATTCGGTACTGAGGGAAATCAGTTCATCTGAATTTGACAGGCTTAAATCTGATAATATAATCGCAGGCGGAATGCTGCCTAAACTTCAGAACGCTTTTCAGGCTATCAACAGTGGAGTAAGTGAAGTGTATATAGGCAAATCCGAAGAGCTCCAGATGTTGGAAAGCGAGCAATTTGGCACGCGTCTTTTTGCTTAATCTCAGTATTCATCATCAACAACATATCAAATGAAAAGTATAATTGGGAATATAGCCGTATTGGGGAGTGGTAACATAGGGCTGTCTCTAGCCTATGGGTTGGTAAAATCAAACTATCAGAGTGCCTCTTCTATTATCTTGACCCGTCGGAATATCTCAGGCCTTTCTGAACAAGCAGCTTTAGGATATCAGATCTCGGGAAATAATGCCGAGGCAGTTTCCAATTCCTCTATTATCATTCTGGCAGTTTTACCTCAGCAGCTGAACAACTTGCTTGCGGAGATTAAGCCAGTGATTGATGCGAGAAAGCATACCGTTATCTCTGTTATCTCAGGAGTATCATGCAATGATATTAAGGCCAAGCTTGGTCCGGATGTAGAGGTGGTACGTGCAATGCCGAACACCGCTATCTCTATTGGCCAGTCGATGACCTGTATAGCTTCAGAACATGCCACCCCAGAAAATGTAGAGTTAGTGAAAGCGATGTTTGAAACGGTTGGTTCAGTCGTTGTCATCAACGAAGAGCTGATGACATCTGCTACTGCACTCTGTGCATGCGGAATTGCTTTCTTTCTAAGAGCAATCCGGGCTGCATCGCAAGGGGGCGTGGAGATCGGTTTTCACGCTGAAGACGCCTTGAAAATGGCTGTGCAGACTGCTAAAGGTGCGGCAGATTTGCTTTTGCTACATGAGAGTCACCCCGAGAGTGAGATCGATAAGGTTACCTCGCCTAAAGGTTGTACCATTGCCGGATTAAATGAAATGGAGTATCACGGCTTCAGCTCTTCTCTGATTAAGGGGATAAAGCTTTCAGCACTGAAAGCCGGTGGCTTATACACAGAAGAAAAGGGATGATGAGCCAGCTTTCAGACGACAGTATCGAGCTACTCAGAGAATTGATCGCGACGCCTTCTCTCAGCCGGGAGGAAGATAAAACCGCTGCGTTAATCAAAGGCTTTTTTAACTCACATCATATTCCCTTCCGGGAGAAAGACAATAATGTCTGGGCCTACAATGCTGCGTTTGATCCTTCAAAACCAACCATTCTCCTGAATTCTCATCACGATACCGTAAAGCCTAATCCCGGATACACGCGTGACCCATTTGCTGCAGATATTGAAGACGGGAAACTCTACGGACTCGGTAGTAACGACGCTGGCGGTGCCCTGGTATCGCTGATTGCAACCTTCAGATACTTTTACGAAAAAACTGATCTCAAGTATAATCTTTGTCTGGCGGCGACAGCGGAGGAGGAAATCTCAGGACGCAACGGCATAGAATCAATTATCCCTGAACTGGGTCCTCTTGACTTTGCTATCGTAGGTGAACCTACCGAAATGCACCTGGCAATAGCTGAGAAGGGACTCATGGTGCTCGACTGTGTGGCGGTAGGTACTGCCGGACATGCAGCACGCGACGAAGGGGATAACGCCATATATAAAGCCATCCAGGATATCGAATGGTTTAGAACGTATCGTTTTCCTAAAGAATCGGAGCTATTTGGACCGATAAAGATGTCTGTGACCGTTATAAATGCCGGCTCTCAGCACAATGTGGTTCCCGCAACCTGCCATTATACTGTAGACGTTCGTCTTACGGATGCTTACCGGATGGAGGAAGTACTCGATATGATCAGAGAGCATGTATCAAGTGAGGTAACGCCCCGTTCCATGCGACTTAAGCCCTCATCCATTGATAAGAATCATCCTTTCGTGCTTGCCGGCTTGGAGATTGGAAGAACGACATACGGATCGCCGACCACTAGTGATCAGGCGCTCCTGGATATTCCCTCGCTAAAGATGGGACCAGGATTTTCGGGACGTTCTCATATGGCTGACGAGTTTATCTACGTTAAAGAAATCGAGGAAGCAATATCCATTTATATCAAATTACTGAACAAAATAATTACCAATGAAGCTTTGGCAAAAAGATAAAGAAGTAGCAGGATCAGTGGAACACTTCACTGTGGGGAAAGACCGCGAGTTAGATCAGTTCCTTGCTGAAGCTGACGTTCTGGGCTCACTGGCTCATACACGAATGCTGTCGAGCATAGGCCTGATGGATTCGGAAGACCTTGAAGCTGTACAAAAAGAACTTAAGGCTATATATCGGGAGATACTGCGGGGTGAGTTTAGAATCGAAGAAGGAGTTGAAGACGTTCATTCCCAGGTGGAACTTCTGCTAACTAAACGGATCGGAGATGCCGGAAAGAAGATCCACAGTGGCCGTTCAAGAAACGATCAGGTACTGGTTGATCTGAAGCTGTTCTTCCGCACAGAAATAAAGAATATCGTTAAAAATACCACTTCTCTTTTTGACTTACTCGTAAGTCTTAGTGAAGAGCATAAAGAGAAATTACTTCCGGGGTATACGCATCTTCAGATTGCTATGCCTTCCTCTTTCGGATTATGGTTCGGCGCTTACGCTGAAAGCTTGGTTGACGATATGGAGCTGATGCTTGCAGCATGGAAGGTGTGCAACAAGAATCCGCTGGGTTCTGCCGCTGGATACGGATCATCCTTCCCGTTAAACCGGACTATGACCACAGAGCTTCTTGGTTTTGACTCTCTCAACTTCAATGTAGTGTATGCCCAGATGGGCCGTGGCAAAACAGAGCGTATTCTTGCGCAGGCAATGTCGTCTGTTGCTGCTACCCTGGCTAAGCTGGCTATGGATGCCTGTCTGTTTATCAACCAAAACTTTGGCTTCATAAAGTTCCCTGACGAGCTGACTACTGGCTCCAGTATTATGCCTCATAAGAAGAACCCTGACGTATTCGAGCTTATTCGCTCCAGGTGCAATAAGATTCAGGCTCTGCCGAATGAAGTTGCACTCATGACGACCAATCTCCCCTCAGGCTATCACAGGGACCTGCAGCTTCTGAAAGAAAGCCTTTTTCCGGCGTTTATTTCACTAAACGAATGCCTCGAGATGACTACGTTTATGTTGAAGCACATTTCCATAAAAGACAATATCCTTGAGGATCCAAAGTACGCATACCTATTCAGCGTAGAAGCCGTTAATGAGGAGGTGCTTAAGGGACTACCTTTCCGGGAGGCTTATAAAAAAGTTGGACTTGAAATTGAAAGTGGTAGCTTCAAAGCACCTGCATCAGTGAAACATGTCCATGAAGGTAGCATTGGGAATTTATGTAACGATCAGATTGCTGATGCCTTCAGATCCGTTGTTTCTAATTTTAATTTCAAAAAAGTAGAAGACGCTGTAGATGCCCTGGTATCTTAATAGCATAAACAGAATAAAATGAGTGTATCACGTTTAGCACAAAAGTTAAAAGGTTCGGAGATCATCAAGATTGCTGGTGAGATCAATGAGCTGAAAAAACAAGGTCAAAAAATCGCTAACCTGACTATAGGTGACTTTGATCCTGCCCTGTTTCCGATTCCGGAAGTTTTGAAGGACAATATAAAACAAGCTTACGAAGATCATCAGACTAATTATCCCCCTGCTGATGGCATCCTTCCACTACGTCAGCAAGTAAGCAGTTATTTGTCGGAGTCTTACGGTCTGAACTTTAATACCAACGAAATTCTAATTTCCTGTGGTTCGCGTCCATTGATTTATGCCGCTTACCTGGCACTTGTTGATCCTGGAGATACCGTAATTTATGCCGCTCCATCATGGAATAACGACCATTATTGCTCACTTACTGGTGCGAAGGCTGTTCCGGTAACTACAAGTCCTGACAATAACTTCATGCCAACGGCAGATGATCTACGTCCTTATATCAAGGGGGCAAGCCTGATTGCACTTTGTTCTCCCCTCAATCCAACAGGAACAATGTTTTCAAAGAAGGATTTAGAAGAGATATGCGACCTGGTTCTTGAGGAAAATAACCGCCGGACTGCGGGTGAGAAGCCATTATACGTTATCTACGATCAGATCTATTCTATGCTGACTTTCGGTGAGCATGCACATTACGACCCGGTATCCCTCCGTCCAGAGATCAAAGATTATGTGGTGTACATTGATGGTGCTTCCAAATGCTTTGCCTCTACGGGCGTTCGTGTCGGTTGGGGGTTTGGTCCCGAACTGATCATCGACAAGATGAAAACCCTCGTCATGCATATGGGCGCCTGGGCTCCAAAGGCTGAACAATTTGCCATGGCCGCTTTTCTTCAGGATTCATCTGCTGTTCAGTCCTATCTGAGTTCTTTCAAGGTGAAAATCCAGGATAGCCTGAACGCGATCTATTATGGGTTCAAGCAATTCAAAGAAGAAGGCTTACAGGTAGACGTCATTGAGCCTATGGGGGCCATCTATCTCACCATCAAGATTGATTATACTGGTAAAAGAACGCCCGATGGTCAGATCTTACAGAATAGTGAAGACATCAATTTTTATCTGATAAAAGAGGCCAAAGCTGCATTTGTTCCTTTTTCTGCGTTTGGTGCAGATAGCTCTGTAAACTGGTTCAGATCTTCGATCGGGGCATGTTCCCTGAATGATATCCAGGAAATGCTTCCCAGGATAAAGGAGGCTCTCCTGAAGCTAACATAATCAATAACAAAAAATGCGGGTACTAACCCGCATTTTTTGTTATTGATTATGTTAATCCTTATCCCTCCAGGAGGAAGACGATAAATTCTTTCGGCCCGTGTGCTCCCAGCACCAATGTTTTCTCAATATCGGCTGTCCTGCTTGGACCCGTCACCGTCGATATCATAGAAGGAATATTGCCGTCATATTTTAGCTTCAGCTGTGTAAAAGCATCTTTTAAGTCCAGTACCAATTGAGAGGTATAGGCCACCACAATGTGGCAATGCGGATAAATACTCAGCCTTCTTCCGGCAGCCCCGGCATTTGATACCAAAACACTTCCATTACGGGCAATCAGAGACTCACACAACGTAATTCCCACCTCTGCACCCATAAAGTCTGTATCGGTGCTGTAAAACGGAAATTCGAAGTGTGTAAGTAACTCCTGCAGCGGCTGCTCCCAGCAGTATATCTTACGCCAGCCCTTCTCATCTGCAAGAAGCAGCAGATTCTCCACAAACTGCATTTCATCCTCGCAGAATATAAATTTACCCGCCACAAGGCTCAGCTGCTCAGCGAACAAGACGTCAAGGTAGCCGGTATAATCTTCATATAATGGAGCTTCTTCGAGGTTGGGGTGAGGATTATCGCGTTTTTCAAGCAAAGCCTTCCTTACTTTTTTGAGCATTTTTTCTTTAGAGGTAGTCTCTTTCATTCTTATCCGTAGTGAGGCCAGTAAAAACCGAAGATATGCATTATCCGTATGAAAAAAAAAGCTCCGTTTCTGCGGAGCTTTGAAAATTAGTTATTAGGATCGCTTTTCTGAAGAGGTTCAGTAGAATCTCCGAACGGTTCCGGATGCAGATTCTCAGCAGCAACTTTCTGATTGCCCGTATCATCGCCATTCACGAACTCATCGTATGTAGTCCTGTGGTTAAATGGCCTTTTCCCTAAGATCTCTTCCAGATCACTTTGGAACAGAATTTCTTTTTCAAGAAGTTTAGAAGCAAGCTTCTCCAAACCGTCACGTTTCTCAATTAGTAAGGCTTTGGTACGATCATAAGCTGACTTGATGAGAGAACGAACTTCAGTGTCAATTAACTCACCTGTTCTCTCAGAATAAGGCTTTGTAAACTGATCCTGTTGGTTAAACGAAATATTCCCAACCTTGTCATTCATTCCGTATATCGAGACCATCCCATATGCCAGATTGGTAATTCGCTCCAGGTCATTCTGTGCTCCTGTAGAGATCTTTCCAAACACAATATCTTCAGCAACACGGCCACCCAGTGTCATACACATGCTGTCTGTCAGTTGTTCTGTGGTATATAAGAATTGCTCCTTCGGAAGATACTGCGCATAGCCTAATGCAGCTACTCCACGTGGAACAATTGATACTTTTACCAGAGGATCAGCATGTTCGAGGAACCAGCCTGCAATTGCGTGACCCGCTTCGTGGTAAGCAACGATCTTTTTCTCTTCAGGTGATATGATCTTATTTTTCTTTTCCAATCCACCGATAACACGGTCGATAGCATCCTGGAAGTCGTGCATGTCAACCGCTTCCTTATTTCTCCGGGCAGCGATAAGTGCTGCCTCATTACATACGTTAGCTATCTCAGCACCTGCAAAGCCCGGGGTCTGTGCAGAAAGCTTTTTCGGATCAACTTCTTCAGCAAGTTTAATAGGCTGAAGGTGAACCTTGAATATCTGCTCACGTCCAACGAGGTCTGGCTTATCAATAGAAATTTGTCTGTCAAAACGTCCGGGACGAAGCAATGCTGAATCCAAAACGTCCGGCCTGTTAGTCGCAGCCAGGATAATAATACCTGAGTCGGTGCCGAACCCGTCCATCTCCACCAAGAGCTGATTCAACGTGTTCTCACGCTCGTCATTACCTCCCACAATATTGTTCTTACCTCTGGCACGTCCGATAGCATCGATCTCATCAATAAAGATTATACATGGAGCCTTGTCCTTTGCCTGTTTGAATAAGTCTCTTACTCTCGACGCACCTACTCCCACAAACATCTCAACAAAGTCAGAACCTGAAAGTGAAAAGAAAGGTACTTGTGCTTCGCCGGCAACCGCCTTAGCTAATAAGGTCTTTCCTGTTCCCGGAGAACCAACGAGCAGTGCTCCCTTAGGAATTTTTCCTCCGAGATTGGTGTATTTCTTTGGATTCTTAAGGAAATCAACAATCTCCATGACCTCAAGTTTCGCTTCTTCCAATCCGGCTACGTCATTAAACGTCACAGAAACCTGGGCCTCCTTGTCGAATAATGTTGCTTTAGATTTCCCGATATTGAAAATCTGTCCACCAGCACCACCACCGGCACCACCTCCCATTCTGCGCATGATAAATACCCAGAATCCGATAAGAAGCAGTACAGGAAGTATGATTGACATGAACCAGCTGGCCCAGAAGTTTTCTCTGGTATCGAAGTTTACAGGAGTGCGCTGATCTGCTGGCAAGTCCTTCTCAGCCTCTTTAATCTTTGCCTGAAGTCCATCGAATGACCCGTCCGTAAATTGAAACTGCGGACCTGCAGCGTTTCCCATATTCAGATTGTCCTGATTCTGGACATCCTTATACTTGGGATCCTTTAACCTGTCTTTCTTGATATATACCTCAGCTACAACCAGGTCATTGCTCTTATAAGCAACAATCTTCTCCACGTCCCTCGGGCGCAGATATTCAGTTTCAAACTGCTGATAGCTGATCTTTTTGATCGTCTGGTTGTTGAAAAACCATTGAACTACAAAAAGTAGCAGGATAATCCCGGCATATACCCACATGATATTAAAGCGCGGTGGTTTGGGAACCATCTTCTTCCCTGTCTTCTTGATAAAACCTTTTTTATTATCGGTATTTACGTCTTTCATTCTCAGTAATATTATTAAAGTAGTTTTTATGCACTCTGATAGTGCACTGTCTCAGCATCTCCCCACAGATCTTCAATACCGTAATACTCACGTTTATCAGTTTTGAAAACATGAACCACGACATCTACATAGTCCAGGAGAATCCATTCGCCATATTCAAGACCCTCAACCCGGGCCGGCCATTCTCCTGTAACCTTATAAACCTCTTCTTCGATACTTCTGGTGATTGCCCTAACCTGGGTGCTTGACTCTGCATGGCAGATGACGAAATAATCCGCCACAGAACTATGAATATTTCTTAAATCCAGTCTCACAATCTCGTTTCCTTTTTTTTCCTGAATGCCGAATATAGCTAGCTCAGAAATGTAAGCGGATTCATTACGTCCTTGGTTTTTTATCATTAAAAAAAATTATGTTTGGCTAAAATTAGTCAATTAACGCTTTGCAAAATAACACATTTTCAGGATTATTTGTCGGTCAAAATATTGTCTCATTAAAGCGCATTGATTCTACAAATGATTATCTAAAGAAACAATTGGCAAAATCTAAGCCACTGCCAGAAGGAACTGTTATTATGGCAGAAGAGCAGTTTGCGGGCCGTGGGCAGTTCGACAATAAATGGATAAGCCAGGCAGGTAAAAATTTAACATTCAGCATTCTATTTTCTCCTTCGTTTCTACAGCTTTCACAGCAGTTTTATCTCAACATGGCTGTAAGCTTAGCTATTAACGATGTTCTGTGCTCTTTTATTGGCTCAGAAACTAAGATTAAGTGGCCAAATGATGTATTTTTTGGCGACCGCAAGCTAGGAGGAGTCCTTATTGAGAATATGGTGCGCGGTAAACAATGGAAACATGCGATTGTTGGTATTGGATTGAATGTAAACCAGGACGTGTTTGTTGACGGTATCAAGAATATTACCTCTATGTCTGTCGTTGCCGGTAAGCAGTTTAGCCTTACTGACATGCTGAAGCAGTTTTGTGCCGCAATAGAGAAGAGATACTGTCAGCTTAAAAACGCCGAATTTGAGCCCTTACACATGGAATATCAATCTAGCCTTTACCGTTTGAACACCCTATCCAAATTTGAAAGAGACGGAAAAGCCTTTCTCGGAGAGATCACGGGAGTGCTGGAAAGCGGCTTGCTAGAGCTCAGAACAGAGGAGGGTATAGATCATTTCGGTTTCCGCGAGCTTAAATATATTTGACTTATTATCGCAAAAAATTTTACAATGCCAAAAAAAGATCAAAACTTTGGGCGAATTTAGGATACAATGATGGAGAAGAATACAATTAAGAATATCGGGGTATTTACCTCAGGAGGTGATGCACCCGGAATGAACGCGGCAATCCGCTCAGTTGTGAGAACCTCGCTGTTCTATGATATTCAGGTAACGGGTATCATGAGGGGGTTTGAAGGCCTTATTAGTGGTGAGTTCATCCCGATGAACAGAAAGTCCGTTGCTAACATCATCCAGCGTGGCGGAACTATCCTAAAAACTGCCAGAAGCGATGCGTTCTATACCAAAGAAGGTCGTCAGCAGGCATATGATAATCTGAAGAAAAACAACATCGACGCCCTTGTTGCAATAGGCGGGGAAGGTACTTTTACGGGTGCCAATATATTCGCTAAAGAGTTCGATATTCCCGTTATCGGCATGCCTGGAACGATAGATAACGATTTGATCGGTACAGATTTTACCATCGGATATGATACAGCCATCAATACCGTTATCGATGCTGTTGATAAGATCAGGGATACCGCTGAGTCTCACGACAGGCTGTTTATCGTGGAAGTAATGGGAAAAGACTCCGGACTGATAGCCCTTAGAAGCGGTATCGGTGTAGGTGCTGAAGCAATCCTCATACCTGAGTCGCGTACCAATATCGATCAGTTGTTCACCAGGCTGGCAAGTGGCCGTAAGGACAAGTCCTCTAAGATTATTATTGTTGCAGAAGGCGATGAGATCGGTGGATTTGAAATTGCCGAACTGATCAAACAGAGGTTCCCGAATTACGACACCAGACTTTCTATTCTTGGACATATCCAACGTGGAGGAAGACCTAGCTGTATGGATCGTGTATTGGCAAGCCGGCTTGGAGTTGCAGCGGTTGAAGCCCTGCTCAATGGAAGAAAAAGTATGATGGTTGGTCTTGTAAACCATAATATTCACTATACGCCGTTCTATAATGCCGTTAAGCATCTTTCAGAAGCAGACCCAAGACTTCTTAAGATTGTAAATATACTTTCACTATAGCCGCCAGATAGGTTAACTACTAATGGAATCAGTTAAGCAGCATTTTCTGGAGGCCCAATCGGTCCTAAGTACTTTTTTAAACGACGATACCAACTTTCAGAAAATTGAAGCTGCAGGACGTTTGTTATCCGATGCGATGGCATCGGGTAACAAGGTATTGTCTTGTGGCAATGGGGGGTCTATGTGTGACGCGATGCATTTTGCTGAAGAACTGAGCGGTCGCTACAGACACGATCGTAAAGCTCTTGCAGCGCTCTCCATTTCAGATCCTTCACACATCTCCTGTGTGGCCAATGATTATGGTTATGCCTACATCTTCTCGCGAATGGTCGAAGCCATAGGTAGCCGGGGCGACGTCCTGCTGGCGATCAGTACCAGTGGGAATTCAGAGAATGTTTTGAACGCAGTTCATGCTGCGAAAGAGCGGGGAATGAAGGTGATCGGACTCACCGGAAAGGATGGAGGTAAGATAGCCAGTCTCTGTGATGTAGAAATCCGCGCACCGAAATCGGAGTTCGCCGACCGGGTGCAGGAGATCCACATCAAAGTCATCCACTCGTTGATCGATTTTGTCGAGCGCCATCTATAGCATCGTTTTCCTGCTGAAGCATATAGCTTTTGTCAACAATCTTATGTAGCACTCCGTCCAGTTGAAGAGCCAGGTTCCTGACATGGTTAATGATCTCAGCGTTGAACGGATCATGCGGTTGCAATGCGTTAAACATAGGTACAATCCCCATCAATGAGGCAACAGGCCCGCGAATATCATGTGAAGCGAGTTCCACAATCTCTCTTAATTCTTCATTTTGCTTCTGCGTGCGTAATGCTTCGTCTAATGCCTCCTGTACATCTCGTCCCTGGCTTACTACCCCAATAATCCGGTCATCAAGATAGATAGGATACATCTTGATCTCGTGCGTATTTGCTGAGTCAAAGATCTTTGTCTTGAAAACAACCACCTCACCGGCAAGTGCTCTGTCGAAGAACAATTTCCATCTGTCTACGCTCGACTGATCGACTACAGGAATAAGAATTGAGCGGCCGAGTTCAACATCGACGTTATACTTGCTCTTGAGCATGTTTCTGAATGCTTTGTTAGCGGAAAGCAGCCTGTATTCCCGGTCAATAGACCAGATGATGTTGTCAATGTTATCGATCGAAGCATCCAGGTTTGTCTTGGCAATGATCATCTCTTCCCGCGCCTTCATCATCTCCGTTACGTTGTGTACCATAATGATCTCACATTCGCGGTGATTGTAGATAATCCCATGACCCGATATGATCACGTCCAGAATCTTTCCATCTTTGGTACGGTGTTTCCATCCCTCGGTCCGGCTATGCTTCTTCTCCACATCACGAACCGCTTCCAAAAGCCGCGGTACATCGTCGGGTGGTCGGATATCGGTAATTTTCATGGAAAGAAATTCCTCCTCCGTATATCCGTACTCCGTAATAGCTGTATTGTTCACGGCAAGGAAGGCCAGCGTCTCCCGGTCATATATCCATAAAGGATTAGGATTGTTTAAGAAAAGGTACCTGTATGTATATTCAGAATGCTTCAGTTCAAGTTCTGCCTGTTTCTTCTCTGTAATGTCGGTCGTGATGCCGGAAACTGCAAACAGTTGCCCCCTTGAATCCAGCACAGGAGACTTTCGGTCGCTGATCCATCGGATCTTGCCGTCTACAACGATCCGGAATTCAAGCTCAATGCTTTCCTTCTGATACAAACGCTGCGTTTCCCGGTACACATAGTCATAGTCGTCCGGATGAACCGTTGTTCGCCACTTGAAAGGCTGGGCCTCCAGCTCCTCTGGGGAGGCGTTGAATATTTCATTATATCGCCGGTTGACATAGATGTGTTTCTGCCGGATAACATCGAAGCTTGAAATAGCATCTTTTAAATTATCCAAAACTGCTGCCAGTGTCTCAAATTCGCGCGAATCCATACCTTATATTGTTAGTTCCTCTGACTTAACTTTTCCCTAATACCTATTAATCACTATTCTTATACAGAGCAAACAGCTATAATGCGCCTGGCTGAGGTTTCTTTTTTTGGTTAGTTCTACTGTAGCCAGGCCTTGTAGCCTAAAAAACAACGTAATATGTTTTAAATATAGTCTTATATTACTATCTTTGCGACCCCGCAGAAGGATACTCCGGGAACTATGTTGTATACATAAATATAAATTAAAAAAATGGCAACTAAAATTAGATTGCAAAGACATGGTAAAAAAGGTAAGCCTTTTTATTATGTAGTAGTGGCAGATTCACGTGCACCAAGAGATGGACGTTTTATCGAACGTGTAGGTTCTTACAACCCAAACACCAACCCTGCGACAATTGACCTGAACTTTGAAAAAGCATTAGACTGGATCAACAAAGGCGCTCAGCCTACTGATACCGTTCGTACACTTCTTTCAGATAAAGGTGTTCTTTATATGAAACACCTGAACGGTGGTGTAAAGAAAGGTGCTTTAACCGCTGAACAAGCTGAAGCTAAATTCAACGAGTGGGTTCAAAGCAAAGAAGAGAAAGCCCTTGGTAAAAAAGAGAGCTCAACTCAGACTAAAGAAGCTGCTAAAAAAGCTGCTCTAGTTGCTGAAGCGAAGAAAAAGGAAGAAAGAGCTGCTGCAATAGCTGCTAAAAATACTCCTCCTGCAGAAGAAGTAGCTGAAGAAGTAGTTTCTGAAGAGACTGCATCTGAAGAAGCTCCTGAAAGCGCTGAATAGTTTTTCTTTTAAAAACATCAAATGTCATTTTGACAGACAGAATCGCGTACAACGTGGAACTGTCTGTTGAAGTGACATTTTCATTTCAAGACTATGACCTTAGAAGAAAGCTTTTACATCGGATATATTACCAAAACCAAAGGTCTCAAAGGTGAAGTGCAGGTGTACTTCGAGTTTGATGATTACGAAGATCTCGAACTCGATTCCGTATTCATCGAAATAAACAAGAAGCTCATTCCCTTTTTTGTTTCAACCTATAAGCTGCATGCAAACTCTACCGGCTATTTCTACTTCGAAGATATCGACGTGATAGAGAAGGCTGAGAAGCTCCTGAAAAAGAAGCTCTATCTGCCTCTTTCCAAGAAGCCCGAAAGAGAAGATGATGAATTCTATTATACCGATCTCAAAGGTTATATCGCCTATGATGAGAAACTCGGAGAACTCGGAGAGATCATCGAGGTGCATGAGTATCCGCAGCAATTCATCGCCGTAGTATCATATAAGTTCAGAGAGATCATGTTCCCTTTGAATGATGACCTGATCGAATCAATTGACGAAGATGAATCTGCTCTTCATGTGAAGTTGCCCGACGGGCTGCTGGACGTTTATCTAAGCTAAGAATAATGAGATTCGATATCATATCAGTGCTTCCCGGTTTGCTCGAAAGCCCTTTTGCCCATTCCATCTTGCAGCGTGCACAGAAGAAAGGCATAGCTGAGATTTACGTGCATAACCTACGGGACTACTCTAGCAACAAGCACAAGAATGTAGATGATTACCCATACGGGGGAGGAAGCGGCATGGTTATGTCCATTGAGCCTTTTGCTGCCTGTATTGAGAAGCTGCAGGCTGAACGGAAGTACGACGAGGTGATTTTTATGACGCCCGACGGTGAGACTTTAAATCAGACCATTGCCAACCAGCTGTCTTTAGGAGAGAACATCATGATCCTGTGCGGTCACTATAAAGGTATTGATCAGAGAATTCGGGATTTGTTCGTGACTAAGGAGATTTCTATAGGTGACTATGTCCTCTCTGGTGGTGAACTTCCCGCAGCTGTACTCGTTGACTCTATCGTGCGCCTTATTCCCGGCGTTCTGTCTGACGAAACTTCTGCATTGTCTGATTCCTTTCAGGGTGAGTTGCTCGATGCACCCATTTATACCCGCCCGGCGGAGTGGAGGGGTATTCGCGTCCCCGATATACTCTTGAGCGGCGACCAGGCAAAGATCAACAACTGGAGGCATGAAAGAGCTTTAGAACGTACAATGAAGCGTCGTCCCGATCTTTTGGAATGA
This sequence comes from Arcticibacter sp., assembly GCF_053551015.1. Taxonomy (NCBI): domain Bacteria; kingdom Pseudomonadati; phylum Bacteroidota; class Sphingobacteriia; order Sphingobacteriales; family Sphingobacteriaceae; genus Arcticibacter; species Arcticibacter sp. The sequence continues at coordinate 327,166 of NZ_JBMQOB010000022.1, read as the reverse complement.
ACAGGGATCTAAAAACCGAAATATCTTATGATCAGTCATATACTATTCGGAGCTAAGGAAAATGACTGATTTGAATTTTTTGCAATTATTTGAAAATCATTCTTTCAAATGTTAATTATTATACCTAATATTGCACTCCGAAAAAAGGGGCGGATATTAAGGTTTAATGCCGTTTAATAAATAAAATCATGGATTTAGTTAAATTTGTTGAAGAGCAGGCTGTAGCCAGGAAAGAAGTGCCTGCATTCAAATCTGGCGATACAGTAAGCGTTCACTATAAAATCCGCGAAGGAAATAAAGAGCGTATCCAGATCTATCAGGGAGTTGTTCTTCAACGCAATAGCGTTGGTAACAACGAAACCTTCACTGTAAGAAAAATGTCTAATGGTGTTGGTGTTGAGCGTATATTCCCAATCAACTCACCTAACATTGCAAAAATAGAGGTTCACAACGTTGGTAAAGTTCGCAGAGCCAAATTGTTCTACCTACGTGCATTAACTGGTAAGGCTGCTAGAATCAAATCTAAGAGAGTAGCTAAGTAATTCACTTAAAGAAATTGTAAATCCCGATCATCTCCTTGATGATCGGGATTTTTTTTGTCCTATCATCTCGTCCGGATTCTCTATCATCCCTTAAAAAGAAAAAGGCTTAAAAGAGCAAACTGCGCTGTTTGCTCTTTTAAGCCTTTTTAAGAACTTCTGATTTGAGAGCCTGGTGGAATTCACCCAGCTCTTGTGTTGCGTTTATATTGCTCCTGTGAGCTTCTGAGGTCGGAATGTCTCCCGGTGCTCTGAATGTCTTTTAACCTTCTACTTCAGTTGTTTTAGTAACGTCTGCCAACACGGTGATTCCACCGGTTACAACCTGTCCCAGGCTCACCTTAACATCCGTTCCAAGCGGAAGATAAACATCCACCCGGGAACCGAATTTGATGAATCCGAATTGTTCACCCTGCTGTACCTGATCGCCTTCTTTTACATACCACACAATCCTCCGCGCCAAAGCGCCGGCAATTTGTCTGTATAGTATTTCAATGCCGGTTTCATGTTCAACTACCGTTGTCGTACGCTCGTTATCTGTAGACGACTTCGGGTCCCAGGCTACCAAATATTTTCCGGGATGATATTTGAAATACTTCACGATACCCGAAATTGGATTACGGTTAACGTGCACATTAATAGGCGACATGAAAATAGATACCTGTAAACGACGGTCCTGGAAGTATTCATTTTCCTGCGTTTCCTCTATTACAACGACTTTCCCATCGGCAGGGCATATAATATGCTCGGTATTTACAATGGTCCTTCTTGTTGGATGCCTGAAGAACTGCAGCACCGTAACAAAGATCAAAACCGACAGGATATAGATAATCCACTTCAATATGCTTAGATCCGGCCAGTAATAGTGAGCAACGGCGTTCATTATAAAAATCAGCAGAATGGAAAGCGCTATTGACGTATAGCCTTCTTTGTGGATTGTCATTTAAACTCAATTTTAACCGCAAATATGCTAAAAATGTAATTAAGTTTCCGACGGAACAGAAATTGCCCGGTAGATATCCCTCAAGTTCCTTCCCAAACCTTTATAATCAAGACCATAACCTACTACGAATTCATTGTTTATCTCAAATCCTACATAGGCAATCTCATCAAATTCGCGCTGCAAAGAATCTGGTTTAATAAGAAGTGTGGCTACCGCGACAGAGGCTGGTTGCTGTTCTCTCACCTGTTCCAGCAGGTAGGATAAGGTGATGCCGGTATCGACGATGTCTTCAACAATAATCACGTCCCTGCCTTTTAGGTCAATCTCCAGGCCGATCATTTTCTTAACAGTTCCGGAAGTGGATTCTCCTCCATGGTAAGATGATAGCTTCACAAATGCGATCTCAACAGGTATGCTCACTTCCTTCATGAGGTCTGCCATGAACAAAAAGCTGCCGTTTAATACCGCGATAACTACAGGCAGCTTACCGTCATAATCAACATTCATCTGGATCGCCAGTAGCCGGGTCCGCTTCTTTATCTGTTCATATTCAAGAAAGCAGGTAAATTCTTTGTCTTCTATTTCAATCTTCATGTGGTTATTTTGACTTCATTCTACGATAGAAACGGTATTTAGTTACCTGCCTCTTTTGCCTGCCGCTTCAACTCCCTCTTCAATCTCCTCTTCTCGGACCTTGTCAGAGTAGTATCCTTGTTTATCTCTTTCGTCCGGTCTGCAACAGTTTTTACTGTATCTGCTTTCTGGATCTTGAATATGTCCCGCAGCAGGTCTCCTCCTTCCATGTCATCCTCCGCCTCAAAAAGTGAGTCAACTTCTACAGAGTCGACAACCGGTGCCTTGGGCCGTAAGGCCTCTCTTACGCGTACCCCATAAAAGCCGTAAGCGTTTGTATCCCGCGATGTATATCCCCGCTGGGCCATCAGGTTGCCGATAAGCTTGAAATATCCCCGCAGACTCGTTCGCAGACTTCCATCATGGGTAAAGTAATATAAAGAAGACTTAGGCTTCGGTACTATGCTGGCGAGGTAGATTCCTTCCCCAATCGTAAGTTCAGAAGGATGCTTGCTGAAGTAGTAGCGCGCAGCCTCACCAATGCCGTATACGTTGCGGCCCCATTCAATAATATTGAGGTACACTTCAAACATTCTTTTCTTCGTCGAGATCCGGTTATTTTCAATGAGCCACACAATTAGCATCTCCTCAATTTTTCGTGCAAGGGTCTTTTGCCTGATGAGGAATACGTTTTTTACCAGCTGCATCGATATCGTACTCCCGCCTCTCTTAAAGGCCTTTTCCTTAAAGTTCGTGGCAATGGAACGCTTGATAGACATCTCCACGAAGCCATTATGTGAGTAGAAGGATGGATCCTCTGCCGTAAGAAGGGCATTCCGCAAATTAGGTGATATCTGGTCTATAGGTGTATAATCGGGGTTCTCAGGCCCTACTATGATGTCGCGCATCGGCTTGCCATACTCATAAGGCGTGTACACAAATGGGCTGTTTATCTTCGCCAGGTTGGTCTTGCCCCATTTGACGATCTTAAAGCCTGAAGGGTTCATCGACGAGCTAAACTGGACGCTGTCCGGTCTGCGCGTGTCCAGGAAGAAAGCCATCTCATACCGAAGCTTACCCTCTACCTGGATTCCTTCAAGCGACTCGAATAAGCCGATTGGAAAAGAGTTGAAAAATTCCTGAGCATCCATATCGCCGGTTTTCAGCTTTAGGGCATAGCTCTTGTTCTTTCCCATGGTGTACTTGATATACGGATTGGCTTGAATATTCTTCAGGTGGATCACAGAAGAGCTGTCAATCGCCAGAAAATCCTTACCGATCAGCACATCTGCATCTATCGATCCGCTGGGCACAATGATATCATTCGCCGCGATCCGCGGATGGTTAATCAGCAGGTTCCTGATCGCCCATGAGCCGTAGATATGAAACTCGTCACCCTTTTTCCGGGTGTTCTTCAGCTGTGTGTACACCGTATCGAAGTTGATCTTGCCGCCCAGCTTCTTCTCCAGCATCGGAAGCTCCACCTTCTTATTGTCGGCGTAAAGCTTAATGTCCAGCTTCTTGTCGTCTGCATCCACCTCCCCGTCTACGTGCCATACAGACTCATTTCCGTTTACCAGAATGGTCGACTTCAGCTCTCCGCCATCAATACTTGCGGAAGTGGTATGGAACGACAGCTGTTCTTCATCCCTGATAATGCTCAGCCGGAAGTTCTTCACGTCCATTTCATCAGGAATCTTATACAGAAGCTGATTGAGCAGGTTATTTGCCAGTTCCGCATAGTCGGCTTTCCCCTTCTCTTCGGAGGTTCGTTTCTTCTTCCGGAAGAGGAAATCGTAATTGCGTACCGTATCCCGTTTGATAAGCTGGATTTTCGCATTATTCACCTGAAGGCCTAACAACTTGATGTCTCCAAACAGCAGAGGCATCAGTTTTACCCCCACATGCAGATCCTGCACCGAGAGCAGACTGTCCCTGTTTTCCGGAACAATAGAAACGTCCGTAAAAGCGATGGTCCGCAGTCCTTCAAACCGTGGATTCTTAATAGTGAGGTTTAAATTATAGTCTCTTTTTGCCTTTTCTTTCGCTCTGGCAACAACCTGTTGTAGGAGACTTTCCCTTTTGGAGTAGGCGATGGCGCCAAGGATTCCGGCAATGACCAGCAGGATGAGCAGAACAATACCGGTGATCTTCAAGTACTTTCTATAATTCGTAGGAATACGCATGTATCCGGACATATTTAAAATTTAGACACTTTTAGAAAACGTCAATCCAAACGATTAGTTTCTAAAGTGTAAATATCTGTAAAAACATAAAGAAACAGGCAGTTAAGCGGGCAGGTTTCATTAATTTTGTTTTTTAATATTCATCAGATGATTACAAAGGAAAAGGTATTACATGCCTTAAGTCATGTCGAAGAGCCAGATCTTAAAAAAGATCTGGTAACCCTGAACATGATTGAAGATATAATTATTGAAGGCGACCATCTTACATTCACGGTTATTCTTACAACTCCTGCATGTCCGCTTAAAGGCCTAATCGAAAATGCCTGCCGCAACGCGATCATGCACTTTATAAGCCCGGATGTTAAGGTGGACGTAAAGATGACTTCCCGCGTAACCGCTCAGAAGAATCAGCCACTCAGCAATATCAGCAACATCATTGTTGTCGCATCAGGGAAAGGTGGTGTAGGAAAGTCTACGGTATCAGCCAATATCGCCTTAGGACTGGCGAAGAAGGGTGCCCGCGTAGGACTTATCGACGCAGACATATACGGACCGTCTATTCCCATTATGTTTGGTGTAGAAGATGCAAAGCCCGAAGCTATTCAAACGCCTGAAGGCAAGACCCGCATTCAGCCAATTGAGAAATACGGAATAAAGCTCTTGTCTATAGGCTTCTTTACCGATCCGGAGCAACCTATTCCATGGAGAGGACCTATGGCATCAAACGCCGTGAAGCAGCTGTTCAATGATGCTGATTGGGGCGATCTCGACTATCTCGTGGTTGACCTTCCTCCAGGTACCGGCGACATCCATATTACCCTGGCACAAACCTATCCGGTTGCCGGAGCAGTGATCGTCACTACCCCTCAGAAAGTAGCTCTTGCAGATACGAAGAAAGGAATCGGCATGTTCATGATGAACGCCATCAATGTTCCGGTACTCGGAATTGTTGAAAATATGTCCTATTTCACGCCTGCGGAACTTCCTGAAAATAAATATTATATCTTTGGAAAAGGCGGCGGAAAGTCCCTTTCCGATAAATTTGATGTTCCGTTCCTGGGAGAGATCCCATTGGTACAATCCATCAGTGAAGCAGGCGACGGTGGTGAACCGGTGATCATGCAGGATGAAAACCCAATGTCAGCAGCCTTCCTGGAAGTGGCTGAACGGGTGGCACAGCAGGTTGCCATACATAACGCAAAGCCAGCTTCGGTGTAATTGGAGATTATTGTGTAATTTTATAAAAATATTATTATGGATTTGTTGCAAAGAGTGGAAAGTGCGTTAGATAGCATTCGGCCGTATCTGGAAGCAGACGGTGGCAATGTCTCAGTGGAAGAAATAACTCCTGAAAATATCGTGAAGCTTCGCTTGTTAGGTGCATGTGGTTCTTGCCCCATGAGTCTGATGACTTTAAAGGCCGGTATCGAACAGGCGATAAAAAGATCTGTTCCTGAGATCGAAGGAATCGAGGCGGTTAACCTGACAGATATGGACGACCCCAATGCCGTGATGCCGAACGTATCACGATAAACCGTATATCCTTAATCAAAAAAGCGAATCATGTAACATGTTTCGCTTTTTTGGTTTTTAACAGAATTTAACTAAATAGTAGCATAATTATTGATAGGTTTACGCTGATGAGACTATTAATCACTGCATGGATTTTGATATTTATCACTGGTTTTGCAGAAGCCCAGGAGAAGCCTCTTGTGCAATTTTCAGGTATAATATATAACGTCGATTCCAATGTAGTGGTTCCCTATGTTACCGTTACCAACAAAACAAACAGGAACAAAACCGTTTCAGCAAACTTTCAGGGCTATTTCTCTTTCGTTGCTTCTCAGGGCGACACAGTTGTTTTCAGTGCTGTAGGTTACCGGCGCGAAGCGCTGGTCATTCCCGACATGGAAGGAGAGAAGAGTTATACAGTTGTCGTCAAAATGAAGCCTGTAGTGGTAAACCTCCCTATGGTATCAGTATTGCCCTGGGCCAGTGTCGATGAGTTTACTAAAGAGTTCATGTCAATGAAGTTTGCAGACGATGACCTGGAAATTGCCAAAAAGAACGTTGCCCGTTCTTCATTATTAGCTATGGCGCGTGACCTTCCCCGCGACGGGCAGGAGATGAGAGGCGTTAACTTCCAGAACAATCATATCGCGCTGACCAACAAGGCCATTAATCAGCGGATGGCTAATCCGCTCTTAAATCCATTTGCCTGGGGTTCCTTTATTCAGCAAATCATCAACGGAGATAAGAACAAGGGCAACTAGACCTTACCTCTTCTTGCCTTTTGGAGCCTGAGGGAACTTCATCTTGTAATCGACCTTAACAGCTCCTTTCTTGATAGCCTCAAATCTGCTGTTCAGCATGGCTCTTCTAAGCGGACTCAGTTTATCGGTAAAAAGCTTTCCTTCGATGTGATCATACTCATGTTGGATCACACGTGCACCCATGCCATCAAATGTTTCCTCATGATGTACCCAGTTCTCGTCGTAATAAGAGATCACCACTGTATCCAGGCGTCTTACATCCTCCCGGATATCGGGAATGCTCAGGCAGCCTTCGTTGAAATCCCATAACACTCCTTTTTCCTCCAGGATCTCGGCGTTAATAAACACCTTTTTGAAACTCTCGTAGCCGGGCTCCTCCTTGTCCGAAAGATCAATCACAAACAGGCGGATAGGTAGTCCAACCTGAGGGGCTGCCAGTCCTACGCCGCTCGCATTATACATGGTCTCGAACATGTTCGAGATAAGATCCTGCAGCTCAGGGTAATCCTTAGGGATATCCTCAGCCTTTTTCCTCAGGACAGGATCACCGTATGCTACTATTGGTAATTTCATACTATAAAATTAATAAATTATTCAGCCTCGTTCGGCACAAAAGTAAGTGTGCTGATCTTGGCCGGATCAAAGATTTCATTTGCTATCTCGAGGATATGGGCGGGACTAATGGCATTAATCCTGGCGAAAATCTCTTCGAGGGATTCTGCACGACGATGATCGATCAGGCTTTTACACATGCCGATAATAAGGCCCATTCTGTTATCCTCACCCAGGGCGATCTGCCCATTGATTTTCTTCTTCGCACGATCGAGTGTCAGCTCGCTCATCTTATTCTCGCGCAATAACCTCAGCTGCTTGTGTACCAGCTTCAATGCGCGGTCAGACTTTTCAGCGTCGGTGCCAAAGTAAATAGAGAAGATCCCACTGTCACACATGGGTGTGTAGTTCGACTCAATGGTGTAGGCGATACCGTACTTTTCGCGAATGGTCAGGTTGAGCAAAGAACTCATTCCATTGCCACCCAGGATGTTATTTAAAAGCAGTAGTCCTGTTTTCTTCTCATCATATATGGAATAGGCCTGGTTGCCGATCACGCAATGCGTTTGCGCGATAGCTTTCTCTACAGAGCGTGTTACGGGACTATACTGCGGAGCGGTCCTCTCAGGCTTATTCAGGTTTGCGGGAACTTTATCAAACAAAGTCGTAAATAGCCTGCTGATCTCCTTCGATGTGTAGTTGCCGTTCACCCCGATCACGATCTCTTCGGTATTGTAGTTCGCCTTCAGGAAGGAAAATATATCCTCTTGTTCAAAGGCAGCCACCGACTCCGGTGTTCCCAGGATATTGCGTCCTAATGCATGACCGGAGAAAAGAAGATCCTCAAAGTCATCCTGAATAGCCTCTTCAGGCTGGTCCTGGTAAGATGCAATTTCATCCAGGACGACACCCTTTTCCTTATCCATCTCCTTTATAGGAAACAAGGAATGAAATACCAGATCCTCAAACAAGTCCAGCGCCTTCCGCAAATAGGGATTTAGAATAGATGCGTGGATACACGTGTATTCCTTGGTCGTGTAGGCGTTTAAATCACCTCCTACAGCTTCCAGGTAGTTCAGAATCTGTCCCGTGCTCCGCTTCTCCGTCTTTTTAAACAACAGATGCTCGATGAAATGTGCCAGGCCATCCTTGCCTTCCGGCTCATCTCTCGACCCGGTATTGATGACAATGCAGGCATGTGATACAGAAGAAGTAGAAGGCTTAAATAATAAGCGAATGCCGTTTGGCAATGTGAAGACCTCGTAATCCATTTAAAAGGCAAAGGTAAGAAAATAAAATGCCTAGTCTTTCATTTTCAGTTTGCAGGCTCGCTGAAACTTGTCAAACCTGGGTAAGGAAACAGCCCTCACGTACGAATCAAAGGGATTCTCGCTAGTATAGTTCTGATGATACTCCTCCGCCCGGTAAAAGGCCTTCAGAGGAGCCACCTCGGTCACGATAGGCATTTCAAATTTGGGTGTCCACTTCTTTATGGCCTCGATGGCCAGCTTTTCCTGCTCTTCGTTCGCATAGAAGATGGCTGATCGGTAGGATGGTCCCTCATCCGGCCCCTGCCTGTTTAATGTAGTGGGATCATGAGAGCTGAAGAAAGCTTCGAGCAGCTGCTCATAGCTGATCACTTTAGGGTTGTAATACACCAGCACGGTCTCAGCATGTCCCGTCGTTTCTCTGCATACTTCCTCATAGGTAGGATTTTTAGTATGCCCTCCGGCATAGCCCGACACGGCAGAATCAATGCCCGCCAACTCTTCGAAAATATGTTCTGAACACCAGAAGCATCCTTCCGCGAATGCTGCTATAGACCTGGTCTTTTCCCCCTTTATGTTTACTTCTTTCGTTCCCTTTTGCTGCCCCGATAAGTTGCATGCCATTAGCATGCACATCGTGAAGCTTGCAATTACCAGTTTAATGCTGTTCATGTATTCATTAACGTAAACAGGATCAAAACATTATCCGGCCCATCCATCCCGGTCGAGGCTTCTGTAATGGATGGCTTCCGCCAGATGCTCAATCCGGATATCTTCAGATCCTGCCAGGTCTGCAATGGTGCGCGAAACTTTCAGAATGCGGTCATACGCGCGAGCCGAAAGCCCCAGCTTCTCCATCGCCCGCTTCAGAAGTAATTGCCCCGCCTCGTTAATCCGGCAGATCTCCCGCACCATCTTGGAGCTCATCTGCGCATTGCAATAAACATCCCGGCTCTCACCGAAACGGAGACTCTGCAGTTCCCGTGCCTGGATCACCCGATCGCGTATGTCGGCACTGCTCTCCGACTTGTATTCTGAAGAGAGATCGGTGAAGTTTACGGGCGTGACCTCCACATGAAGGTCAATACGGTCGAGCAGTGGTCCTGATACTTTGCTCAGATACTTCTGGACAGCGCCGGGCGGGCAGCTGCATTCTTTCTCAGGATGGTTGTAAAAGCCGCAGGGGCAAGGGTTCATCGAGGCAATGAGCATGAAGCTTGCGGGATAGTCGACCGATAGTCTGGCCCTCGAAACCGTCACCCTCCGCTCTTCCAGCGGCTGACGCATCACCTCCAGCACGGAGCGCTTAAACTCGGGCAACTCATCGAGGAAAAGTACACCATTATGCGACAGCGATATTTCACCAGGCTGTGGGTTTGCTCCTCCACCTACCAGTGCTACGTCGCTGATCGTGTGGTGTGGCGATCGGAAGGGTCTTGCCGTCATGAGGGAGTCGGCCGCAGCCAGCTTGCCAGCCACAGAGTGTATCTTGGTGGTTTCCAGAGCCTCCTGCAGGTTCAGCGGCGGAAGGATGCTCGGCAACCTCTTGGCCAGCATGGTCTTACCTGAGCCCGGCGGACCGATCAAAATAGCATTATGCCCACCTGCAGCAGCAATTTCCAGCGCCCGCTTAATGTTCTCCTGACCCTTCACATCTGAGAAATCAGTAGGATAATTGGATATATTCGAGTAGAACTCATCCCGGGTGTCGACAATCGTTGGCTTTATATTCTGAGTACCCTTGAAGAACTCAAGTACTTCGGTCAGGGTCTTTACACCCAAGACTTCAATATCATTCACAATGGCCGCCTCCCTGGCATTGCACAGCGGAACGATGAGCCCCTTGAAGCCTTCTTTCCTCGCCTGTATGGACACCGGCAAAGCACCTTTCACAGGCTGTATCGTGCCATCAAGCGACAGCTCGCCCAGGATCATATATTCGCTGATGCGCGTGGCGTCGATCTGTTCCGAAGCGCAGAGGATAGCCACCGCAATGGCCAGGTCAAAAGATGAACCTTCCTTGCGAATGTCGGCAGGCGCCATATTCACCAGGATCTTCTGTCTCGGCATGCGGTAACCGGAAGTGCATATCGCGCTTTCAATCCGCAACAGGCTTTCTCGTACTGCAGTATCCGGCAGTCCCACAATATAATAGCGGGTGCCGCTTGTGATGTTTACTTCAATGGTAATGGCGGTTGCCTCTATTCCAAAGACGGCACTTGAAAAGGTTTTGATGGGCATCGGCTAATTGGATAAGCCTCGTAAATCTACGCGCTTGCATCTGCATGAAAAGTGACAGCTGTCACAATGAAGAAGAATTTTAATTTTCCTCTGCAGGCGCTATACGCAGCCCCACATCTGTGACTTCCGGGAGCGGATTGTCACGCATATTCTGTTCAATTTCAAAAATATAGGTCCCCTTTGCCGGGAATTTATAGCCCTTCCTGAAGATCAGCTGGTAAGAGTAGAAGTTGCCTGCTCCGCTTCCCAGCCATTCACCGTCCGGATAAGCAAGCTTGAACTCCTTGCGCTCTGTGATCTTCTCATAGCCGGTCGCCGACTGGTGTATGAGGACAAACATATTGGAGTACTTATATTCCGACGTATGGCGCAAGTTCAGATAGAGATTATAGGCCTTCGACGGATCCTCAACGATCACCGGAACACGGATCTTGTCCGCATAAGACCATGAGCGATTGTCGACGGGTAAGTTCACATCGACAATCGCATTCTCCTGGCAGCTTTGCAAGCCTATACATAGCAAAAGTATTGCGGTAAATAAATGCCGGTACTTATTCTGCATTGGGTTTAGGCTTGTTGCTGGGTTTATTCCTTCTGAAATGGCGGTTTCCCTGAGGCTTCTTGTTTCCGGGTTCCCCCTTTTCAGCCTGGGCCGCGGCATTCTGCTCACGTTTCTGACTGTTTGCAGCCTGAGTAGCAGCATGCTGTTCACGCCTCTGATTCCTTGCTTCTGGATTAGCAGGTGTGTTTTGCTCTTTTCTCTGATTGTTTGCAGCAGGCGCACCTGGGTTCTGCTCCCTTCTGGAATTGTTCGCTGGCTGAGGAGCAGCAGCATTCTGCTCTCTTCTCTGGTTGTTTCCGGCCGGACGAGGAGGTCTCGCAGGCTGAGCTGCAGTTGCCGGAGCCACAGCAGCACCCTCCGGTTTCGGCTTGCCCTTATTCGTACGTTTTTTCTTCTTTTTATTGTTCTGGCGTTCATCCAGACGGGTAATGCTATCCTGGCCCACTACGTTCTCGTAGTCGAATACCTTGGTAGGCTGAACCGGTTCAAGGTCTGCTGCCTCGTCTTTAAGGTCCTCAGGCTTAATACCCTCTTTATTTAATTTCTGAATTTCCTTTACCCTTGAGATCTCGATCGGAATCCAGTTCTCCTGGTTAGGGTAGCTGAACCACATCAGCTTCCTGAAAATATCGGTCTTTTGCAGACGTGCCATTCCAATAACCGTTTCCAACCTGTCTACGTCATCCGGAATGTCTTTCAGTGCATCCATATAGGTATCCAGCTCATAGTTTAGACAACATTTGAGCTTACCGCACTGACCCGCCAATTTCAGGGTGTTCAAAGAAAGGTTCTGATAACGTGCGGCAGAGGTAGACACCGTTTTGAAGTCCGTCAGCCAGGTGCTGCAGCATAATTCGCGGCCGCATGATCCCAGTCCACCTAATCTGCTGGCTTCCTGTCTCATTCCGATCTGGCGCATCTCAATACGAATGCGGAAACTTTCCGCCATCTTCTTGATCAGCTCACGAAAATCAACACGCCCTTCGGCAGTATAGTAAAAAGTAGCTTTGGTTTTTTCACCCTGGTAGTCTACATCACTGATCTTCATAGAAAGACCGAGATTCAGCGCAAGAGTACGTGCCTTGTGCATCGTCTCCCATTCCATGTCTTTGGCAGCCTTCCATTTGTCTACATCAGCAGGCGTCGCTCTTCTGATCACCTTACGTGTAATATCGTCCAGCTTCTGGTGCTTCTTTTTGATCTGCATCCTGACCAGTTCGCCGGTAAGCGAAACATGGCCTATGTCGTAACCGCCGGTAGTTGTTTCCACAACAACCAGGTCGCCCATTTCCAGGTACGCATGCTCATGGTTAATGTAAAAATCCTTTCTTGATCCTTTGAACTTAACTTCGATGATATTGAAAGGCTTATAGTTAGTTGGGAGGTCCATATGGGCCAACCAATCGTAAACATCTAATTTGCTGCATCCGCCCGTGAGGCACGAGCCATTACTTTTGCAACCTGCCGGCGTGCAGCCACCGCCAGTTGAACATGATCCACATCCCATTTATTGATATATATAGTGAGTCCCCTTGGGGAGCGTATTAAACTTCAGAATTCTCGTAAATTGCAAAGATACGTCTAAAAATAAAATTTTAGGGTTCGCATTACGCTCAATATGATAATGGGCCTTCTCGATTTCCGAAATCAGGGCCTCCGTTTTGTTTAAGTCGACAGAACGACTGAACTTGACAACAAATTCTTTTTCGTTCTCTGGCAGATGGATCAGGTTTTCGGCACCTGAAAGTACCATCATGACTTCCCGCAGCAATTTCGACCCGTAACGCAGGAAGTTCTTTTGGTTCTCCCTCCCCCATTTCGAAGCCGACTCCGAAAATTCAATGAGTTGAAGTCCCTTGTTCCCGAAGCTGTTCCTCAGCCATTCCGTAAAGCGGCCAAAGGTATTGTCGTTTTCCTCGCGGCTCAGCTGAATAGCCATCTGTACACTTCCCTCGCTGAGATAGGAGATCCTCTCCGCCTGCAGTGCCGGTACATGTACCTTGTCAATGAGGTGTTGTCTCACATCTTCATCGCTCAGACGGTTGATCTTAAGCAATTGCGTTCTCGACAGGATGGTGTTCAGGATCTGATCCTGATTCTGTGCCACAAGCAGGAAGAGCGTTTTCTGAGGAGGTTCCTCGATTATCTTCAGTAAGGTGTTTCCCTCTTTATCCAGATATTCGGGCAGCCACATGATGAGTACCTTGAATTCCGATTCAAAGGGCTTCATGCTGAGTTTCCGGATGATCTGGTGGCACTCGGCGATGTTGATATTCGCCTGTTTATTATCTGCGTCAAGCTGCAGGCGCCACTCATCCAGGTTCAGATAAGGGTTCCTGATGAAAGCCTCCCGCCACTCTTCGATGAAGGAGAGTGCGGTATCTTCCTTATGCTTGGCGAAAAAAGGATAGGAAAAATGAAGGTCCGGATGGATCAGCCGGTTGTACTTCCTGCACGAGGAGCACTCCCCGCAACTGTCTTCGGGCTGGCGGTTTTCGCATGAAATATACTGCGCATAGGCAACAGCGAGGGCGAGGCTTCCGGATCCTTCCGGGCCGAGAAATAAACGTGCGTGACTTATCCTTTGCTCTGCAACGGTTCGAATCAACTGACGCTTAATGTCTTTCTGTCCTACAATTTCACTAAACAGCATCGTGCAAATTAAGAAATAGATATGAAATATGAGAATATCCCGGAGCCTTTAAAAATCGATAGCTTTGTGCGATGGGTAGAATAATAGCATTTGATTACGGTACCAAGAGAGTTGGGGTAGCCGTTACCGACCCTTTGCAGATCATTGCAACCGGATTAACGACCATCCACCCCAAGGACGTAGTGGATTTCCTGAAGAACTATATGCAAACGGAACAAGTGGAGCTCTTTGTGGTAGGTGAACCTCGCCAGATGGATGGGACGGCTTCGCAATCGGCACCACACGTAAAAGGCTTTATTACCATTCTCAAAAAAGCATTTCCCGCCATACCTGTCGAAAAGATCGATGAGCGCTTTACCTCTAAGATGGCCTCGGCTGCGATAGCACAGAGCGGACTGAAAAAGAGCGACCGTCAGAGCAAAAGTTTGATCGATACGGTTTCGGCTACTATTATCCTCCAGTCCTGGATGGAACAAAGGTACCTCCGAAGGGACTAATGGCGGGTAGATATCAGGTAGCAGTCTCTGACCACGTTATAGGTGAAGCCAGGGTCATCCCACGGTGATGCCACGTTGCAGCCACCTTTTTGCGTAAGAACGTGGCTGCAACGTGGGTGTAAGGTGGCAGGAATGCAGCTGCATGGATAAGGCTACCCTAAGGTGGTATGTTGCATGAGATCCCTTATAGTATCAGCAGGGATAGCCAATGGTTGTCGTGGTGATGTCCGGTTGTGGCAAAACTCATTAGTAATAAAGCATTTGTCGTATTACTGTTTGCAAAATCTAGAATTATCACTATATTTGCCTAAATCGAAAGAGGGGGCAGTATGTCCCCTCTTTTCTTTTACCGGTAGTTATGAATATAGAGCAAAGGGTACGAGAATTAGTTGAAGAGAAAATAGCTGACCGTCCGGATCTCTTTATAGTCGATATAAAGATGCACCCGAATGGAAGGCTCATCATTCTGATGGACGGAGATAATGGCATCGGAATAGCAGATTGTGCTGCGGTAAGCAGAACAGTAGGATTTCATCTGGAAGAGGAAAATGTAATTGAGCAGGCTTATCATCTGGAGGTTTCATCTCCGGGTCTTGATTATCCGCTCAGCACACCTAGGCAGTACCAGAAGAATGTTGGTCGCAGCCTCTCCGTTAAACTTGCAGAAGAGCCTAATAAAAGAGAAGGCAAGCTTCTGGAAGTACAAGAAGAGGGTATTTTAATTGAAGAAAGCATAAAGGAAAAAGGTAAGAAAGCCGTTCTGGAACAGAACTTCATTCCCTTTGACCAGATAACAGAAACAAAGGTTTTAATTTCATTTAAGTAGAAATGAGCAATATCAATTTAATTGATTCTTTTCAGGAATTTAAAGAATTTAAGAACATTGACCGTCCTACCGTCATCAGTGTATTGGAAGAAGTGTTCAGGAGTATGATCCGTAAAAAGTACGGAACGGATGAGAACTGTGACGTGATTGTGAACCCGGATAATGGTGACCTTGAAATCTGGAGAACCCGTACTGTAATGGAAGACGGTTTTTCAGAAGATGATGACCTGGAAATTGAGTTGGCAGATGCACACAAGATTGATCCGGAGCTGGAAGTTGGCGACGACTTTATTGAGCAGATCCAGTTGGAGACATTTGGCCGTCGTGCTATTCTGGCAGCCAGACAAACTCTGGTTTCAAAAGTTCTTGAATTAGAGAAAGATGAGATCTTCCGTAAGTATAAAGACCGCGTTGGTGAAATCATAACCGGCGAAGTTTATCAGGTATGGAAGAAAGAAACGCTGGTTCTTGATGATGAAGGCAATGAATTGTTGCTTCCAAAAACGGAGCAGATTCCTGCTGATTACTTCAAGAAGGGTGATACTGTAAGAGCCGTGGTTCTAAAGGTGGATATGATGAACACCAATCCAAAGATCATCATTTCACGTACTGCACCTGATTTCCTTCAGCGCCTGTTTGAACTGGAAGTTCCTGAGATCTTCGACGGATTGATTACGATCAAGAAGATCGTTCGTGAGCCGGGAGAAAGAGCAAAGGTTGCGGTAGAATCTTACGACGATCGTATCGATCCGGTAGGTGCCTGCGTAGGTATGAAAGGTTCACGTATTCATGGTATCGTAAGAGAACTGAAAAATGAGAACATTGACGTGATCAATTTCACCAACAATGCGTCTCTATACATTCAGCGTGCATTAAGTCCGGCTAAGATCACAACGATCAAGCTTGATGATGCCGATAAGCGTGCTGCTGTATATCTGAAACCAGATCAGGTTTCTCTCGCCATCGGACGTGGCGGACACAATATCAAACTGGCCGGTAAACTTACTGGTTATGAGATCGATGTGTACCGTGAGGCTGATGCTGATGACGAAGATGTGGATCTGGAGGAATTCTCAGATGAAATTGATGGCTGGATTATTGATGAGTTCAAACGGGTAGGTCTTGATACTGCAAAATCTGTGCTTGAGTTAAGCGTAGAAGAGCTGGTAAAGCGTACCGATCTGGAAGATAGTACAGTGAAAGAAGTGTTAAGTATATTAAGAGCGGAATTTGAATAAGTAAGACTGTTTCGGGTTCCTTCTATTAAATACGGGATAAATGTCGTATTTTTGTTAAAATTTTTGTTGAGGTAATTTTTTTAAATGTCAGAAGGTAAAAGTATAAATTTACTAAAAGCTGCAAAGGAGCTTAATATTGGTTTGTCTACTGCGGTAGAATCTTTGAGCAAAAAAGGCTTTAAGGTTGATGCAAAGCCCAATACAAAGCTTTCAGAAGAAATGTATGGTGCTTTGTTGCAGGAGCATAAGGGCGACAAGATCGTCCGTGAGGAAGCAATGCAAATTGCTATAGGTAAAATACGTCGTGACGATGTTGCATCGCCGGCGCCAGAAAGACAGGAACCTCGTAGAGAGAAGGAATTCGAACAGGAAGAAATTCTTATAAAGAATACAGGATCATCGTTTGGGCATACCCCAGCTGCGGAGAGACCGAAAGAGGCCCCTGCAGAAAAACCTGCACCAGAAGCACCGAAAGAAGAGAAACAGATCTCGGGCGTGAAGGTGGTTGGTAAGATCGATCTTGATTCATTAAACCGCAGACCGAAGCAGGAAGCGAAAGCACCTGAGGCTGCAAAGCCAGAGCCTGCACCGGCAGCTCCGGAACCAGCTGCACCAAAACAGGCAGCTCCGGAAGTGGTGAAGGAAGAAGTTAAACAGGAAACGCCTGTAGTCGAAGCTCCGGCAGTGAAAGAAGAGCCTAAGGCTGCTGCTCCGGCAGAAGAGGTGAAAGCGAAAGCCGAGCCGGTTGTCAGTCCTGCACCTGTTGAGAAACAGGCAGAAGCTGCTCCTGCTCCAGAGGCTGCTGCACCGGTTAAAGAAGAAAATAAGGAAGTAGCACAACCCGCTGCTTCTGCTACTCAGAATATGGAAACTCCAGCTGCTCCTCCCGTAGAGCAACGTGCCAAGGCAGAAGATGCCCCGGAAGACGAAGTCATCCGAGCAAGAGCGCAAAGACTTACCGGACCAAACGTGATCGGTAAAATTGACTTGTCTGCACAACAGCCGCCGCGCCGTAAGGATCAGCCTGTTGCGTCTTCGTCAAGTGCTGCCAACAACGATCATAAGCGTAAAAGGAAACGTAAGGATGCCCCTGGCCAGCAAGGACAGGGACAGCAGGGAACCGGACAGCCTCGTGCTGCCAGTCCAGCTCCAGCGCCGCATACTGGTCCGAGACCAGATTTCCGCGGAGGTGCAAGAAATCAGGGAGGTGCCAGACCAGACTTTAGAGGAGGTTCAAGAAATCATGGAGCTTCTTCTGGTCCTAAAGAGGAACCAACAGAAAAAGAAATCCAGGATCAGATTAAAGCAACACTTGCCCGCTTAAGTGGTGCAGGTAAATCAGGTAAGTTTGCTCAGCGGGCTAAGTTCCGCCGTCAGAAACGTGATGACGTTGCTCAATCAGCCGAAGAGGCAGCAATGGAAAAAGAGCTGCAGTCTAAGGTGCTTAAGGTTACTGAATTTGTTACGGCAAATGAATTAGCCAGCATGATGGATGTTCAGGTGACGCAGATCATCTCAACTTGTATGAGTTTGGGTATGTTCGTGTCGATCAACCAGCGTTTGGATGCAGAAACCCTGACTATCGTTGCTGATGAGTTCGGATATAATGTAGAATTTATTAAGCCAGAGGATGAAGAAGCCAGTCTGGAGATCGAAGACGATCCGGCTGATCTGATCCCTCGTGCTCCTATCGTTACGGTAATGGGTCACGTGGATCACGGTAAGACTTCATTGCTTGACTTTATTCGTAAGACAAACGTAATCGGTGGTGAAGCTGGTGGTATTACCCAGCACATTGGTGCTTATGCGGTATCACTGGAAGACGGCCGTAAGGTAACATTCCTGGATACACCGGGTCACGAAGCCTTTACAGCGATGCGTGCCCGTGGTGCGCAGATCACTGATATTGCAATCATCGTGATTGCGGCAGACGATAGTGTGATGCCTCAGACACGTGAAGCGATCAATCACGCTCAGGCTGCAGGTGTTCCGATTGTATTTGCCTTCAGTAAGGTAGATAAGCCTGGTGCCAATACCGAGCGGGTGCGTGAGCAGCTTTCTCAGATGAACATTCTGGTTGAAGACTGGGGTGGTAAATATCAGAGTCAGGAGATTTCAGGTAAAACTGGATTGAATGTGGATCTGCTATTAGAGAAAGTATTGCTGGAAGCAGAATTGCTTGATCTGAAAGCTAATCCAAATAAGAGAGCAACAGGTACAGTTATCGAGGCGGCCCTTGATAAGGGACGTGGTATTGTTACAACTGTTTTAATACAGGCTGGTACGCTGAAAGTCGGAGATCCAATCCTGGCAGGAAGCTATAGCGGTCGTGTAAAAGCCTTGACCAATGAGCGCGGACAGCGCGTGACTGAAGCAGGACCATCAACACCGGTTCAGGTGTTGGGTATGTCAGGTGCTCCTACTGCGGGTGACAAGTTCAACGCAATGGAGAGCGAAAGTGAAGCACGTGACATCGCAAACAAACGTCTGCAGTTACAACGTGAGCAGGGTCTTCGTACTCAGAAACACATTACCCTTGATGAAATTGGTCGTCGTTTGGCAATCGGAAACTTCAAGGAACTGAATATCATCGTGAAAGGTGACGTGGATGGATCTATTGAGGCGTTATCCGACTCTTTATTGAAGTTGTCTACCGAGCAGATCCAGGTGAACATCATTCACAAGTCAGTAGGTCAGATTTCCGAATCAGACGTATTGCTGGCTTCTGCTTCTGATGCGATCATCATCGGTTTCCAGGTTCGCCCGTCTGCAAGTGCGCGTAAGCTCGCTGAGCAGGAAGCAATCGACATCCGTCTGTACTCGATCATCTATGATGCTATCAACGAAGTGAAGGCTGCGATGGAAGGTATGCTTGCTCCTGAGTTTGAAGAGAAGATCGTAGCGAACGTAGAGATCCGCGAGACCTTTAAGATCAGCAAGGTTGGTACTATCGCAGGATGTATGGTTCTCGACGGTAAGATCACCAGAAACAGCAAGGTTCGTATCGTTCGTGATGGTGTGGTGGTTTACACAGGTGAGCTGGCTTCATTGAAACGTTATAAAGATGACGTGAAAGAAGTTACCAAAGGCTACGAGTGTGGTCTGAACATCCAGAACTTTAATGATATCAAAGAAGGCGATATCGTTGAGGCTTACGAAAATGTTGAAGTAAAGAGAAAACTGTAAGGTAATTCCTTTATAGAATTCATATATACAGGCGGCCCTTTAAGGCCGCCTTTTTTGTGTAGTAAAAATATTGAGCATGAATATTTTGATAGTCAGTGATTCGAAGATCCCGGCTTTCCTATATGGTGGTACAGAACGGATTATCTGGTGGTTGGGTAAGGAACTGGTGGCATTAGGACATCAGGTCACTTATCTGGTGAAAGCAGGATCAGAATGCCCGTTCGCAAAGGTGATCATTCGGAATGCTGCTGTTCCTATAGAAGAGCAGGTGCCGGAGGAGACAGACGTGGTGCACTTTCAGCATGCGGTTGAGGACTTCACGGCACGACCCTATATCGCTACTATCCATGGGAATTATGGAGCAGACACAGTCTTTCCGGTCAACTCAGTATTTATCTCGAAGAATCATGCAGAGCGGCATCAGGCCAGCGCTTACGTGTACAACGGCATAGATGCAGCGGAATATGGCCTTCCTGATTTTCGTGTAAAACGCGACTATTTCCACTTCCTGGGAAAGGCTGCCTGGCGGATTAAGAATGTGAAGGGAGCTATAGCCGTCGCCTCAGCTGCCGGTGAGAGGCTGGAGGTGCTGGGAGGGTCCAGGTTGAACCTGAAGATGGGCTTTCGTTTTACCCCTAATCTGAATGTCAGGTTCAGGGGGATGGTAGGCGGTGAGGTAAAGAACGCCTATTTGAAAGCTTCGAAAGGCTTGATCTTTCCTGTTCGTTGGCATGAGCCATTCGGTTTAGCTTTGGTGGAGAGTCTCTATTTCGGATGCCCGGTGTTTGGAACGCCTTATGGATCGCTGCCGGAAATCGTGACTGATGGAGTGGGTGTGCTGACTAACTCTGCCCGAGAACTTACGGAAGCCGTAAGGAACGTAAATATGTTTGATCGCAAGGCTTGTTACGAGTATGTATGTGACCGCTTTCTCGCAAATTCCATGGCGAGGGGATATTTGCAGATGTATGAACGGGTGTTAAACGGCGAGCAGCTGAATGTAATTAGGCCCGTATTGCGGCGTGCAGAAGGAGAAGAAAGGTTCCTGCCTTGGGTAGATAGGTAAGTATTAATTTAATAAGATGTCAGGTAAGTTACTTTTAGGATCATATTTAATAGAAAGGAGGTTGCCGAAGAACTATCGGGACGGTGAACTGAACTTTTGCAAGCAGGAGTTCTCTTATAGGACGCTCGACATAAGCCTTGTTGAATGTAAGAATAGTTTTGTCAACTATAAAGGTTTTGCCTACGATGGCTACTTCCGGATAAATGCCCAGTCGCTGCTTAGTCCAGACTACTATCGGGGACACTTTACCCTAAAACATTATCTCAAGAAGGTCCTGCTGAAGAAGAAACGAAATTTACCTTCCAATAGCAAGTATTTGCTTGCATTTGACGAATGGGGAAGCGCGCATTACCATTGGTTCTGTGACACTCTTCCGCGGATCTATAGCGTCAGAAATATCTTAAATGACTACTATCTTTTACTTCCAGCGCACTCTGCTTATATAGAGTGCGTTGCTCTGGAGACATTAAGATTGCTTGACTTGACTCCGAAGGGCATTGAATATGTCAAGTACGGAGAGCTACTGCGTGTTGAAAGTCTTACTTTGGTGACAAGGGCCGGTATGCCAGGCTATACTAATGACGGGTTGATGAAACTACTCTCAGAAGAGATCCTGAGCGCGATGAATCTGAAGGGTATCACGACATCGAAAAAATTATATATCTCCAGAGAGGGTGCCGATTTTAGAAAAGTACTGAATGAGAAGGAGGTGCAGCAGGTTGTAAAGAGTTTTGGGTACGAAGTGATCAAATATGAAGAAATGAGCATTAGGGAGCAGATAGAGATTACCGCTCATGCCCACGCAATTGTTTCGATACACGGTGCGGGATTGACTAACATGATGTTCATGCAACCAGGTAGCAACGTGCTCGAGTTTAGAAGAGACCGGATATATCATAATCAGTGTTTCTGGCACCTAGCAGATGCTTTGAATCATAACTATTTCTATCTATTCGGTGAACCAGATAACGAATCTTTAGCACTTGAAGCAGACGGATGTAATTTGACCATTGATACTTCCAAATTGGCTAAAGTATTAGAGCTCATCGGGTAAATGGCAGCGCTACGGAATTCGGGAGCATACCGCACAAATCGTCAATTCTCCTGCATAGCCAGCGAGTACTGGTTTGTTTGTGATGTATAGTAGAAATACTTTTGGAGGACCAGTAAGGAGATAAGATCTTCGCGCTCTGAATTCATGAATTGCCGGATGTATTCGTTCGCATGGTGAATGATGGCCTGCGCCTCTTCGGGGCGGTCGATGAAGTACTGTAACCTTTCGGTAAGGTCTGAATAATCATCCTTAATCTGAATGTAGTGATAGTCTGGTATCAGGGTGCCTTCCATAAACCAAGTTTCGTACTTCGGTTTAGGCATTACAGCAATAGAGTTGGACGACATGATCCACTTCAGGTTCGTGGCTACGTCGTTCCCTTCGAGACTAAGAATGAATTTGTAGTCCAGGTGATCAAGCATCGAGATACGGGGTTTCAACCATTGGAGGTTTCCGGCGTTTGTGTTTACCTGGCCAAGGTCGCATAGAGGATGATCGAAGTACATTTCCATGAACCTCATTCGATGCGGCTGACTGATGTGAGCCCGGCCAATGAGCATATCTTTTTTGTCAGAGTACTTTTTGCGGTCTTTTAAGAAGAAGAAGTGGCGTTTTTTATCGAGTTTCAGTATGACCGCATTGGTGTTGTCTCCGTTGACCGGTCGGCTTTTTTGGATGGATGGCACATTTGCGACGGTGGTGACATCACCGAACAGAAAACTGGCTTTGAAGTTGGGATTGAAATAGCGGCTGTATTCGAGGGTGTCAACACGATATGCGCTGTTTGTCTTGATCAACGGAATGTCTTTCAAAAAGTGTTCTAGGCGCTTAGGCTGAGTAAACGTACTTAGTTTGTTGTAGTAGTTAACTCGTTTAGTAATATAGGATCTGTCACACTTATTTAGTGTAGATATTTTCCCAGGTAAGGCATTTCTGAACAAAGATGCGGGAAGGGCCTGCCTAAGATAGTGCCCGGCATAATAGAATATCTTATTTCTTCTGATCTTGTGAATGAGCTCCTGAAAAACCATGGCAACAAAGGTAGTGCAAGTTTCAGCAGTACACAAGTGAGGCGAAGGAGCCGGAGGCTTTACTGCAAATGGATTTCTGGGGAGCATTAATAGAAAGGAAAGGCACTCCTTTAGTAGGTTTCATTCGAGGATAATTATATTTGAGTTTTGGTATCGCTTTTATCGCGGATATCGTACTTTATATTGATCTATTCACTTGAATTAACGACCTGTTTGTGGCCAAGCTTCTGAATCTAAAAACGTTTACTGACAAACGTGGAAATCTTACCGTTATTGAGAAAATCATTCCTTTCGATATTAAGCGCATCTTTTATATTTACGGAGTGGACGATTCGGTGAGAGGCGGACACCGCCATCATCGTACCATACAAGCTGCTATTTGCATCCGGGGAAAGTGCACAATTTTTAATGATGACAGCACGGATCAGGAAGAATTTCAACTTGACTCTCCTGATAAGTGCTTATTGCTTGAGCCGGAAGATTGGCATCAAATGCATAGCTTCAGCGAAGACGCCATATTGATGGTATTGGCATCAGAGTTTTTTGACGCAGGAGATTATATATACGAGCCTTACAGATGATCGAGTACGAGAGCCTTAAATTATTGAATGAGCCGTTTATGGCTGACTACAAACGTAGCTTTGCTGACACGCTGGAAAGCGGCTGGTTTATTTTGGGTAGGAACGTTTCAACGTTTGAGTCTGAATTTGCATCGTATTGTGGATCTGCTTACTGTTCCGGACTTGCATCGGGATTAGACGCGCTGATTCTTGCATTACGGTGCTTTGATTTTCCTCTGGGGAGTGAAGTAATCGTTCCCTCTAATACCTATATTGCAACGATTCTTGCAGTCTATCATAACGGCCTTGTCCCGATACTCGTAGAACCGGATATTCGTACTTATAATATCGATCCTTCTAAAATAGAAGAGGCGATTACACCCAGGACACGTGCTATTCTTGTTGTACATCTCTACGGAAAGTCATGTAATATGGATCCCATAATGGAGCTTTCTGCGAAGCATGACCTCAGGGTTGTAGAAGACTGTGCGCAATCGCATGGGGCTACTTACAATGGCAAAATGACTGGCACATTTGGGGATTTTGGAGCCTTCAGCTTTTATCCGACCAAGAATCTGGGAGCCTTGGGAGATGCAGGCGCGATTACCACAGCTAATCCGGATCTGAATGAGAAAGTTGTAGCATTGCGGAACTATGGTTCAAGGGAAAAGTACGTAAACGACTATATTGGAACGAATTCCAGATTAGATGAGATTCAAGCAGGTTTTTTATCTGTAAAGCTTAAAGCTTTGAATTTAATCAATAGCCATAAACGGAAGCTCGCTTCGTTGTATCAGGCGCGGTTGAGTTCCGAATTCATCAAGCCGGTAGTAGAGCCGGATTATTTTGATGTGTACCATATATATAATATAAGGCATCCAGAGCGAGATCGATTACGTTCTTATTTATTAGAACACGATATTAAGACGGAGATCCACTATCCCATACCTCCACATCAGCAGAAAGCGTTTAAAGGTAAGCTAGAAGGGAGCTACCCTATTTCAGAAGAAATTCATAGGACCACGTTAAGTCTGCCCATTTCTTTCTGTCACAGGGAGGAAGAGATCGAGAAAGTCATTGAGGTGATGAATAGTTATTAGCAGCAGCAAATGCTATCTTTCTTTGGCAAAGATGCTAGCCAATCTCCATCGTGTTTTGCTAATAGTTTTTCTCTTACGCGTCTCAGGAAAAAGGTCATTGAAATGAACGTAGTAAAATAGTATCAGTGGAAGAAGATATTTGTTCTTCATGCTATACACCTTGTAGTGTTTAGCCAGGAATTTTCTATCCTCATCCTCCAAAAGGCGGTACTTCAAAAAATTGCTGAGATTGGTTATAGTAGAATGACGATTCAGGAAAGCGCGCGTTATTTTATTATCAATCACCTGCCTTTCCTGTTGCTGTATAACAGAGTTTCTGTGTAATCTATAAAGCGTAAGATGTTTATCTAAATAGGCTATCTTTTTATGATACAAAGCAATGAAGCCCATCCACCAGTCATAATAACCATCTGTAGGAATAGGCAGAGCGAAATCCAGGAATTCTTTTCTGAATAACATGGTATGACCAGTCACGAAGTTATTCAACCCTATTGATTTAAAGGATCGTCGCTCGAGAGAGAAATTTTCAAGAAGAGAGTCGTTCAGTTTGTGATCACATTCGTCTATGTGCAGAGAATTGGAAAATATCAGCCAGTTGTTTCCAATCGAATTTATTAACTCTGCGATCTTTTCTGGAAGCCAAATGTCATCCTGATCACTTAATGCGATAAACTCACCTGTAGCGAGTGACATAGCCTTCTCAAAGTTTTTGTTAAAACCCAAATTAACAGGGTTTAAATAAAAACGTATTTTTGAGTTGTTTGCTGCGATGCTAGAGACGATATCTACCGTGTTGTCAGTAGATTGGTCATCCACAATAATCAGCTCAATATTTTTATGCGTTTGATTGAGAATACTTATAATTTGCTTCTCAATGAATTTGCTTCCATTAAAGCAAGGCATCACGACAGAAACCTTTTGCTCACTTATCATAAGAGGTGCTGAATTTGAAGAGCCTGAAGATTGTCAAAGATCATGGGCCCACTTTTTAAATATTATTTAGAGGTTTCGGGTAGATGTCTTAATCCATATTTTCTCAAGGCCTCTATATAGAGCTTGATGTAAACGAAAGGACTCATTTTTAACAACTTCGAATTTTTAAGTACGGCTTTAATGTCTTTTAATGAGTAGTTGAGCTTCGCCAATTCGGCAGCAGCGTTTCTGAAAAAAGTTTTTTCACAGTAAATCATTTCTTTCTTATTGAATCCTTTCCTGTTTAATGGAAGACTTTCTTTCCATTTTTTGTGAAGAGCGAACGTCGCTTCTGCCCAAGATCTGTCGAATTTGCCCTCCGAAAAATGTTCGATTAAAACATCAAAGATGACTGCAACTTTGTATTCTTTATTGATACTTAAAGATATATCCAAATCGTAACAATGGAAGCCAGGAAAGGTGTATTCATCAAAGGGATACTTTTCAATTACTTTTTTTCTAGAGCAAAGCCACACCCCGTCCAATACAGCAACTTCCTGAACCGTCGAAGCATCGGGATTGCTGTAGAAGTGAGCAGAGGTCTTTCTCTCATATTTAAAAGACTGCACTAGCGAACCATAGTCGATGGTGTCGGGTGTTACCCCATAGGGTGCCCATCCCGAAAATACACTAGACTTGTAAGACGATCCGATCACACCTATGAGCCCTAGGCTTTCATCTTTATCAAAATGATCAATTACTTTTTCCCCCCAATTCAAGGTTTTGATGTGGATGTCTTCGTGCATAAAGCACAGCAGATCGAATTTCGATTTTTTGGCACCTATATTATATACCTGACATATTCCTTTTTCAGCGTTCCTATTGTCGATAGCGATAACTTCATGGGGAATGCCAATCGTAGCTTGTATGTTTTTTTTTATTTGATCTAAATGGTTGCTGCTTACAGAAGATATTATGATGGAAAGCATTCGAATTACAAATTTGTGAGCTAAGTGTAAAAACCTACCGATGGTGATTAACTTAGCATTAAGTAATAGGTTATACGTCCTACAGTGGAGAAACGCTACAAAGCTCAACTAGTTCGAGTTTTTGTCGAAGCGGACTCATGGAGCTGTGTGATAATCTTATCTTTGTTGGCGACGGATTACGAGTAATTAAACAATGCAGCTAGTTCGAATTATTATTCCCCTTTATAAAGAACTAAATGCAGTTGAGCTAGTTTCGATTAAGCAATGCTTTTCTATTATGGGTCGATACCCGGTTACTGTAGTATGCCCACCTCAATTGGATCTTCGTCAGATACGGGATCTCGCAAAGCTTTGCCGGAAGGAAATTTCTGTTGAGCTTTTTGAGGCAAAATATTTTCTGGACGTTAATGGATACAACAAGCTTATGCTGAGTGCATCCTTTTATGAACGGTTTGAAGACAGCAAATACCTGCTTATATATCAGACAGATTCATTCGTGTTCAAGGATGATCTGAAACATTGGTGTAGCCTTAAGTATGACTATATTGCAGCTCCCTGGCCATTTGATGTAACGAGCTGGATAGATGTATATCCTAAGGAGATTAAGCGTTACTACAAAATTTTTGGCAGGAAAGGTATATCGAGAATAGGAAATGGAGGGCTTTCGTTGAGAAATACGCGATCGTTCATCCGCAATCTGAGGTTTTTCAAACGCGCAGTAGAAGAATGGAATTTAAATGAGGACATGTTTTACAGCCATTATGTTAACACACTGAATCCTTTCTTTAGAATTCCCAAGGTAGAGGTAGCTGCCAGGTTTGCATTTGATGTGGATCCCGAAGGTTTTTTCAGGATGAATAATCAAGAATTACCTTTCGGATGTCACGGCTGGCATAGGGATGACGAGGATTATAAAGGGAACCTAAGCTTTTACAAACAATTTGTAGAGGGCTACGGGTATTGTATCGATTGAGGTCAACAACACGTATTTTGACAGATGAGCAGCATACCAATTATTTTTGTACATAGGGGTGACGCACCTTACTTAAAACATGTTTTTGCGCACACCCATGCATTCAACAACGACTCTAATATCTTTTTATTAGGAGATGAGGCGAATAGTGGACATGCTTACGTAAACCATATCAGGATGGATGACTATGCTGAGCGAGCAAAGGAGTTTGAAAAGGTCTACAAGCATATGTCGTCTAATAGCTATGATTTTGAGTTATTCTGTTTTCAACGATGGTTTATCATCAATGACTTTGTTCAGACCCATGATATTGAAAATTTTTTGTGCCTGGACTCTGATGCGCTGCTATTCTGTGGTGTTGATAAGACTTTCGAGAATTTTAAACAATACGATTTTACTATCAGCCAGGGTCATTCTCCGCACTTTACGCTTTTTAGTAGAAGCTCTTTAGATAGGTTTTGTAATTACCTCACAGAGTTGTACACGAAGCCGGAATATATCGAAAGATCTCTGCGGAATTTTCGTGTTTTTCAGGAAGAAAAACGGCAAGGAGGTATATGCGATATGTTTGCTTTTTCATTTTATACCGATGATATATCCAATAATGTGAGAGAATTATCCCAACTATCAGAGGACATGTATTTTGACAGCAACATCAACGAGGCTGATGGATTTGAATGTGACCGGAACCGGAAGCGAATCTACTGGAAGAATAACCTACCCTATGGTAGAATTTCAGATACTGGCGAATACGTGAGGTTCTATGGGCTTCATTTCCAGGGAGCGGCTAAATCCAGTATCCAGAAATACATATTGAATAAGAATTTAAGACGTCCAGGATTCACATCATCCTTAAAGCGGCTTTTGGGGAGCAATGGCAGCTCTAAATAGTATTTGTAATGATCAATTTCTGCACCTTATTTAATTCAGCCTACCTGTCAAGAGGGCTCGCGATGTACCAGTCCCTTTTACGCCATTGTGACGATTTTCATCTTTATATTTTTGCCTTTGATGAAGGGTGTCTGCAGACGTTGAGAGATTTAAAACTGGAACATGCTTCAATCATTTCACTTGAGGAGTTTGAAGATGATGCGCTGTTGGCAGTGAAGCCAGAACGTACTGCCGGCGAGTATTGCTGGACTTGTACGTCTTCCACAATCTGGTACTGTATTCATGAGTATGGCCTGGAAAGCTGCACGTACATAGATGCAGACCTTTTGTTCTTCAGTAATCCTAAGGTGCTGATCGATGAGATGGGGACTTCATCTGTGTTGATCACTGAACATCGGTATACGCCGCGCTACGATCAATCCGATCTCAGTGGAATCTATTGTGTACAGTTTATTACATTTAAACGAGATGAATGGGGATTGGCTGCTCTATCGTGGTGGCGAAATGCATGTTTGGAATGGTGTTTTAAACGCTTCGAAGACGGGAAATTTGGAGATCAGAAGTATCTCGACGATTGGACAACACGCTTTGAAGGCGTGCACGAGTTGAATCATCCCGGTGGAGGTGTCGCTCCCTGGAATGTTCAGCAATATAGCTTTCTAAAACGCGATAAACGTGTCATGTTGCGGGAAATTGCTTCCGATAATATAGCGGATGTTATCTTTTATCATTTTCATGCGTTTAAATATGCGCAAGGGAATGTCTTTCACCTTACAGAGGATCAGTACGATATAGCGGATGACGCCGTTCAGTTTCTCTATAAGCCATATGCCCAAGCGATATTAGAAGCGGAAAATTTGATCACGTCCGTATCCTCCCAGGCTATTTTTCATGAGCCTCTGTTTAATCTTGATTGGGTTAACAGAGTGTACGGGCGTAAATTTTCCTTTATGTTGACGGGACGCTATAAGAACTATTTCAGAAGGCGTAAATTACTATCTCAATAACATCAGATTTAAACAAGAAAGATGATTAAATATCTTCGGAATAAATTTCAGAATAGGTCTAAGCAGCAATATGGTTGGTTCGGTCGATATAGCTCATGGCAAGAGGCACGTGCTGTTACCGACGGATACGAGAAAGACAATATTCTTGAGAAGACAAAATCAGCATTGTTAAAGATTAGATCGGGAGATGCGATTTATGAACGGGATTCCGTTCTTTTTGATAAAAAGGAGTATCCATTTCCACTGATTACTTTTTTGCAGCACAGCGCCCTCGAAAAAGGTGCTCCGTTGAATGTTCTGGACTTCGGTGGATCATTGGGGAGCTCTTATTTTCAGGTAAAGGAGTTTCTGAATGATCGTGTCTGTGATACATGGAACGTAGTGGAACAACCTCACTATGTAGATTGCGGTAAGCGCTATTTTGAAGATGAACAGCTGCGGTTTTTTAATACTATAGAAGACTGCGCTGCAGTGAAAAATGTTGATTTAGTTGTTTTGTCTGGCGTGGTTCAATATTTGGATAAGCCCCATGAATTTTTAGGAAAGCTGGCTTCAATGAACTTCCCTTACATCATTTTTGACCGTACAGCGTTTATCCATGAGGAGGGTGACAGACTAACGATTCAACGGGTCTGGCCATCAGTGTATGAAGCCTCCTACCCCTCCTGGTTCTTCAATGAAGCTGAGTTCTTGGCTCATTTCAGAGATACGTACGACAAACGGGCTGAGTTCAGTACTTACGTCGAAGGAGAGTCGATCATCGAGATCGACCAGGAGCCTCTAGGCTATGATAAGGGCTTCTACCTGGTGAAGAAAGCCTGAGGCTTACCCTTTCAACCAGTGTTTTATTCTGTTCTTCAGCTTATTCTGCAGGTTCTTTCTCTTATCGATTTGGAACTCTAAATTCAGAACCTTGGTGTCAGCCTTACGTGATGGCAGAATACATCGAGGATGGTTAATTTCTTCGTCAAGCTGTCCGTGGGGAATATCTGCAAAGAGGTCAGGCGTGTGGGTGTGTGTAGCATCAGGTCTGAATCCGATGTTTGAAATCAAGTTTGCGTTAGGAACTATACTCAACCCATTGTTGAAGAAGTTGATCAACTTCAGCTGGTAATCCCATGTATCGATCTTGCCGGCTTTCAGTTCTTTGAATAAGTGTAGATATTCTGCTGTTACTATTGGCTCGCTGAAAACCGTTTGAATAGTTTCCTCCACGTCGGTTTCTGAATATCCGTTTAATTCGGCATCATATAGCTGCCATACACGCTTCCAGCTTGCCCATCCCCATACTTCAAGGTTGTTCGAGAAGTAGTAACTCGCTGCTCCCCATTTTTTACCAGCCTGGAAGTTGCACCCGACAATCTGTGTTACGCGTGTATCATGCCGATACCTTTGAAGAAGAAGGTCGCAGAACCTGAAGAAGTCACTTGCGGGGAGGCAATCATCTTCCAATATGATACCCTCATCTTCCTGATCAAAGAACCAGCTTATGGCAGTGGATACAGCGTATTTGCAACCTAAATTCTTATCCTGAAAACGTGTTTTGACTTCGCAGTCCCAGTCGATCGTGTTTATAATGGACCGAGTCTCATTGCAAAGCGCATGTTCTCCTTCCCGATTGGTTCTTGGCCCATCCGCTGCAACATATAGCCTTGTTGGGCGTGCCTCACGGATCCTTTCAAAGACCAGCGATGTGGTATCCGGCCGGTTGAAAATCAGGAATAATATGGCAGATGATGTTTGATATTGCATACTAGAAGTTTACTGTTTTTTCCTAAGTGCTTTCCATTTGTACCTCAAATAGATGAGCGGGCTGCAATACTTTCTGATAATACCCGGAAAGTCCTGATCGAACAAGGGGTCAGGCGTATTCTGAGAGATACCGTCCTTAGCAAAATTTGCGATAATATGGGGGTAGTACAGTTTTTTAAAGGACGGATCACTCCAGCACTGGATATTCAACAGGTGATCACCACCTGTGGGATATTTTTCTGAATAAAAATATTTGTTAAATACCGCACGGGGATAGAGGATACCATGGTGGCATATACATTCCTTGGTTAATCTGTATAGGCTGTATTCTCCTCCCAGAATCATATCGCCCCAAGTGCACTGTCCATAATAGATCGTGTCAGAATCAGTGAGCAGATCTGCCATTCGGGAAAAGTCAGGATAAAGTGTATCATCTGCTCCAAGAAAGTATATCCAATCACCTTTTGCATGGGCCAACGCTTTATTCATAGCATGGAAAATACCATTATCAGGCTCGCTCACCCAATATGCGATCTGATCATCGAACTCTTCCAAGATCGAAATAGTGCCATCTGTGCTGGCGCCGTCAATAATAATATGTTCTATGCGGGGGTATGCCTGATTCTGGATACTCTCAATACATTGACGAATATGTTCAGCGGCATTAAAGGTAACCGTTATGACGCTGATGAGGGGTTGCTTGATTTTCTTCGGGCTATCCATGGCTTATTTCCAAAAGCAGATATGGCTTATTCTGAAAACGTCTGCATCTCTACCAAACGTCTGTAGACGCCGTTAGTTGCCATGAGTTCCGGGTGCGTTCCCTTCTCAATTAAGCGCCCGGAGTCTAATACAAGGATTAAATCAGCGTCCTGTATCGTGCTTAACCGGTGGGCGATTACAAGCGTTGTTCTGTTTTTCATGAGATTATTGAGAGCCTCCTGCACTAGCTTCTCTGATTCGGTATCCAAGGCAGAGGTTGCTTCATCCAGTAGCATAATGGGTGGATTTTTCAGAACCGCACGAGCGATGTTGATGCGTTGTTTCTGTCCGCCTGACAGTTTGATCCCGCGGTCGCCAATATTGGTTTGGTAGCCGTTTTCGGTGTTCATGATGAAGTCGTGCGCGTTTGCGATTCGTGCGGCAGCCTCAACGGCTTCAGGGGTAGCGTCAGGCTTTCCGAAGGCGATATTGTTAAAGATAGAATCGTTGAATAAGATGGATTCCTGGTTTACGAAGCCTAGCTGTGCTCTCAGGGAATCCATTTTGATCTTTTTGATGTCGATGCCATCAAAGTAGATAGCGCCGCGTTGTGGCTCGATGAAGCGGGGAATAAGGTCCATCAGCGTCGATTTTCCACCTCCCGAGGGTCCTACAAGTGCCACAGTTTTTCCTCTCGGGATCTCTACGGATACGTGATCTAGGATAACCCGTTCGCCATAACTGAATACAACATTATCAAGGGTTATCTTCTCCTTAAATTCGGCTATTTTAACCGCGTCCGGTGCATCCTGAATGGCTGGTTTCATATCAATCAGTTCGAGAATACGCTCTCCCGCTGCTAAACCAAGGTTAACTCCAGTAAAAGAGTCAGAAAGCGCTTTGGCTGGACGGGTTAACTGGGAGAAAATTCCGATGTAGGCGATAAACATAGGAGCAGTGAAATCAACATCTCCGCTCAGAACCATGTTGCCTCCATAAAGAACAATGAATACTACCATTAGTACTCCGAGAAATTCAGATATTGGTGAGGCTAGCTGCTGCTTCTTAGCAATTTGTCGCCCTATTTCCGAGAAGTTTTCATTTTCACTATTGAACTTTTCTTTGATAAAAGAGGACGCGTTAAAAGCTTTCATGATCTTTACGCCAGTCAGAGCTTCTTCTAAATTACTGACCATTACACCAAAAGATGACTGAGAGTTGTTTGCGACGTTCTTCAAACTTTTCACCAAACGGGCGATGAAAATAGCTGATATGGGTATAAAAAGTATTGAAAAAAAAGTCAATTTATAGGATATTGCAAACAAGGTTACCAGGTAAGCGATAAGCTGGAAGGGCTCACGGAAGATTACCTGCAGCGTGCCTGTGACAGTAAACTGAACAACCTGAACATCATTAGTGATTTTAGACAGGATGTCTCCTTTTCTCTCGTTATTGAAAAAGCCGAGATGCATATCCATCACGTTATTGAATACTGCTCTGCGGATATTCAGCAATGTATGAATTCTAAGGTTCTCCATGATCCGCTGCGATATGTATTTAAAAACATTACTGAGGAGGACCGACGACACGATTATGACGCAAATGAATTGCAAAGCACCATACGTTCCGTAGATACGGTTGATTTCCTGTGAGTAGTAGTTGAAGTTTCCCATCATATTCCAAAGACTGTCCGGCTTGGTATATACTTCAGAACTACCGCTGGTATTAAACAGAAAGGTAAGTAGGGGGACGATAAGGGCTAAGTTCAGTGTGTTGAACAGCACCGCGAGCAAAGTGGTGAGTATATAGGGGATTGCAAATTTCTCAATGGGTCTTGCAAAGGATAATAATCGAAAATATGTCTTCATCTAAAGAGTTAATCTGCAAAAATATTAAAAATGACTGGATTCAGAAGCTTAATCCTGTTGATAGGCATCTCTTTAGCTGATTTCAGTGCGACATTTGTTCTTCTTTATACGCGCCCGGGACCTTAATTTTTTAATGCAGTATCGAACATAGACCACATATCCCAGGTATCGCCTAATTAGTAGTCCATGATCTTTAACGAAGTTCTCGTCTCTCTTTAAAGAAGATGCTCCTGACATTGAAAAGTTTGCTATTACAAGTGGGAAGAATTTGAACTTAAATCTTTTGTCGGACCATAGTTGGAAGTTTAGTACCCAATCTGCTGCCAGAGGATATCGGAGGTTGTAATCGTAATATTCGAAAACGGTTCTCGAATAAATAATGGCCTGATGGCAAATCGATTCCTTAGAAAGCCGATAAGCAGAATACTTTTTTCGGCTTGTTGCTTCTCCATCATAGCTCATGTCCCCATAGTATATACAAAATTGACTATCCAATTTTGCGCGCATCTGCGAAAAGCCGGGCAAAAGCTGATCATCAGCGCCTAAAAAGTATAGGTAATCGCCCCTGGAAATCTTAACAGCTTTATTCATTGCGTCGTATATTCCTTTGTCGGCTGCGCTTTCCCAATAAGTAATGTGCTCCTGATATTCCTTTATGATGTCTACTGTTGAATCGGTACTTAAGCCATCGAAGATTAAAAGTTCTATATTTTGATCCTGTTGTTCTATGATCGACTGCAGACAATTCCGCAGACAAGACTCTGCGTTTAAGGTTACGACGATAATACTGATCAGGGGAGTAGCAGCAGGATTTCTGTTCAAAGTCATTTCGATACAATATCAGGTTTATACGTGTTGGGATTATAAAACGATACAAAGTGAATGGTGAGGTTCTTTTGTCTTAATAAGTATATTTGCAGCAAATGTATTCCTCCAGCAATCCATTCATTAATGCAAGAAAAGCCGCTTACTGTTATTGATGTCATCGTGCCTTCCTTTCGGATGGAAGAGCAAATACTTCTCGGAATATTTAAATTGAAACAACCAGTTGGCTTTAAAGTCAATTATCTGTTGGTTTGCGATAATCCTTTCGTAAAGATTCCTCCTGCTATTCACTCTCTTGCAGAAGAAGGGAAGATCAACTTGATTATAAATGAGGTTAACAGGGGTTCCTCTTTCACCCGGAACAGAGGAATAGTTAGTAGTAAAGGAGATTGGATGTTGTTCCTGGATGATGATATAGTTCCATCGCCAGATTTACTCATCACATATTCTGAAGCGCTACAGGTCAATCCCGATGTCATAGGCTTCGTCGGTCTCACGCAGTTTCCGGAGCCGTTTAATATGGTTACAAATGCTCTCATGTTGAATGGCTCGATGGCGCACTTTCATATGAGCAAGGTCAAAAATGAACAGCCATGGGCCCCAACTGCCAATTTGATGCTCAACAGGAGATTATTAGGAGCCCTTCGGTTTCGGGAGGAATTGAATAGCGGAGGTGAGGATGTAGAGCTTCTGGTGCGGTTCAGTCAGAAAAATGGAATGTTGTACAAGAGCCTTGCAAAAGCAGTTGTTTACCATCCTTGGTGGGATAATGGGGGTAGCCAAATGAAAAGAATGTTTCGATATGGGCATGGGAATGCAACCATCTTGAAATTACCTCATATATGGAAGTTCAGTCATCTCGACTTCTCAAACACCATTGAAAGTGTTTTTCTTGTGATACTACTTCTCCCCGTGTGCTTAGCTATGGGGCTTAGTCTCCAGATTCCTTTAAAACTCCTCCTAGCAGTTTTGCTCGCTGAACTTCTGACAAATACGATTCGTTCAATAAAGGCGGCGAAAAAGTTCTCTCCTGCGTTGATCTGGCAGATGATATTGCACAAGAACGCGCAGGAAGTTGGATTCTTTTGGGCTTTGCTGAAGAGTGGAAGGTGGCTGTCGATGTGCAGAGCGATTGATTTCGGCTTTAAGAAACCTCACCCGAGTCCTTTCAGGCTCAATCGCTGGAAGATTGTTAAACTGGTTATTGTTTTACTTCTACTATCGTTGCTAAGGTCATATTAAGCAGACAGCCGGAAGGGCAGCGTCTCTCCGACTATCTGATCTGCTATCTTAGGTGAAATTTCCGAGATTCGGGATACGGTTATGGTTGAGATACTGACTGATGCCCTGGCTGCAGTAGGTGATCTCTTCTCTCAGAGTCCTCAGCATGCGGTGATCGTTCTCCTGATGTTTTGATCTGCAATATTTAGTATGGGCGATATGGAGTACGGTGCCACCCATCTTAATTACCCGTTTCTTCACGCCGGCATTCAACATCCTGATGGCGAGCTCCTGATCTTCGCCGCCCCATCCTTCAAATTCCTCATTATAGCCGTTCACTCGAATGACGTCTTCTTTCCAGAATGCCATGTTGCAGCCACGGATGGAGTCGATATCCTTTTGATGATAGCGGTCTGCGAGGAGATTCCGAAGAAATTTAATTCGAAGACTATTGAAATGATTGCTGATCCCTGGTGTAAAGATATTGGCCGTGGTTTTTTGAGTAGACATCATAATGGAGGAAAGTTGATCATCCATCAAAACCCGACTTCCTGTTACGAATGATCCCTTTCTTGCAACTTCAATATGGTCTTTGATGAAATGCTTGTGCAGGATCAGATCTCCGTCGACCTGTATGATGTATGGGTATTGCGCCTTTGCAATGGCCTTGTTTCTGATCTTGGCCAGTTGAAAGCCTTCGTCTTTGTGCCAAACGTGTATCAGCGGAACTTTGAATGATTGCTGAAATCGTTTAATGAGGTCATATGTATCGCGTCTTGAACCGTCATCAGCGATGATGACCTCGTCAGGTAGGACAGACAGTCTCGATACGCTTAATAAGCATAAATTAAGAGCTTCTGCCCAGTTGTAGGTTGAGATAATTAATGATGTTTTAATTGCTTGTCTCATGTGAATTGCAGCTATACCCCTTAGCGCAGGATTTGATTTTGTTCTTGACTGTGTTCTCTAATATTTTGGTGTGAAAGGACTCGAGGTTCCTCGGACTCTCTTCATGGTGCAGATGATATTGTATTGCGCGGAGCTTTACAATTTTTTTAATAATGCTGTTGTTAATAAAGCGAGCAGCCAGCTCTTCGTCTTCGTGTCCCCATCCCTGAAGATCATTGTTATATCCATTTACCAGTACAAAATCTGACTTCCAGAATGCGAGGTTACTTCCCCGCACGCTTCTACTGCGCATTTCTTTCCGTATACCCAGATTCTTTGAGAAAGGTATTCTTAGCGCGTTTAGTCGGTGATATACACCAGCCGAAAAAAAGTGCAGGTCTGTTTTGCGGGAATGGATTAACTCCGCTGTCTTCCCTTTCGTTAGACGAGCTCTCGTGCCTCTAACAAATGAGGCCTTTTCTGCAATTTCAAGATGATCTCCAACGAAAGAAGGATGAAGGATGACATCGCCATCAACTTGTACAATATACACAGATGAACTCGCTTTTATAGCCTTATTTAAAATTTCTGTCTTTCTGAATCCCCTATCTCTATGCCATACATGTAATAGCGGAACAGGAAATGTTTCCTGAAATCTTTCAATTAGTTCCCTAGTTTCCTGTCCAGACCCGTCATCGGCTATTATTACCTCCTGAGGTAATAATACCTGATCAGCAACGCTGAGCAAGCACAGCTCCAAAGCCTCGGGCCAATTATATGTCGATATAATTAAAGAAGAAGACGGTAGTGGCATGTATGCGCAATTTGTAGTTTATTTCCACAGGTAAGAACAATACGGTTTGTTTATAGCAAACGCTACAAAGTGTTTGTATTCTTATGGCGGGAGTGTGTCTTATTATATATGAAGCTATTTGCTAAAAATTGAATCCTGAATAGTGATCAGTTGAAAGATCGGGAATTTACTTTGAAGATGCAAGTGACCTGTATTTAGGGCACTTCCCTAGCGTATTTACATGTCAAATAGTCTAATTCTGAGTAACTTATTTGTAACGATCGGAAATCTGTATGGAAAAACCTACTGCTTCAACTGACTGAACGGCATGCTCTTTACAAAAACATAGTTACAATTAGTCTCCCGATTATTTCTACCCTAAAAGGAAAAAATATTTACAATATCGTTTTGAGCACGCTGGTTATTTTATATATATTTGATTTTCAGTGTACTGTGGTTTAATCGCGGCTAAGAAGGGCCAAGTATTTCAAGCTAGTAGTCTGGATTTTTTGTCAGGTGTGTCAAACTAAATACGCAGAATGATGTTTTAGATGGACAAAGTGGTATAGAGTTTGACTATTTCGCTGTAACGAACTTATATTTATTTTTGTTAAAATTGCACAATTAAAAATTTGTTTAACCTTAAAACAAACTAGAAACATGAATTATTCTACAATTAAGAAAGTTGTTGCTGGTTCCTTGTTCTCAGTTGCTGCTTTAGCTGCTACTGCACAGGAAACTACTACAACTTCAACATCTGCTGCCACGGTGTTTGGCGGAAGATCTCAGTACAGAACATGGTCAATCGGTGTTAACGGCGGTGTTTTAGCACCAGTTATCCCTTTCGGAACCAATGATTACAATGACTGGGACGCTAACTTCGGTTACGGTCTTTTCATTAAGAAACAATTAGCTCCTTCTTTCGCATTGAAATTAGATGCGCACAGAGGTAAATTGAGCGGAACTTATGACACTAACGACGGAAGAACTCCTATCGCTGGAAGAACTCCTGAGTTTGAAACTGATTTAGACTACGCAGTATCTTTAAAAGGTGTTGTTAACGTTGGAACTGTTTCTTTCTTAAGCAGACAGAAAAATGTTGGATTCTTCATCCAGGCTGGTGCTGGTTTGACTGGTTACTCTCCTGATGCAAACGACAGAACTGAACTGTTCATCCCTGTAGGTGCTGGTGTTAACTTCAAATTAGGTGAAGTTGTTGCCTTCAACTTAGGTTACGACATGAACTTCCTTGATGCTGATAACTTAGACGGAACTTGGGCTAACGGTGCATCTAACAAAGACAAATGGTCTTACGGATATGCTGGTCTTGAGTTTACTTTAGGTAACAAATCAAAACCAAGCCTTCAGTGGTCAAACCCTGTTGCTTTAATGTATGATGAATTAAAAGATCCTACATTACGTCAGGAAGTTGAAGCTTTAAAGACTCGCGTAAGCACTTTAGAGAACACTGTAAACCAACTTTCTGCTGATGCTGACGGTGACGGAGTATCTGACAGATTCGACAAATGCCCAGGAACTCCTGCAGGTACAGTTGTTGACGGAGCAGGTTGCCCTCTAGTAATTCCTACTGCTGATTCAACTGCTGCTGGTCAGTACGGAACAATCCAGTTTGAATTTGATAGCTCAGTATTGAAGACTTCTTCTTACCCTACTTTAGATAAAGTTTCTTCTGACCTGAGAGCTAACTCTTCTAGCGT
Organism: Arcticibacter sp.; assembly: GCF_053551015.1. NCBI lineage: Bacteria > Pseudomonadati > Bacteroidota > Sphingobacteriia > Sphingobacteriales > Sphingobacteriaceae > Arcticibacter > Arcticibacter sp. Next base: position 288,279 of record NZ_JBMQOB010000022.1, on the reverse strand, counting down.
ATTAACTTTAGAAGGCCACGCTTCAGCTGAAGGTTCTGATTCTTACAACATGAGCTTATCAAGAGACAGAGCTAACTCAGTAAAAACTTACTTAGTAAACTCTGGAGTTGATGCGAACCGTTTAACTGTTAAGGCTTACGGTGAAAGCCGTCCAGTTGCTTCAAACACAACTGAAGAAGGTCGCATGCAGAACCGTCGTGTTGAGATTAAATAATCTTAGATAATATAGTAATAAGCATATTATCGAAAGAGGGTCCCCACAAGGACCCTCTTTTTTTATGCAGTCATTTCGCCCATAATTTTTGTAAATTCGCGATATGTATTTTTTCAGGAAAGACAACCCCGAGCGGCCCAAAAGCTTTAACTTGAAGGTCATGCATTTTATAAATGCCCTGGCAGTTCTACTGTTTGTCCTGGGAATCCTCTACAAAATTATTGACTGGTATTTTCTATAGATATGAAGCAGATTATCCATACAGACAAAGCGCCAGCTCCTATTGGTCCATATAATCAGGCGGTGCTGGCAAACGGAATGTTATATGTATCCGGTCAGATTGCTATAAATCCGGCTACGAACGAGCTCGTCTTGTCTTCTATTGAAGAAGAAACAACACAGGTAATGTCGAACCTGACGGCGGTGTTGGATGAAGCTGGCTTCCAGTTTGGGGATATTGTTAAAACGACTATTTTTCTTTCCGATATGTCTTTGTTTCCCCTTGTTAATGATATATATGGATCTTATTTCACAGATAATTTCCCTGCTAGAGAAACTGTAGCTGTTGCAGGCCTGCCAAAAGGTGTCAATGTTGAGATCTCCATCATCGCTACTAAAGCCTAATTGAATGCCCTGTGGCAGAAATTAGTTTAATTACTCCGATTGAATATCTGAAAGGTGTAGGTCAGCATAAAGCTGAGTTGCTAAAGAAGGAGCTATCGGTTTTCAGCTTTCAGGATCTTCTTCTGTATTATCCATTTCGTTACATCGACCGAACGCGGTTTTACAAGATCCGTGAGCTTAATGGAAGTCTGCCCCTTATTCAAATTATTGGCCGGGTTGTATCCAAAGAGATTGTTGGAGAAAAGCAAGCGCGACGTCTGGTTATACAGGTAAAGGACGATACTGGTATAATGGAGCTGGTCTGGTTTCGCGGACTCAAGTGGATCGACCGAACCTTGCATCCGGGTCTTGCTGTTATTGTGTTTGGTAAACCTACTGAGTTTAACGGCAGGATATCGATTTCACATCCTGAAGTCGAGATTTATAATCCAGCTGCGAAAAAGATCGGGAATCTCAGCTTGCAGCCGGTCTATAATTCTACCGAGAAACTCAAGCAAAATCAGCTGGACAGTAAAGGGATTCAGCGCCTTCTGGAAAATTTAACAGAGCTATCTTCTTCATTGATCAGGGAAACAATGCCTGGCTATATTCTGGAGAAGTATCATTTGGTAACCCGCTTGGAGGCTCTGCAGGCCGTACATTTTCCCGCGGATCAGGCGGCTCTTGATGCAGCCATCAGGCGACTTAAGTTTGAGGAGTTGTTCTTTATACAGCTGAAACTGCTTAGGAATAAGCTGCTACGAACGGAGAAGTTTAAAGGCTGCGTTTTTGAAAGGGTGGGCGAGAAGTTTAATGAGTTCTATTCTTCAAAATTGCCTTTCGATCTCACTAATGCCCAAAAGCGTGTGCTGAAAGAAATCCGTATGGATACGCAGCGTGGGGTGCAAATGAATCGTTTGCTACAGGGGGATGTAGGAAGTGGCAAGACCGTAGTGGCATTGATGACGATGTTGCTTGCTGTGGATAATGGCTATCAGGCCTGTATTATGGCACCTACAGAAATCCTGGCACGTCAACATTACCTGTCGATTCAGCAGTTGGTAGGTCCCGCTTTTATTCAGGTGGAGATTCTGACCGGCTCGACTAAAAAGAAGGACCGGAAGCGGATCCATGAAGCCTTGTTGGACGGCAGTTTGCATATTCTGATCGGCACACACGCGCTGCTTGAAGATCCCGTTCAATTTCAAAACCTCGGTCTGGCGATCATTGATGAACAGCATCGTTTTGGGGTTGAGCAAAGAGCGAAGCTTTGGCGGAAGAATAGTATTCCACCGCATATGCTCGTCATGACGGCTACTCCTATTCCGAGAACACTGGCCATGACTTTATACGGGGATCTGGATGTTTCGGTAATTGATGAGCTACCGGCGGGAAGAAAGCCGATTAAGACCATTCACCTGTATGAGAATCAGCGCTTGCGGATGTTTGGATTTATGCGTCAGGAGATTGCCAAAGGGCGGCAGGTGTATGTGGTTTATCCTTTGATCAAAGAGAGTGAGAAGCTGGATCTGCTGCATTTAGAAGCAGGTATTGAGGCTATTTCGCGTGCATTCCCCTTACCTGAATTCAGGATCAGTATTGTGCATGGTCAAATGAGTGCAGCCGATAAGGAGTTCGAAATGCAGCGGTTTGTAAAACATGAGACACAAATTATGGTGGCGACCACCGTGATAGAGGTAGGAGTGAATGTTCCCAACGCGAGTGTGATGATAATTGAGAATTCCGAACGTTTCGGCTTGTCGCAGTTGCATCAGCTTAGGGGACGCGTTGGTCGGGGGGCAGAGCAGTCGTACTGCATCCTGATGAGTACGAACAAGCTGAGTGCAGATGGAAAGATCAGGCTGGAAACGATGGTGCGAACCAATGACGGCTTTGAGATTTCAGAAACTGACCTAAAGCTACGAGGCCCCGGCAATATAGAAGGAACGCAGCAGAGCGGTGTTTTGGATCTGAAGCTCGCAGACCTGGCGCAGGATCAGCATATTTTACAGGTGGCGAGAAACGAAGTCATTGCGGTATTTGAAGCAGATCCGGCACTTGAGAAGGATGAAAATCAACTTTTGCGGGAGTATTTCAACGTGAGGCAACCTGGCATTCACTGGAATAAAATTTCATAGCGGGAATAAATATTACCAACCCTTTGATAATTAAACATTTTACTCTATCTTTGCAGACCCTTTTCAAGGGTATAGTAATTGTTTAATTAATTTAAAATCAAGCAAGTGAATACGTTAAGTTACAAAACTGTCTCTGCCAACAAAAAAACCGTTAACAAAGAATGGGTAGTTGTTGACGCACAAGGCGAGATTTTGGGGCGCTTGTCTACTAAGATCGCGATGATGATCCGTGGTAAGCACAAGCCTACTTTTACCCCAAACGTAGACTGCGGTGATAATGTAATCGTTATCAATGCAGACAAGGTGAAATTGACTGGAAACAAACTAAGTGACAAGACTTATGTTCGTTACACTGGTTATCCAGGTGGTCAGCGTTTTATTTCTCCTAAGGAGTTATTAGCCAAGCATCCAAATCGCATCATTGAGAAAGCGGTTCGTGGTATGTTGCCTAAGAATCGTTTGGGTCGTGCATTATTCGGCAATCTGTATGTTTACGCAGGTGGAGAGCATCCTCATGCTGCACAGAATCCAAAAGAAATCAAACTTTAATCAGAGAAAGAAATGTCGACTACAAACACTTCAGGAAGAAGAAAAACTGCAGTTGCCCGCATTTATTTAAACGATGGCAGTGGCAATATCACCGTTAACAGCAAAGATTACAAAGAGTACTTCCCTACTTTACCATTACAATACATCGTTAATCAGTCTTTAGAAGTTTCTGGTTCTGCCGGAAAGTTCGATATCACTGTAAACGTAGCAGGTGGTGGTGTTAAAGGACAAGCGGAAGCCGTTCGTTTAGCAATCGCTAAAGCTATTGTTGAGTTAGATCCGGAAGCTAAATCAGGATTGAGAGCAAAAGGTCTTATGACCCGTGATGACAGAATGGTTGAACGTAAAAAACCAGGACGTAAGAAAGCTCGTAAAAAATTCCAATTCAGTAAACGTTAATTTCAGGAGGATCAAACAATGGCAAGAACAACATATCAGGACTTACTGGATGCAGGTGTACACTTTGGCCACCTTACCCGCAAATGGGATCCGAAAATGGCTCAGTACATTTTCATGGAGCGCAATGGCATCCACATTATCGACTTAAACAAGACTTTAATAAAAGTTGAGGAAGCAGCATCGGCAATCAAACAGATCGTTAAATCTGGCCGTAAGGTGCTTTTCGTAGCAACTAAAAAACAAGCGAAGGATATCGTAGCTGAGCAGGCAAAATCAGTTAACATGCCTTATATCACTGAACGTTGGTTAGGTGGTATGTTAACCAACTTCGCTACAGTACGTAAGTCGATCAAGAAGATGTCTAACATCGACAAGATGACTAAGGATGGTACTTATGATGTATTATCTAAGAAAGAGAAATTAATGATCCAGCGTGAGCGTATCAAGTTAGAGACCCTTTTAGGAGGTATCGCTGACCTGAACCGTCTTCCTGCAGCATTGTTCTTAATCGACGTAAAGAAAGAGCACATCGCGGTAACAGAAGCGTTGAAGTTAAACATCCCGACTTTCGCGATGGTGGATACTAACTCTGATCCTTCTAACATCGACTTCCCTATTCCTGCGAATGATGATGCAACTAAATCTATCACCCTGATCACTGATATCATTATCAAAGCGATCCAGGAAGGTTTAGATGAGCGCAAGCGTGAGAAAGAAGACGAAGCTGAGAAAGAAGCAGCATCTGCAAAAGCAAAGATCGACAACGGTCAGGCTGAAGTAGCTGCGGACGAAGCAAAAGGAGAGTAATCTTCGCTCAGTATAGAGCAAATAAAACTATATAAAGGTCGGAATTCGGTTATGAAGCCGGCCTTTGTTCATTTAACTTAGTATTTAAAAAAGAATAAAAATGTCAACTGTGCAAATATCCGCTTCAGACGTAAACAAACTGCGCCAGCAAACAGGTGCAGGTATGATGGATTGTAAGAAAGCATTAACAGAATCTAACGGTGATTTTGAGGCTGCAATCGACTACCTTCGTAAAAAAGGTGCTAAAGTTGCTGCTAGCCGTCAGGACCGTGAGTCTAACGAAGGCGTAGTAATTGCTAAAACAACTGCTGACGGAAAACGCGGTATTATTGTTGAGGTAAACTGCGAAACTGACTTCGTAGCGAAGAATGCTGATTTTATCGCATTTGCTAATGGTGTCGCTGATGTAGCTATCGCTAATAACGTTACTTCTCTTGAAGAACTAGTTGCTTTAGACCTTAACGGTACTAAGATCTCTGACCAGGTAATTGACCAGACAGGTAAAATCGGTGAGAAGATCGGTGTGAACAAATTCGAAACTGTTACTGGTGAGAAAGTTGTTGCCTACATCCACGGAAACTATCGCTTAGGTGTATTGGTTGCTTTGAGCGCTGATGCTGAAGGTGTTGATGAGGCTGGTAAAGACGTTTCTATGCAGATTGCTGCGATGAACCCTGTTGCTATCGATAAGGATGATGTTGATTCACGTACTATTGAGCGTGAGCTTGAGATCGCTAAGGAGCAGATCCGTGCAGAAGGAAAGCCAGAAGCAATGGTTGAAAAGATCGCTGCTGGTAAACTGAACAAGTTCTACAAAGATTCTACTTTATTGAACCAGGAGTTTGTAAAGGATTCTTCAAAATCTGTAGCTCAGTTCCTTGATACAGTTTCTAAAGGATTAACTGTAAACGCATTCAAACGTGTTCAATTAGGAGCATAATTGATGCTGATAATATTTCAGGGCTAAGGTCCTGACGGAAAGGGGTTCTCTTACATCTGTAGGAGAACCCCTTTTTTATTTCTGACATAAATTGTTACCTTTGCCCGGCTTCATTTGGCTGTAATTCTATAAACACCTTCTAAAACATGAAATATAAGCGTATCCTCCTGAAACTTAGTGGAGAGTCTCTAATGGGCGATAAACAGTACGGAATTGACAGCGATCGGGTACTTCAGTATGCAAAAGACATTAAAGCAGTATTTGATACAGGCGTTGAAGTCGCCATCGTAATTGGTGGAGGAAACATCTTCCGTGGTCTGAGTGCTGAGCAATCAGGCATGGATCGTGTACAGGCTGATTATATGGGAATGCTTGCTACTGTGATCAACAGCATGGCGCTGCAGGATGCTCTTGAGAAGCTGAGCGTGAAAACCAGGCTGATGACTGCCATTAAAATGGAGCAGATCTGTGAGCCTTTCATCCGTCGCCGCGCGGTGAGGCACCTTGAAAAAAGACGTATCGTAATTTTTGGTGCGGGTACAGGTAATCCCTATTTCACTACCGATACATGCGCTTCTCTCCGGGCGATTGAGGTTCAGGCAGATGTGGTATTGAAAGGAACCCGGGTTGATGGTATTTATACCGCGGATCCGGAGAAGGACGCTAATGCAACCCGTTACGATGAGATCACATTCCAGGAGGTATATGATAAAGGGCTTAATGTTATGGATATGACAGCTTTTACGCTTTGTCAGGAAAATAAACTGCCGATCATCGTGTTTGATATGAACAAGCCGGGTAACTTTATGCGTCTTGCGCAGGGTGAAAACATTGGTACATTGGTTAAAGGATAATAGATTTTAATAAAGTTTTTATGAACGATCTTATAAAACAGCAGTTAGCTGATGCTAAATCAACAATGGATAAGTCTGTTGAGCATGCTGATGCGGAATTATTGAAGATTCGCGCAGGAAAGGCTATGCCCTCCATGCTTGACTCGGTAATGGTTGAATATTATGGAACACCTACTCCATTGAGTCAGGTGGCCAGTATCAATACACCTGATGCGCGTACGCTAGTTGTGCAGCCGTGGGAGAAGCCTTTGTTAGTGAAGATTGAAAAGGCCATTATTGATTCTAACGTTGGTTTAAACCCGCAGAATGATGGTATGGTGATCCGGATGAACGTTCCTCCATTGACCGAAGAGCGTCGTAAGGACCTCGTGAAAAAGGTTAAGGAAGAAGCTGAACGTGGCCGTATCGCGATCCGTAACATCCGTAAGGATATCAACGGAAAGATCCAACGTCTGAAGTCTGACGGTGTTTCTGAAGATGAGATCAAAACAGGTGAAGGAGAAGTACAGAAGCTGACAGATGCTTACATTGTGAAGATTGACAAGATGGCTGAAGTCAAAGAAAAAGATATCATGACGGTATAATAAGTCCGTCTAAAGTAAATTAAAAAGGGAATGGTGGCGATCACTATTCCCTTTCTTATTTTTGTGCGTTGCCACATCTATCTTTTATCCATATCCTTCATGAGAATTCTGTTTCAGTACCTAAAGAACTATAAAAGCCTTATCGCATTGGCCTTGCTGCTGGCTGCTATTAATCAGATATTTTCATTTTTAGATCCCTGGATCTTCAGGAAGATCATTGATAAATATGTGACCCACTACGCGGATTATACGACTGAGGAGTTCTTTAAAGGAGCCGGAATGCTGGTTCTTGCTGCGATGGGTGTGGCCATGGTATCGCGCATAGCCAAGAATTTTCAGGATTATTACGTGAATGTAATTACGCAGCGGTTGGGGGCCCGGATTTATTCAGACGGGCTGGCTCATTCTTTAGAATTACCTTATCAGGTCTTCGAGGATCAGCGGAGTGGAGAGACTTTAGGGATACTTCAGAAGGTTCGATTAGATACGGAGAAGCTTATTGTTGCGACGATCAATATTGTATTTACGAGTATCATCGGGATCACTTTCGTGTTCTTCTACGCGATCAATATTCACTGGCTAATCGCTGTTTTTTATATTTCAGTTATTCCGGTATTAGGCACGGTGAGTTCTATACTGAGTAAGCGAATTAAAGTAGTGCAGAAGAGTATTGTTGCAGAAACGACTGCTCTGGCGGGATCTACTACTGAATCCTTAAGAAATATTGAGCTGGTAAAGAGTCTCGGATTGTCTTCCCAGGAGATCAAGCGACTTAATATGACTACGGAGAAGATCCTGGTGCTGGAGCTAAAGAAGGTGAAGTACGTGCGGAGCCTGAGCTTTATTCAGGGAACATTGGTGAATTTGCTTAGAAACGGTGTGCTTTTCCTGATGATGTACCTGATCTATGATAACCAGATATCGGTTGGGGAATTTTTCTCTTTGTTCTTGTATTCGTTCTTCATTTTTGGCCCCTTGCAGGAACTCGGAAATATCATCAATACGTACAGGGAGACGGAGGTGTCGCTTGCCAACTTTAAGGCGATTATGAGTACTCCGAAGGAAGTGAAGCCGGTGAATCCAGTCAGACTACACAGATTAGAGTCGCTGCAGTTTCAAAATGTCACATTTAAGCACCAATCTGCGAGCACAAGTGCTTTGAATAATATCAATTTTAGTACTTTCAAGGGGCAGACGATTGCCTTTGTGGGACCATCCGGATCTGGGAAGACTACCTTGGTCAAGTTGCTGGTCGGTTTGTATACACCTAAAGAAGGACAGGTACTGTATAATAACGTCCCTTCTTCAGATATCGATCTGGATCAGCTTCGTGAGCGGATAGGCTTCGTGACGCAGGATACGCAGCTGTTTTCGGGCACTATCCGGGAGAACCTGCAGTTCGTGCGGCCCGGAGCGACCGACGAGGAATGTTTGGAAGTGATGCGAAAGGCCTCTTGTATGACCTTGCTGGCCCGTGCCGACAAAGGTTTGGATTCGGTGATTGGTGAAGGTGGAGTGAAAGTTTCCGGAGGTGAAAAACAAAGGTTATCGATCGCACGTTCTTTATTGCGTCAGCCTGATATTCTGGTATTTGACGAAGCTACATCTGCCCTGGATTCGATTACTGAAGAAGAGATCACGAAGACGATACGCGACGTTTCGGTAATGGATGACCGGATTACCATCTTAATTGCGCACCGCCTTTCAACCATTATGCATGCAGACCGCATCTTTGTCCTTGAGAAGGGACATATTATCGAGTCTGGTAAGCATGATGAACTATTGGCTGAGAAAGGACTCTACTATGCGATGTGGAGACAGCAGATAGGGGAGAGAGTTGGTGTCTAGTAAAGTTTATTGCTGGCTCAAACCGAGCCATTTCATCTTGTACGTTGCACTTGTGTTGGATATACTAACTATTCACGTTTGGAGACACTGCCAGATAAACCCGGAAGGGAAGTCCGCACTAATGAGATTTCCCTCAAAGAGTTTATACTCAAGCTACAAGAGTGGCTTAGGTATATTGCTTCCAAATGGAGGCTTATCTTGCTCGCCGGTATTATCGGCGGCTTAGCTGGCTATTGTTATGCAGTCATCCGGAAAACCAATTATATAGCCACATCTACCTTTGTATTAGACGAACAAGGTAGCCGAGGCGGACTGAGTCAATATGCCGGCCTTGCTTCTATGATGGGCGTGGACCTTGGTGGAGGAGGTGGTGGAATATTTCAGGGCGATAACATCATTGAACTGTATAGGTCGGGGAGCATACTGAAAGCGACTTTGCTCAGTTCTGATGAATTCGATGGTAAGAAGCAGTTGCTGCTGGAACGGTATATCGAATTCAATAAGTTGAAAGAGCGCTGGGCCAAAAAACCGGAGCTACAGAATCTATCCTTTCGATCGGAGCCTTTTAACCGCCTTCAGGATAGTGTTCTGAACGATATTATAGAGGATATTAACGAAAACTATCTTTTTGTAGGTAAGCCCGACAAAAAGCTCAGCGTTTTGAAAGTTGAGGTGAAAGCGAGAGACGAGCTCTTCGCCAAGTCGTTCAACGATCTTATTGTCAAAAATGTCAGCGACTACTATATACAGACGAGAACGAAGCGGTCGCTCGAAAACGTATCGATACTGCAGCACCAGGCCGATTCCATCCGGGCAGCGCTCAGCAGAGACATCAGCAGCGTTGCGCTATCCATAGATGCTAACCCCAATATCAATCCTGCAAGACAGGTCTTAAGAGTTCCTTCGCAACGCCGTCAGGTGGATGCGGAAGCGAACAAGGCTATACTGGCTGAACTTGTGAAGAACCTGGAGATCTCCAAGGTAAATCTTAGAAAGGAAACCCCCTTGATACAGGTGATTGACAGTCCCGTATTGCCCCTGAAAAAAGACAAGCCAGGAAAGGCGAAATCCATAGTTGGCGGAGCTATTTTGTTCATGTTTCTCTTGAGTGTGACACTCATTTTGCGCAGAGTTTACTTTTTTATTATGAAATAAAGCAATAGATATGAAGATCGCTGTTCTGGGTGCAGGCATTTCAGGGTTGAGCATTTCGAGATTGCTCAACGACCAGCATGAGGTGCATGTTTTAGAGAAAAAGGCACATGCAGGAGGCATCGCGCGAACGAGGACGGTTGATCTGGTATCCTATCATTTGGATGTTAGCTGGGTATCTTGTGGATTGCGGACTGGTGATTAATATTATCACTGTTGATGGAGAATATCAGGGAGGTGGCGGCGATGTTCGTCCTGCAGGAAACGTCTATCGCATAAAGACCTTTTACAACGGAAAAAGTAAAGCGCTAAGACTCTTGTCAAATCTATATGAAGGCCTCCGTATGGTTTGGAAGTCCAATGGCCTGTCACCAGACGTTACGATTTGCATGACGGACCCGCCGCTGCTGAATATGTGGGCGGCGCTATTTTTTCGGAAGCGGAAATGGGTCTTGTGGGCAATGGATCTTTATCCGGAAGCGTTTGTTGCCGCCAGGCTTGTAAGCAAGAAGAATGTACTCTACAAACTAATCGACAGGATCGTGCTATCCAATAAACCGTCGCATCTTATCGCTCTGGGCCCTCATCAGAAGGATTATTTGGCGAAGAAATTTGGAAGAGGGCTTTCGTCATCGATCCTGCCCTGCGGTGTATATGATGCCGGAGGACAGAATCATGTAGATGTGCCTTTCTGGGCTCAAGAGAGAGATAAGATATACTTAGGTTACTGTGGTAATTTAGGAGAAGCGCATTCTCCTGAATTTTTAGAGGCAGTGATTGATTGTCTGGATGCGGAGAAGTTTAAGTTGATCCTTGCTCTTTATGGTGCCGGAGGAGCTAAGCTAGCTACTTACGCCAAGGGGAAGCCTGGAGTTGAAATTGTTAATTCGGTAAGACGAGGGGAATTAAAGTATATTGATGTTCATCTTGCTTCTTTAAAAGATGAATGGGTGAGTGTATGTGTGCCATCGAAGACGGTTAGTTCAGTGTGTTCACATGCGACCTTTGTCTATTGTGGGTCGGCAGAGTCAGATAATTGGGAATTGCTGAAGAGAGCAGGATGGCTGGTACCGGCGGCTGAGGACGTGGGCAGCCTTGTTAGAAAGCTGCTTGCCTCGATTTCCAGGCAAGAAATTGAGATGAAGAGAGGCACCGCAGCAGTTCTGGCCGCAAAGTTGCTTCACGAAAAACATGCCTCGTTCGGGGCCTTGTACGATAGGATTGTAGAAATGGTTCCGCAAAAAGTATGAAATCTTTCGTTCGGAAATTATTTTTTAGTTCACATTGATAAGGAAATATTACCTTTACGCAATTTTCCAACAAGTTGTTGTAGGACTATCTATTAAAGAAACAGTGTTGAACGTGAAACCTATTTACCTATTTCTACTTATCCTGATCATAAGCTTCGCCGTTCCGGCAGTAGCTCAAAATAATCAAAATTTTAGTGATATCCGGGTTGATGAGTTGACTGATGCTCAGATTCAGCAATTTGTTAACCAGGTGGAATCAAGTGGGCTTTCTGAGGCTCAGCTAGAGCAGGTAGCTCAGGCGAGGGGGATGAGTGCTTCAGAAATTCAGAAGTTGAGGCAAAGGGTTGATAAATTGAGGGCATCGTCACAACAGAAAGGGCTGAATGTGCCCTCAAAAAAGGACTCGGGCAGAGATTCGCAAAAAAGTAAGTCGCTTCAGTCGGGTAGAAATTACGGTTACGATGTAGAAGACTATGATGAGTCTAATAGCAAGGTAATAGACTCACTCTCATATGCCGAAAAGGCACTCACGGAGTTAAAGTCGAAGATATTTGGTTCGGATCTTTTTAGTAATAAAAACCTGACTTTTGAACCAAATCTCCGGTTAGCTACTCCGAGAAACTACCAGATTGGTCCAGATGACGAGCTATTAATTGACATCTACGGATATTCAGAGGCAAGTTATCAGTTGAAGGTTTCTCCTGAAGGTACGATCAATGTCCCTTATGTTGGAGTTGTTTCCGTAGGAGGAATGAGTATCGAGCAGGCAACAGCTAGACTTAAATCCAGAATGTCCACTATCTATTCAGGACTAAGAACTGGCAATACCTCCTTAAGTATTGCCATTGGGAATATACGTAGTATAAAGGTAATTCTTACCGGAGAAGTAGTAAAGCCAGGAACCTACACTTTGCCCTCTCTCGCAACGGTTTTCAATGCCCTATATTCATCTGGAGGGCCTACGGAAAACGGCTCACTCAGAAAAATTGAGCTTATCAGAGGCGGACGAAAACTCGCCACACTTGACATCTATGATTTTCTTTTAAACGGGCAGTTCAAAAGTAACATCCGGCTGCAAGATCAGGATGTGATACGTGTTCCTACATATCAGACCAGAGTAGAAGTTGTTGGAGAGGTGAAGCGCCCAGGAATCTTCGAAATGTTACCTGGAGAGGATTTGGCTGATCTGATTAGATTTACTGGTGATTTCACTGAAAGAGCTTATAGAGCACGAGTTAAGGTGCTTAAGAACACAGAGAAGGAAAGGCGCATTGCAGATATAACATCCGATCGATTTGCATCATATGAACCATCAAGTGGAGATAAATATTTTGTGGATAAGATTCTCGATCGATTTGAAAATAGGGTAACCATTGAGGGAGCCGTATTTAGACCAGGGCAGTTTGAACTTGAAAGTGGATTGACGGTTGGTCAGCTTATACGGCGGGCTGAAGGTTTACGAGAGGACGCATTCAGGAGTCGTGCGTATATTACACGATTAAAAAGCGATCTTCAAACTGAGCTAGTATCATTTGACGTTTCGCGGGTGCTTTCAGGAGAAGCTCCAGATATCCCAATGAAACGGGAAGATGTGGTTGTGATTAGTTCCATTTTCGACTTGAAGGAAGAGTATAACGTACGTGTAGATGGAGAAGTGCAGCGCCCTGGCCAATTTAATTTCGCTGAAGGAATGACTTTGGAGGATGCGATTTTGCAAGCGGGTGGATTAAAGGAAGGAGCAACCTCAAAGCGGATTGAGATATCAAGAAGGATAAAGAACAGTGACGTGTTATCAGAATCGGCAACTACCGCTCAGGTATTTCAGGTGGATGTAAACCAAGATCTTAAGTCGGCAACTGCAAGCTTCGTGCTACAACCGTTTGATATTGTAATTGTGAGGCCCTCGGCTGGATATACCATACAACAACAAGTCAAAGTACAGGGAGAAGTTTTATATCCAGGAATTTATACTTTGGTTAGGAAGAATGAACGGATCTCCGATTTGTTGAAACGAACAGGTGGTTTTACTGCTTATGCATATACAGAAGGCGCTTCTTTACAGAGGACTGGCGCAGTAGCAAAGGATACCAGTGACTTCGAAAAGAGAGTTGAGCTAGAAAGGCTTAAGCAGTTTCAAAGGCTTCAGAAAAAGACGAGTGATACCCTTTCTGCAGACATAAACAATGAAGAAACATTAAGGAACGACTACGTTGGAATAGATCTGACACGGATTCTGAAGAAGCCAGGTGGTAAAGAGGATCTTTTTCTTCAAGAAGGGGATATATTAAGTATACCAAGAGAGTTGCAGACTGTGAGGGTGAGCGGAGAAGTCCTATCGCCTGTTACTGTTGTGTACTCAAAAGGAAAGAGCTTCAAAAATTACATATCAAATGCTGGTGGCTTTGCAGAGAGGGCCAAAAGAAAGCGAGCATATATAATATATGCAAACGGCGCTGTAGAAAGTACTGGAAACTTTTTGTTCTTCAGAAACTATCCGAATGTAAAGCCTGGTGCCGAGATATTTGTTCCTAAGAAACCTGAAGGAAGAAAGATGTCTGCTGGAGAAGTTGTAGGAATAACAAGTGGCTTAGCGTCATTGGCGGCGATAATTGTAGCATTGTTTAGATAATAGAATAGTTTGAAAAATATAACGTCGGAAACAAAACCCAACATCCCCGAGGTCGAAATAACTTTAAGAGATCTTTTTAAAAAAGCGAGAGATATTTGCAAATATTTGTTCTCACGATGGAAAGTTATAATACTGGTAGGCTCTGTCGGAATGCTTATCGGTATAGGTTACTCTTACTTTGATAAGGCTATGTATTCTGCTGAATCAACCTTTGTTCTGGAAGATCAGGGGGGCTCAAGTTTGGGCCAATACGCTGGAATTGCGTCAATGGTAGGGTTAAATATTGGGTCGGGTGGTGGAGATGGAATCTTTAAAGGTGATAATATTATTCAGCTTTATAAATCTCGGCGAATGATAGAAAAAACACTACTAACACCTGCAGATTTTGGCTCACAAAGCGAACTGTTAATAAATCGATATATTGACATTAAGCAGATTAAAAAAAAGCTCAAAGACCAATCGTTGAAGATTCTTGATTTTCGAAAAGGGGTACAGCTTACCACAGCGCATGATAGCTTAATAACTGTCATAATTAAAGATATAAGTGAAAATAGTCTAACTGTGTCAAAGCCAGATAAAAAGCTGAGCATCATTAGGGTAGCAGTAACATTCGAAGATGAGTTGTTTGCTAAGGAGTTTGCTAATTGTCTTATAAAGAATGTAAATGACTTTTATGTACAAACAAAAATCCGGAAATCTTCTGAGAATGTATCTGTACTTCAAAGGCAAGCTGATAGCATGAAGAATGTACTAAATCGGTCGATCTATGGGGCAGCGTCTTCGGTCGATGCAAATCCAAATGCAAATTTGGCATTGCAAGTATTAAAAGCCCCCTCCCAAAGGGGGCAAATTGACATTCAAGCCAATACTGCTATATACTCTGAGATTATAAAAAATCTCGAGCTCGCTAAAATATCGTTAAGGATGGAGACGCCTTTAATTCAGATGATTGATGAGCCAGTTCTACCTTTAGCCAGAAATAAGGTAGGTTTTGTGAAAGGCGCAGTATTCGGCACTGTAATATCTACTTTGTTGGCTTTTGCATATCTATTGCTAGCTCGCGTTATAAAGTCACTCGAAGGCTAAATTTATCGGATGAGGACGGCAGCCTCTGAGTAAGTACATAGAAATACGAAGACTGATTCGTGTTGAACCCTAAGTGTCATGCAACAATCAGAACAAAGTGTAATAGGTGAGTTAAAAAAGGTGTGAAAGTTGGAATTTAATATATGCGATACTTTATGAACTCCTGGATTTTTGAAATGAAGGAGCAGCACTTCATAGTGCCATAATGTGGCTGTAAAAAGATATGAGAAATAAACCCCTAATCAGCGTTATAACTGTCGTTTTCAATGGCGCCTGTACACTTGAAGCAACAATTCAGAGCGTTTTAAGACAAACATACAAAAACTTCGAGTACATTATCATTGATGGAGGTAGTGACGATGGTACATTGGACGTCATAAAGCGGTATGAGATGCAAATCAGCTACTTTGAAAGTGAAAAAGACCAGGGAATATATGACGCCATGAATAAAGGGGCGAGACATGCGACGGGAGATTACGTTTATTTCATAGGTTGTGATGATGTTCTTGCTGACTCAAACGTGCTGAGGAACTTCGTGGACACAGTGGGTTTAGCAACCAAGAAACACGTGATTTACTATGGAAATGTACTATACAAGAAGGAAAAAAAAGTTTACGATGGGTATTTTTCGGACGTAAAGTTCAGCTTGAGGAATATTTGTCACCAAGCAGTCTTTTATCCTAAGGAGATTTTTTATATATATAAATATGAGTTGAAGTATAAGTATTTATCTGACTATGTTTTGAATTTAAATATCAAAGCGGATAATGTATTTACCTTCCACTATATTCCTTTATTAGTCTGTATTTATAATGACGACGGTCAGTCGGCAAATTCACAAGATCTTAACTTTGAGATGGATAAGCTTAGAATCATCAAAAGAACTTTTCCGTGGCCTATTTATTTCTATGTTTCAATAAGAAGATTTTTAAAGAGGCTTGTAAATGGATAATTATGAATTCGGCGCACTTGTTGAAGGGAATTTTCTCCTATATCTTGCTTTAATAGGTATTGTTGGAATAGTTTATTTTCTGCTTTATCGGAAAGTCATTGTAGGTATTCTAGATCCATACTTCATCTATGTCGTCTCTACCGTGTTTGCAGTCGCTGATGTTTTCTTGCTTTATTTTGTGAATGGCATAACGTTGTATTATTTTACACATTTTCTCTTAACGCAAGCTGCATTTTTGGTAGGCTTTTTTATGCTCAAAGTGTTCAGAAATAAAGTTATTACATCTGCTTCAGAAAATGCTCATAAATATGATGATCGTACTATAAGAAACATACTTATTTTGGTTCAAACGATTGTTTTTCTTTTATTCTTCATTATTCAAGTATATGTTTATTTGGTTAATGGAATACCGTTGTTTTACGAGTCGAGGCTAGATTTTTATTCAGGTGGTGGAGGCTTCGGCTTCATGGCGAGGGTTTTGATGGTTTTATCTCTATTCTTCTGCTACTTGTTTTTACTAAACA
This sequence comes from Arcticibacter sp., assembly GCF_053551015.1. Classification (NCBI taxonomy): domain Bacteria; kingdom Pseudomonadati; phylum Bacteroidota; class Sphingobacteriia; order Sphingobacteriales; family Sphingobacteriaceae; genus Arcticibacter; species Arcticibacter sp. Next base: position 271,750 of record NZ_JBMQOB010000022.1, on the reverse strand, counting down.
CGTTTCGTTATGCCAAGACGTTGACATTTCTCTGGCGGTTATTCTTTGGAGGCATGTTTCTCTTTTATTTAAGTACATTGATTCTTTCAGGGGGAAAAAGTTCTATACTCGTTCCTTTAAGTGTATTTTTTGCTTTCTTGTATACTTCAGGAAGAAGGAGCTTAATAACGAACATAACTAATCGATATTTCTGGTGGTTTGTTTTAGGGCTACTTGCACTCGTGAGTATCATTATTTTGGTTCAGTCTACGGAAGAGGAAGCAGTCTTTCCTATATTGGCAATATTCTACCGTTTTATTGTCTCGGGAGATGTTTATTGGTACACCTACCCGAACGACGTAATTAGAACTTATAACATAACAGCCAATGGATTTGCGTGGTTATTCAACGATATTCTCGGTTTATTCCGGTTTATGTCATGGAAGGACTTTGGTGAGCATCCAGGTGTGTATTTTTATAGTTATCACCATTTTACAGAAGTGACAAAAGGTCCAAATATGAGACACAATGTTTTTGGTCTTCTTTTCTTTGGATACTTCGGTGGAATTGTATACTCTTTTATTTTGGGTTTGTTACAATCTTTCGTCAGGTTTTTTCTGAGTAGCGTGAGAAGTAACAATGTAATTCTCAATTTCATCATTGTGTATTTATTTGTTCAATCACCTGCGATCGAACCCGATGTTACGTTGTTTTTGTTTTCTGTAAATAACCTCTTGCTTATACTTCCGGTACTTATAGTATTCTTGTTTTTGTCTGTAGCTATATATAACTTAAAATGGTCGGTGAAGTCAATCTTTCAATAATTATTCCTTTTTTTAATGGTGAGGCTTTTGTTGGTAGATTATTGCTGTCAATCTTAGATAGCTATGTGTCAAATCACTCGAAGTTATCTGTGGAAGTCATAGTAATCATAGATTCAATGGAAACAGAATTAGATGTATTAGAGGGTAATTTGCCGAGTCTGGCTCCTTTTATATCTATGAAATTGATAAAAAATGCAGGAAACATGGGTGTCGCTGAGACTAGAAATAATGGTCTTGAGTTAAGTGCGGGAGGTTCTGTGTTGTTTATCGATCAGGATGATAGTTTACATCCTGATTTTTTTTCCAACATAGACTTCGATTTATTGCATTCGTACGATTTCATTCTGTTAAATGGCTTTTATTGTTATCAAGGAGGATACAGAGTTCGCATGTACTATCTACCGCCAGCAATAAATATAAAGAATTTGATCTTAGATGATTTTATTCGATCGCCTGGTCAGGTTATATTGAGGAGGAGCTTTGTGTCTCGCACAAGATTCCCTTCGCCCAAACAATATTTCGGATCTGACGATAAGTACTTTTATATTCTTCTATTTCTCTCTAGTAAGCCGCGGATTAAATATGTGAGTTCTCCGCTTTATCTTGCATCTATGCATTCCGAAAATTTCAGTCATGACGAGACCCAGTCTGTTTGTAGCAGTTTGGAACTGCTGAAAGTAGTTAGAAAAGAGCCGTTGCCATCAATTATCGAGGGATATATGGAACGAAGTGAGCTATTGCTAAGATATCGTTTAAGAAGTCTAAAAGGAATTGATTGTTTAAGAGGCGCTAAAGAATATATTTTGTATAAAGGGAAGATAAATAAGGTGATTAGGTATGTAGACAGATTAGCTGGTCATATATCTAAAAGATTTAAACAGTAATGTATGAATACAGAATCAAATCTGAAGAGGAAATATGTTTTTTTAATCTACTCACTTGAAAAGGCTGGTGGGAGCGAACGCGTGTTATCTGTTTTAATTAACCAATTTTCTAAAACGGATACAATGGACATAACTGTTATCACACTTTTTGGCCGCAAAACGTTTTTTGCTTTTCCCTCTGGAATACAGGTAATTGATATTGAGAGTACTACTAGTAGTCGTTTGATTGCTGTTAGACTTTTTCACACTATCAAAATTATCAACAATTTGAGACCAGATATTATAACTGGAATCTCCATTAACAGATTAAATATTTTTCTCGCCTTGGGATCTTTTTTTTTCCAGGGATCTCCAAAGCTAGTCGCAAGTGAGCATATTGCTTTCGAAAATTCGACGGTCTTTATAAAATGTTTAAAAAAGGTTTTGTACAGTAAATTTTCTCGAATAGTAGTTCTTACAGATGAGGATAGAAGATTGCTCATTAAAAAGGGCTTTCGAAATGTTGTAACTGTAGTTAATCCCTGTAGCTTTGATATTGTTAGCACGAAGCCTGTACTCGGAAGAAATAAAAAAGTAATAGCTCTTGGAAGATTAAGCTACCAAAAAGGTTTTGATATCTTGCTTAAGATATGGAGCAAGGTTCACGCAAAGTATCCTGATTGGAAAATGGAGATATATGGAGAGGGGGGTGAGTATCAAAATCTGATGTTTTTAATAAGTGAATTAGGCATAAGTTCGGAGAGCTTGAGAATCCAACCTTTCTCCCCAAATGTAAAACAGTTACTTGAAGAATCTCAAATTTACGCAATGACGTCAAGATTTGAGGGATTGCCGATGGTTCTAATAGAGGCATTAACTGCTGGTTGTTGTATTGTGAGCTTTGACTGCAAGACTGGGCCGAGGGAAATACTCGATGAAAAAAGCACGGGTGTTTTGGTGGAAGATGGGAATGTTGAAGAATTTATACGAGCTCTAGAAGGCTTAATGTCCGATCCGGACAGGCGAGAACTTATATCAAATAGTGCGTTGCTTGCGAGCACAAAGTACAACAGGAGAAAGGTAGCCGGCAGTTGGTTATCTCTGTATGATGAATTATGATGAAGGTTTCTATTATAATGCCTTGCTACAATGGGGAGAAGTATATTGTAGACTCAATTAAGTCGGTTATCAGCCAAACCTATCAGAAGTGGGAGTTAATCATAGTGGATGATTGTAGCACTGATAATACTCTAGCAGTTATACAGCCATTCCTTTCTGATGAACGAGTAGTGCTTCTTAAGCAGCTTGAGAATTGTGGCCCTGTGAAAGCTCGAAATAAGGCAATTGGCTATGCCTCCGGGAATATAATCAGCTTTTTAGATAGCGATGATCTTTGGCTCAGTGGAAAACTGGAGCATCAGGTATCATATTTTCAGGCGAATAGGTCCCAGGCAATAGTATTTACTGATTACATAATAATAGATTCAGAGGGAAACAAAAAGCAGATAGTAACTGCACCCAAGATCGTCTGTTATGACAAGCTACTGAGAAGTAATTATATCGGTTGTCTTACCTGTAGCTACAGTGCTGACTTGTTGGGTAAACGATACTTCTCAGAAGTTGGACATGAAGACTATGTTTTGTGGCTCTCGATTTTAAAGGAGGGGTATTCTGCAATTAACATTGGTTTGCCTCTGGCTTTATATAGGAGGCATGAAGGCTCACTCTCATCGAACAAGTTTATAGCAGCTAGCTGGCAGTGGAAAATTTATAGAGATATTTTACAGTTGGGGTATAGTAGAAGTATGTTCTATTTTTTGAACTACCTTTACAGAGCTTTGAAAAAGCACTTATATAACTTATAAACATTTAAATACATTCGCTAGCTAACTAATTTAGTCAGTTTACAATTGAATCAAAACTGAGTATCTAATAATAACTATTCAAGTGATTGGCATTTAATACAATTAACATACTAATGAATATATGTTTGATCGGAGGTTCCGGCTTCGTTGGAACCCGTTTAATAGAACTTCTCAGGCTGAGGCACAATGTGCTTAACATTGACAAGAAGCAAAGCAGTTTTTTCCCTGAAGTCACCAAGATACTGGATATGCGCAATACTGAAGAGCTCGTACGAATGTTGAAGGGGCAGGACTTGGTAATTCTCTTGGCGGCTGAGCATCGAGATGATGTTTCGCCTGTTTCTTTGTATTATGACGTAAATGTGGAAGGAACTAAGTCGGTTCTATTGGCTATGGATCTAAATGGTGTCAAGAGTATAATCTTCACAAGTTCTGTTGCTGTTTATGGTCTAAACAAGGATAATCCCACCGAAGATTTTCCGGTCGATCCATTTAACCATTATGGTAAAAGTAAATGGCTCGCGGAAGAGACATTACGGGAATGGTATAAGAAGGATGCCGATAACAAGTCGTTAACAATAATCCGGCCCACCGTAATCTTTGGAGAACGAAATCGAGGGAATGTTTATAATCTTTTAAGACAAATTTCCAGCGGCAGATTCTTAATGGTTGGAAAAGGAAACAATAAAAAGTCAATGGCTTATGTAGGTAATGTTGTATCATTCATAGAATATTGTACAGAGAATAGTAGGAGTGGATACGATGTATTCAACTATATAGATAAGCCTGACTTCAGTATGAATCAGCTGGTCTCTCATGTTGGCAAAGTGCTTGATAAACATATTCCCTCGGTCCACGTTCCGTACGTCGCCGGATTGCTGGCAGGATATGGATTTGACGTACTTTCTAAGATAACAAAGAAGAAGCTTCCGGTGAGTTCTGTTCGAATAAGGAAATTCTGTGCTACTACGCAGTTTGCCTCCGATAAAATCCTCGCAAGCGGTTTTGAAGCACCGTTTTCTCTGGCAGAGGGATTAGAAAATACATTGTTATTTGAGTTTGTAAAGCCCCGATCTCAAAAAGACGATATCCTTTTTTATAGTGAATAACTTTGATTGAGCATTGAATATTACTGCTAGGCGGTCTAGTTATTGAGACGGGGTTATCATAGCATTTCAACGACTAGAGGATTGGAGTATAAAATATATATTTGTTGAAATCTTATTAGATGAAGAATGAAAGATGAGTTTAGAAGTTGGATAATGCGATGTTTACCCATTAACTTTTAATAATATATCAAATATGGCGGATAGGAAACTTGTGTTAGTTGGCGGGGGAGGGCATTGTATCTCTTGCATAGACGTAATTGAACTTGAAAGCAGATACGAAATTATTGGAATTCTTGACCCAAGGCTGTCCATTCAAGATACAATTCTCGGGTATCCAGTTCTAGGAGATGATTCTCGGATTCGTTTTTTGGCAAAAGAGGATGTATATTTTTTAATTACAGTTGGGCAGATAGACAATCCACATTTGAAAAAGAAATTATTCCAGAGTCTTCTTGATAATAGAGTGAACATCGCGACGGTTATATCTCCTCGTGCTTACATCGGTAAAGACTGTAGAATCGGCAATGGTAGCATTATTATGCATGACGCGATAATAGGTAGTAAGTCCTCTATCGGTCAGAATTGCATAGTGAATACAAAAGCGATATTAGAACACGAGTCTTTTGTTGGGAACACGACGCATATTTCTACAGGTGCGATCATTAATGGTGCGACGCGGGTAGGAGACAATTGTTTCGTTGGGAGCAATGCAACTGTAGGGCATCATCTAACTATAACCGATAATGTCGTAATCGGCGCTAATTCACTCGTCATTAAGTCCATATATGAGCCTGGTGTCTACATATCAAATAATCTAAGGAAGCTGCGTTAGTTTAAAAGGTCGGCATATAGAACAAAGTGGCTAGGGAGAATTTAAAAAGTAGGACGATTAATGGCATGACTTGGAGCTTGCTAGATAGTTTCGCAGGTTCTGGAATATCGTTTTTAATCGGAATTTTATTAGCAAGACTGTTATCACCTAAGGAATATGGGATAATGGCAATGATTGCCGTCTTCATGGCAGTCTCAACTGCGGTGGTTGATAGTGGGTTTTCCAATGCTTTGATTCGTAAAACTGACGCTGATGATGTAGATTACTCAACCTCATTTTACTTCAATATCTGCGTATCGTTTAGTATTTATATAATTCTCTTTTTGGCTGCGCCTCACATAAGCTTGTTTTTTTCGCAACCTTTATTGACGTCTCTTGCTCGAATCCTTGGTTTAGGACTTATCATTGATTCTTTCTCATCGGTTCAGAAGACCCTCTTTGTAAAAAAAGTCGATTTCGAGAAGCAAACCAAAATCTCCTTGGTTACAGCCATCTTAAGTGGTTGTATCGGAGTAATACTTGCATTAAATGAATTTGGTATTTGGAGCTTAGTGTATATGCAAATAACACGACAGGCCCTTAGTCTCCTGCTTTATTGGGTAACGAGCGATTGGCGTCCTAGCTGGATATTTTCATTGGAAAGATTCAAGAACCTTTTTGGCTTCGGATCAAAAATACTCTTATCCAGCCTGATAGAAACTGTATACAAAAACATTTATTACATTATTATCGGTCGTTTTTACTCATCTTATGCTCTGGGTCAGTATACCCGCGCTGAGCAGTTTTCAACTATTTTCTCGAGCAATTTAACCAATGCTATTCAAAGAGTGAGCTATCCAGTCCTGAGCTCTATCCAAGATGATGCCGAAAGGTTAAAGGAGGCTTATCGGAAAATTATTAAATCTACTATGCTTGTTACTTTCGCTTGTATGATGACTCTTGCGGCTTTATCTAAGCCGTTGTTATTCATATTGATTGGAGAAAAATGGAGCGAGGCCGCCTCTTACTTGCAAATAATCTGTATTTCTGAAGCATTATACCCATTACACGCACTTAACCTCAATATGCTGCAAGTAAAAGGACGTTCATCGTTGATACTTAAACTTGAGATTATTAAAAAGATGGTTGCTGTCGTGCCAATAGCTTTAGGGATATTCGGTGGAATTAAAATGATGTTAGTTGGTTCTGTTTTTTTTTCCATCGCCGCATTTGTCATTAACAGCTATTACTCAAGAAAGCTATTAAACTATTCTACAAAAGATCAGGTAATCGATATATTGCCCTCACTACTGGTGTCTTGCACGGTTTCCATGATATTAGTCGGAGTAAGTTTTATGAAGATGAATTTATACGTAACTCTTTCATTTCAGGTGATTGTGGGGGCAATTTTATATATAATAATTTACGAGCAACTTAAGCTAGATGAGTATAGATACATAAAAGAGTTAGTATTAAAAAGCTATGGCAAGCGGAAATTTACTATTAATAGTTAATACCTTTACGCTTGTTTGAGAATTAGTCTCTTCGAAGAAGTTTTATAACCATAAAAATAAGCATATCCAAATGGACATAAAAATACCAGTTTATCAACCTAGTTTGGACGATTCTGAAAAGAAAAACGTCATTGAATGTTTAGATTCTACATGGATCTCCTCGAAAGGGAGATTTATCAACGAATTTGAGCAAGAGTTCTCGAAATATACGAGCGTTCGCCATTCAGTAACAGTAAGTAATGGTACGGTCGCCTTACACTTAGCGATGCTCGCTTTGGGAATTGGTGACGGCGATGAGGTTCTCGTTCCTACCTTGACCTACATAGCTTCTGTTAATGCGATAAAGTACACCAATGCAACACCTGTCTTTGTGGATTCTGAAAGAGAAACTTGGCAAATGTCTCCCGAAGACGTTGAGCGAAAAATCACATCCCGAACGAAGGCTATTATGGCAGTACATCTTTACGGGAACTCCTGTGATATGGAAAAAATCTGCTTAATTGCTAAAAAATATAATTTATTTTTGATTGAAGACTGTGCGGAAGCTTTGGGAACCAAATTCAAAGGCCACCATGTCGGGAGTTTTGGGGATATATCTACTTTTAGTTTTTTTGGAAATAAAACGATTACAACAGGAGAAGGAGGTATGGTGGTCACAAATGACGAAACACTTTACCAGCGGTGCTTACATTTTCGTGGTCAGGGATTGGCTGCTCATCGTCAATATTGGCATGATGTAGTAGGATACAATTACCGTATGACCAACATTTGTGCTGCAATAGGAGTTGCCCAACTCTCAAAGATTGAACGTTTTTTAAAGCTTAAACATCAAATAGCTTTATCTTACAAGAATGGATTGAATGGACTACCGGTCGAATTCCATGCACCGGCACCAGATGTCTACCATTCTTATTGGATGTGTTCGATTTTAGTTGAATATCCATCTCAGAGAGATGAACTTCGTGCTTTTCTAGCTGAAAAAGGAATCGAAACCCGACCGTTATTTTATCCAGTGCACACAATGCCGATGTATAGTGACAAATATCAGAAACATCCCGTCGCTGAGTATATAGGTTGGCGAGGCATTAATTTACCTAGCTATCCAGGTTTGACCGGTAGCGAACTTGAGTTCATTATTGAATCTATTAGGGGATATTACAAGTAAGATATGGACACTGTTGTAGCTATTTCAACCAAGGGCTTTGGGAATTGGAATGGTGGTTTTGAGTTTCTTAAATTCCATGTCGATAGCCTGATTAATTCAGATTCCCAGATTAAGGTCGCATTCGTCACACCCATAGAAAGATTCTATAGATTGAAAAGAATTCTAAAGATAATTTTACCTTACAAGTCGCAAGACCTAAAAGGTAAAATTTTGAAGTTAGCTCAATCAGAAAAAATTTTAACGTACTATTACCGGGATGATGACGAATCTCTTGACCGGGTGCTTCAGGAAATAAATGCCAGTGTTTTGTATTTGACCTCGTTCCCGTACAAAGTCTCTATACCTGTTATAGGGTATATTCCTGATCTTCAGCATGTTCATCTGCCTGAGTTCTTCGAAAGAAAGGAAATCGAATTTCGGAACAGTCTATTTAAGAGGTTGTTGGCAAATAGCGAGCTAGTTATTGTCAATTCAAAAGACACGAAACGTGATTTAATACAGTATTTTGGTGTCTCTCATGAAAAGGTCGAAGCGGTTCCTTTCCTTCCAACGCAGTACTCAGATACACCTGTACTGAAAGACCATATTGTTAATAAATATTCGATAGAGCAGTCACATTTCTTCCACATTCCGAACCAACTATGGGTTCATAAAGATCACATTACTGCCATCCGAGCGTTGTCGCTACTAAAAGCTACTCATCCCGACGTTGCAATTGTTTGTACCGGAAATACTTCAGATTTTAGAAGTCCGAACCACATTAACGTTGTAAAAGAGACTATTAGACAGTTAGCGCTTGATGATAGTATATATATACTAGGATTTATTGACAAGGAAGACATGTTTAGCATTATGTCAAGTTCTCTTGCTGTAATTCAGCCCACCCTTTTTGAAGGTGGTCCTGGCGGGGGAGCAGCCTATGAAGCAGTCGCTAATGGCATTCCTGTGATTCTGTCTAACATCCCTATCAATCGGGAGGTAATAGGCGAAAATGTTAAATATTTTATGGCTGGAGACTCATACGATCTAGCCAAGAAGATGATTGAAATCATTGAAGAATGCCCTGCGCGGCCCAATAGGCAAGTTTTAGAACGAAATGCAACTCACAATAAAACGCAAATTAGAGGAATTTTATTTAGTTATATAACACGGGTCCTGAGCCATTCTCAAGGTGCGTTCAAGACAAACTCTAATTCCGAGTGAAGTCAAGACTCTAGCTAGCTTTTTTGAAATGGAATAGATCATTTTGCCTTGCAGGACGCATCAGGAGATTTGCTCGGAATTAGTAGAAAACTTTAGTTTCTCGCACGTAAGTGTGATTTAATACTAAAGTCCATCCAAAATCAATATGACCAATACCATAGAATTATAAGCATTGAAGGCTAGGTATGATGAGGGTGATTGTCTGGATTTGTTTAGGGTGACTCATTGCAGAAGTTTGCCAGCTGGAAGAGGAGTTGTAATATTTGATAGAATAGATTTTTAAGGTGAGATTATCTATATTTTCAATCAAGTTCTGGCATTTTTAAATTACTATATTTGAACCGTACTATTCAATTAACCCTTATCAAGTGTATCACTAGTCTAAAAAATTACGTATCTCTTAAACAAATCTAATTTACCCGGGTTTACCTTGATGGGTACCTTCGTTTCAGCTCTTATATTCTTAGAATTCCTATGAAAACACATTTCCTACTCTATATCACAAGCCTATTAACTGTTTCCCTATCAATCTCACCGTTAATAACGATTGCGATACGCAAACGTCTTTTTGATGCTCCGTCTGAAGACAGGAAAATACACAAGAGGATTGTTCCGAACCTCGGAGGCTTGGCGATCTTTTCGGGATTTCTATTTTCATTGGCAATTTTCGTTGACTTATCTACTTTGAGAGTTGCTAACTATCTCTTGAGTGCAGGTATCGTTATTTTCATGATAGGCATTAAAGATGATATCATCGGAGTAGACCCTATGAAAAAATTCATCGCGCAGTTCATCGCCGCTTTTATAGTAACGATCATGGCAGATATTAGGATAATCGATTTAGGCGGCTTCATGGGCGTCTATGAACTAAGTTATCCACTCAGTATAGGCCTAAGCGTATTAACTATAGTGGGGGTGGTTAATGCGTATAATCTGATAGACGGGATTGATGCCCTGTCCGGCAGCTTGGGTTTAGTTTTCTCACTTGTGTATGCCTATCTTTTTTTTGCAGCAGGTGAGCCTGGATGGGCGTATGTTTGCTTGGCGTTAGCAGGTGCGCTGACTGGATTTCTTATTCATAATATTTCTCCGGCCAGGATTTTTATGGGAGATTGTGGTTCTCTCATGGTCGGATTTTTAGCTGCTGTGTTGAGCATTCAATTCATAAATACCTCATCGTCGAAGATCATCGATCTGGGTTTTACATCAGTAACGTCTGCTCCGGCATTGGCCATGGCTATCGTTATTCTACCACTATTCGATACGCTCAGAGTATTTACAATTCGCATCGTTAATAATCAATCACCGTTTAAAGCAGATAGAAATCATCTACATCATCGAATGCTTGCTTTGGGTTTGAATCACATGCAGGCTACAGGAGTCCTCGCCTTGGTTGCTGCCATCTTTATCGCTACTGCGCTTATATTCCAGAATGTCGGTAGCAATCAATTGGTGGGTATTCTCATTTGTATGATCATTCTTCTGAATACTGCCCTTTCTATTTATCTATTTAGCAGAAAAGTTAGCCTCAGGGAAGAGCTATCGGACGAGCAGCCACAGCTTGACGAGTCTGTTAAGATACCTATCATCGCTGAAATCAATGAAGGTAGCAAGACTTTTGCAGAAAAGATACTTGATAAAGTTTCAAAGAACTGATGCGTATACTGATGATCAGGTTCATTTCAGTTCTTGTACTTAGCTTGATTGTGCAAGCAGGCTTTGCACAATCTACACTCCTCCCTCTCTCAAACTCTAATCCTGAAGCGGATATTTACCGTTTGAACGATAAATCTGTTCATACTGCCATTCAGCCAACAGTTCTGCATGGATCGAGGGTTGATTCTCTTATACTCAAACAAGTTCCGACAAGTGCGTGGCAAGAGAAAAATTGGTTTTATCGGAAGATTTTCAGTGAGCATCTTGTTGAAGTGAAAACGGATGAGTTTGAGGTGAACTTTGACTTCTTACCGGATATGTGGGTCGGAAAGCAAGGCGGTCGTACTATCTGGAACAATACTCGTGAGCTTGAGGTAGGTGGTCGTGTGGGAACAAAGTTCTCCTTTAACGCGACGATCAGTGAGAATCAGGGGGTATATCCCGGGTACTATGATGCTTACGTGAGAAGAACCAAAGTTGTTCCTGGTCAAGGCCATGCGAAGTTATATGGAGACGATGGTTTCGACTACTCTAATTCCACCGCTAATCTTTCTTATACGCCTTCAAAGTATGTCAACATTCAGTTAGGTTATGGTAAGAATTTCGTCGGGAATGGCTATCGTTCCATGCTTTTATCTGACTATGCGTTCAACTACCCTTATCTGAAGTTAACCGGAACGCTGGGGCGGGTGCAGTATACAGCTATGTGGGCTCAGTTTGAAGATTTGTATGATATTCCTTTTGATGATGAAACTCCTTATGATAAGAAATATGGTGTGTTTCACTATCTTGACTGGAACGTCAATGACCGTTTGAGCCTGGGATTGTTTGAGAACGTGATGTGGGCGCCACGCGGTGCTGAGTTGAGCTATGCTGTCCCTTTGTTGTTCCTGATGCCTGCACAGTATAATAATGGCTCTCCAGATAAGCTTTTACTTGGTTTGAATGGTAGCTATAAGCTGAGCAAGAATTACGTTGCTTATGGCCAGATAGCAATAAATGAATTCACTTTAAAGGAAGTGTTCGCCGGCGACGGGTATTGGGCGAATAAGCATGGAGCGCAGCTAGGAGTGCGCGCATTTGACTTGTTTAAGGTTCCTAATCTAAATGCTACAGTCGAATACAACGCTGCCCGGCCCTATACTTATTCTGCCAGTCAACGGATAAAGAACTACGGTCACTTTAATGAGCCGTTGGCACATCCTTTTGGTGCAAACTTCAGAGAGTATCTTGCCATCTTCAATTATCGCTACAATCGCTGGCAGGCAAAGCTGCAGACGAATATTTCGACCTATGGGCTGGACCTTGACGGATTGAATTACGGAAAGAATATTTATCTGGACTACACGACACGCATAGATGATTATGGCGTTGAGATAGGCCATGGATTGAAGACTGATTTCTTTTACGCTAATACACAACTGGCATACTTACTTAACCCGAAGAATAATCTTCGGTTGGAGCTTGGTTATAGTTACAGGAACGAAAGTAATGCTCTATTCAAGGATAAGCAGCAGTTTGTAACCTTTGGGTTGAAGGCATCATTCCGCAATAAGTATCAGGATTTTTAAGGCATGCATCTTTTGTGGCGCTAGGCTTTCACGCTTTCTGCCTGAATATATTTGAGAAGCTCTCCAATGGGTCTTTCCAGAATCTTTCCCATTTGTACATGATGCTTTTTGCATACTACTTCTAGTACATCTCTGAAATGCCAGGCAATCGAACCTACAAAGTGGCAGGGGTATTTCCGGTAATCAGGATAGGGAACAATGTGGGTAATGACAAACTTTTCCAATCCTTTTAAAAGAAGGTCCTCAACGAATTCATCGGAACGGTATTTATCCATGAAAGGTGTAAAAGAGGAGAGATATATATTGGGTAGGGGACGTTGATACACATTCTTGATTACAACCTCTTTGTCCACCTGGTATTGCTCCTTGAACGCTTTTCTAAGCCCTCTCGGCATGGTTTCATACAGGAAGGAGGTAATCAGTTCTTTTCCGAAGTAAGCCCCGGAACCTTCATTTCCTAAGACGAATCCAAGGCTGTGTACTCCGTAGTGAACGCTTTCTCCATCGAAGAAAGCAATGTTAGAACCTGAGCCTAACACGCAAGTAAAACCCTTGCTATTGCCACAGGTTGCATAAGCAGAGCCGATTGCGTCGTTCTCTACATTTATAAAAGCATTTTTGAAGACAGTGGACAAGCCGTTAGAAACCATCTCACGTTTGTCGGGATTTGAGCATCCTTCACCGAAAAAGTAGACTTCGGTGATCTGATCTGCATATTTCTTTACGACAGACTCATTGGCTATAAGTCTGCTAATCTCTTTATCGCTGTTGAAGTACGGGTTTATACCTTTGGTGCCGAACTCGATCGTGTTCTTGCCATCTATTGAGAGTATCCAATCGGTTTTTGAAGATCCGCTATCAGCAACTAATATCATGTCTTATATCTCTTCCAATGCCCGAGCTGTAAGTGGCTTACCTATAAAATTGGTTACAAGATTGTTTTCTTTTACTTTTTTTAGGTCGCTTGGGTCTAGAGACGAAGATAACATATATATCTTTAAGTTGGAAGGCAGCAAGTGCTTTATGGGCTCCAGCTTATTCATGAACTCGAAGCCGTTCATGGCCGGCATGCGGATGTCTAGAAATATAATGTCGGGTAATGTACCCTCTTTAGCGGCCTTTTCCAGGTATGTGATGGCTTCGAAAGGGCTATTGATAACCCTAACCTCATCGGCGAAATGAATGCTTTCTATGATCTTAGAATTGATGAGATTATCCACATAACTGTCATCAATGAGCAATACGGATTTGTACTTTGAGTTATCCATGGCGGTCTTCCTGAAATGGTCTAATCGTTTTACGGAATTTCTCTGCAAATGTTTCAAAAAAAATGTCAAAATGTAAGATTTCCAGCGAGTTCCTTCAACGCGATCTCTGCTTGCTTCGCCTGATACTCAGAATCTGTGTATCTTACTGAGGCTTCCAAATAGTTGCGTTGGGCTTCTCTGAACTCGACCGGTGTGACGCTTCCAAGTCGAAACTTGGCTAGCGTGATATCCATATTTTGCTTAGCGACGTTCTGATTGCTTTTTTCCAGTTCTATCAGCTTGAGATTTGTTAAATAGGTCTGGTAGGCAGAGGATAACTGGGCTGTAATGTTTTGTTTCAGTCGCTGGTAGTCCAGTTGCGCGTTGTCAATCTGGATCTCTGCATTTCTCTCGTTTCTTTTTTGCAGAAATCCGTTGAAAATGTTAACGGAGGCCGTTAATCCATATGTGAATCCCTGACCCCTTGCATCCCTGGCGAAGCCTAGCTCCGAGTGTGATCTGGTAAAGTTATAACCGGTATTGACACCTATTGAGGGATATCGGTTTGCTTTTACCTGCTTCAGATTAAGTCTCGCTATCCTTTCGTTAATAAAAGCCGTCTGAATAACCGGATTCTGCTGTGAGCTCAGGTTCAAGAGCTGATCAAATTGCAGCGAAGGATCTGTAGTAATGGAATCTTGTATCACGAACTCTGTATTGACATCACGAGCCAGCAGTTCGTTCAGCACAATCTTCCTGGAGCGTACCAGATCACGCTGACGAAGTAAGTAAGTAGTATCTGCATTCAGGTCGACGGTGGCGTTAAGAACTTCAAGTTTAGCAGCCTTTCCGATGTGATAGCGGTTCTGCGCAGTATTAAGCCTGAGCCTTGAAATAGCAACAGCGGTATCAGTGGCGTCGGCTTCCTTTTGAAGACGGATCAGGTAATAATAGTTGTTGATTACATCTGATACTGTGTTCAGGATGGTTGCCTTCATGTTCGTTTCTCCAAGTTTTTGAAGTTCCTTTAACCGATCATAATTTGCAAACATAGCGAAGCCATCAAAGATGGTCCAGTCAAGACCTATTCCGTAGTTCAGGTTCGAGTTCCTGGCATCTTTGACTTCCCGAACGGAACCGTCCGCTTGCGTTTGGCGGGTCTCTTGTATAGAACGGTTGTTTGTCAGGTTTGCACCGACAGCTGGTAATATACCGGCATTGGCGAGGCTCACATTATTTTTGTCAATAGCTGACTGGTTCCTGGAAATACGAATGTTATAGTTGTTCTCAAGCGATATGCGAATCGCGTCTTCGAGGGTTAATACTTCTTGTGCCCTGCTTATTCCGATTGTAGACAGCAGGCTTAAGATTAAAACAATTTTAATTTTCATTAGTGCTCTTAGTTAAGCTCAACGGCTTCTTTCTTTTCGAAGGCTTCGATTTCTTCCAGTTGTTTGTTGGATCTTCTGTCTCGTGACCACATCGCGTAAATGGCTGGAATGACAAAGAGTGTCAGGACCAATGAAAAGATGGTGCCTCCCACAATTACGATACCCATTCCCATTCGGCTTTGTGCTGCTGCTCCCAAAGCCATTGCGATAGGCAAGGCACCTAGTGCGATAGCGAGACTGGTCATCAGGATAGGGCGTAGCCTCGACTCGGATGCTTCGAGAATGGCATCAATTTTTGATCTTCCCTCCTGCCGGAGGTGATTGGCAAATTCGACGATCAGAATCCCATTCTTCGTGACAAGTCCTATCAACATGATCGTTCCGATCTGGCTGAAGATGTTCCAGGTCTGGCCACACAACCACAGGGATAAAAGGGCGCCTGCTACGGCCATCGGTACCGTTAATATGATAATGAGGGGATCGACGAAACTTTCAAACTGTGCAGCAAGGATGAGATAGATCAATAGCAGCGCCAGGCCAAAGGCAAAGACTGTATTTGATCCACTTTCTACAAAGTCGCGAGATTCGCCTCCAAGGTCAGTGGAGAAGCTGTCATCAAGGATCTTTTCCTTAATTCTATCCATTGCTTCAATACCATCTCCGATGCTCTTTCCGGGGGCAAGTCCCGCAGATATGGTTGCTGATAGGTATCTGTTGTGGTGGTACAATTGCGGGGGACTGCTTAGTTCTTTAAGGGTGACCAGGTTGTCCATCTGAATGAGCTGGCCGGTATTGCTTTTTACATAAATAGATGTAAGATCAATAGGAGCTTCGCGATCTGTCTTTTCAAACTGACCGATCACCTGGTACTGTCTTCCATTCATCAGGAAATAAGCGAAACGTTGCCCGCTGAGCGATAGTTGAAGGGTCTGAGCAACATCCAGTACAGAAACACCTAAGCTTTGCGCTTTCTCCCGGTCTATTGTAATGCTGATCTCGGGTTTGTTAAATTTCAAGTTCACATCACTGGTTGTGAATGTAGGGTCCTGAGACACCAGGTCCATAAACTGAGGGACTTTCTCTTCTAACTGCTCGAAGTTTGGAGCCTGTATGATATATTGGATGGGGAGCCCACCTCGTTTATTCACAGAAATAGTGGGTTGCTCGGTCACCATGGTTTTACCTTCACTGAAGCCTTTAGTCAGCTGAGTGAGTTTCTGTGCTATTTCGGCCTGACTGCGTTCTCTCTCGTCCGGCTGCACGAGGTTGATGATCATTCGTCCACTATTAATTGACGATGATCCGAATCCCGGAGAGGTCATCACGAGGTTGACCTTCTTTTCGGGAATAGAATCGTTCACTAGTTGGGTCAATTCTTTCATGTAGCGATCCATATAGTCGAACGATGCTCCTTCGGGAGCACTTACTACTGTTCTTAAATAACTCCTATCATCATAAGGTGCAGTTTCTTTTTGAATGATGGAATAAAACAAAGCGATCAGACCGATACATCCTAAAAGAATGGGATAGCTTAGCCACTTTTTCTTCATGAAGGATGTAAGGGCATTTGCATATCCGGTGTTCATCTTCACGAAGTAGGGTTCCGTCAATTCATAAAAGCGTGATTTTCTCTGCTTGCCGCCTTTCATGAGATAAGCGTTCAACATAGGGGTAAGCGTAAGGGACACAAATGCAGATATCAATACCGCGGCTCCGATGACTACACCGAATTCGCGGAACAGGCGTCCGACGAACCCCTCCATGAAAATCACGGGCAAGAATACTGCAGCCAAGGTTATGGAAATGGATACTACTGCCATGAAGATCTCATTCGAACCTTTGATAGCGGCTTCGATAGGCGACATGCCCTCCTCAACCTTTTTGAAGATATTTTCTGTTACTACAATCCCGTCGTCAACCACGAGCCCTGTAGCCAGAACGATGGCCAGCAAGGTGAGCACATTCACAGAGAAGCCCATGAGGTACATGATGAAGAAGGTAGCTATCAATGATACCGGGATATCTATAAGAGGGCGTATTGCGATACTCCAGTCCCTAAAGAAAAGATAGATGATCAGAATGACGAGAACAAGGGCGATAAGAATGGTTTCAGCGACCTCAACGACTGATTTTTTAATAAAGAGGGTATTATCTACCGCTATATCAAGCTTGATGTCTTCGGGTAATTCATTTTTCAGTTGCTCAAACCTGTCGTAAAATGCTTTGGCAATTTCCAGGTAGTTGGTTCCGGGTTGAGGTATTACGGCAAGTCCTACCATAGGTTCGCCCGATTGGGTCATCTCTGTTTCGGGGTTTTCGGGACCGAGAACAGCACTTCCAATATCGCTTAGTCGAATGATCTTATCGCCGTTCGTCTTGATAATAAGTCTGTTGAATTGCTCTTCGTTCGACAGGTTACCGAGGGTTTTTACCCCGATTTCTGTATTGTTGCCGGTAAGCTTACCTGATGGAAGTTCTACGTTTTCACGGGACAATGCTGTTCGTACATCTGCTACAGTCAGCCCAAATGAGGCAAGTTTCATGGGATCTATCCACAAACGCATCGCGTATCGCTTCTGTCCCCAAATCTGCACACTACTAACGCCGGGTATCGTTTGTATCCGCTGTGAGATGACGTTTTCTGCATAGTCACTCAAGGCCAGCTGATCTCGCTTATTACTTTGAGCAGTCATCGTAATGATCGGTTCTGAATCGGCATCAGCTTTTGACACTACAGGAGGTGCATCAATGTCTTGAGGCAAGCTTCGGGAGGCTTGAGAAACTTTATCTCTTACATCATTGGCTGCCTCTTCGAGGTTTTTGTCCAGGTTAAATTCAATGGAAATATTACTTGAGCCCTGATTGCTTGAGGAGGTAATGGTGCGGATACCGTCAATGGAGTTGATGGCCTTCTCAATTGGCTCGGTAATCTGGGATTCAATAATGTCCGGATTTGCTCCCGAATAGCTTGTTCTTACTGATATAATAGCCGGGTCAATGGAGGGAAATTCCCGGATTCCGAGGAAGGTGTATCCGATGACTCCGAATAGAATCAGCACCAGGTTGATTACTATTGTAAATACCGGTCGTTTAATGCTGGTTGTTGATAAACTCATCCTTCTATCCTAATTACTTCTTTGCTACTCTCACTTTTACAGGACTGCCTTCTTTTAAGGTCATAATGCCGGTAGTCAACACTGTGTCGCCTACCTTTAAACCGGAGGTGACGACAACCTCTTTCTCCGTTCTTGAAGATGTTTCGATCATAACCTCCTTCGCCTTTCCACCCGAGGAGACAAAAACTTTTTTTCCGTTTTGAACCGGGATAACCGCTTCGCTGGGAACAAGCATGGCATCATCAACGGTATTCATTGGCAGGGTGATATTTGCAAACGATCCGGGAATAAGTGATCCATCTTCATTCGCAGCCTTGGCTCTTAGTTGCAATGTCCGGGTTGCAGCCTCCACCTGAGGTTCAATAGCATAAACTGTCGCCGAGTACTTTTTATTGCTGCCAGAAAGGGTGAATGTGATCCGGGAGTTGTTTCGTACCTGATTGGAATACTTCTCTGGTATTGAAAATGTGATCTTTACCGGATTGGTGTTCACCAATGTTGCCACAACTGTTGTTGGGGTGACATACTCTCCTTCTGAGATAGATCTCAGACCTATCGTGCCGCTAAAAGGTGCGCTGACTGTTGTCTTTCTCAGCTGTGCCCTGATTAACTGCGTTTGAGCTTTCAAGGACCGGAGATCGGCTAATGCGATGTCAAACTCCTCCTGACTGATTGCCTCTTTTGCGAGAAGCTGCCGTGCCCGGTTTTCTGTTCCTGAAGCCAGGTTTTCACGGGTAAGTGCCTGGGATAGTTGAGCGCGAAGTTCAGAATCATCAATTTTTAATAGTGCCTGTCCTTTTTTTACCGTACCTCCTTCACGGAAGGAAATGGACCTTACAACACCCGATACTTCACTTCTTATGTCGACTTTCTCATTGGCATCAATAGAGCCTGTAACGGAGAGGGAGCTTGAAAACCCCTGTGGGTTTATCACAATTCCGTTAACAGTTGCTGGTTTTTGCATGCCACCCGCCCCCTTCCCGGGCGCTTGGGCTTTGCTTTCTTTATTTGTGGATATCCGGTATATGACCAGCGCGACAAGCCCTCCGATCAGCAGAGCATAGAAAAGGTATTTTAGTTTCATATATTAATTTACACAGTAGGAGAGGGGAGAGCAATAATACTGCCTTCGTTTAGTAAAAACCAAATTACATTAAAATACGTGAAAAAGTGGCTCTTTTTAGGGTGTATCAAGTATTTTACTCTTTGTTAGGCTGATAATGATATGGTCTAAATCACTACTTTTGTGTCTGAATATGAATAAGCTGTTCTTTTACCCCGTCATTGTACTTTTTTGTATGGTATTTTCTGTTGATAGTGCTGATGCTCAGACGGAAATCTCGTTTGAAGTGTCGTTTTCGGAGCCTCAGGCTCATTACGCTGATGTAAAGATGAATATCTCAGGCATTAAGACTGATTCCATCGATATAAAAATGCCTGTTTGGGCTCCTGGCTCCTACCTGGTGAGAGAGTTTTCAAAAAATGTTGAGCAGTTTTCAGTATCAGCAGGTCAGCAAACTGTTCCCTTCAGAAAAGTAAATAAAAATACATGGCGGATCTCTACTGCCAGTAGCAAGAAGATTGAAGTTTCTTACAAAGTCTACGCGTTTGAAGTGTCGGTTCGTACGAGCTTTGTAGATGATTCGCACGCATTTCTTTCTCCCACCGGGACATTTATGTATGTTGAAGGACTATTGCAACGGCCTGCAACGGTAGTGATCCGGCCGTACGAAGGATGGAAAAAGGTTTCGACAGGACTAGAATTGGTAAAAGGTAAGCCGTTCACCTATTATGCGTCTGACTTTGATGTGCTGTTTGACTCCCCGATAGAGGTCGGTAATCAGGATATCTTTGAGTTTACGGCTGCAGGTGTGAAGCATGAAGTGGCGATGTATGGGGGCGGAAATTATGATAAAGCGAAGTTGTCTGCCGATATGACTAAGATCATCGAAGCGGAGACAGCTATTTTTAAGCATATGCCAAACAAGAGATATGTTTTTATTGTACATAACTTTCAGTCGGGCGGCGGCGGTCTCGAACATCTTAATTCCACAGTTTTGGGCGCATCGCGGGATGCATATGCTACAGATAAAGGCTATAAGGATTTCATGAGCCTCGTTGCACATGAGTATTTCCATTTGTGGAATGTGAAGAGACTACGCCCGCAGGCCTTAGGACCGTTTGATTACAGCAATGAGAATTACACAACTGATCTCTGGATATCCGAGGGGTTTACGGCATATTACGATAATTTGATGTTGAGACGTACGCAACTGTACACTCCGGAGAACTACCTGAACGTGCTGTGCGCCGATATTGAAACTGTGACAAATCAACCTGGTGCGGGGGTGCAACCTGTAGCTGAATCCAGCTTTGATGCCTGGATCAAGTACTACCGCCCTAACGAGAATTCAAAGAACACGGGGATTTCTTACTATAACAAAGGTGCGGTCTTAGGAATGGTTCTGGATTTGGAGATTATTAACGCAACGAAGGGTGCAAAAGGCTTGGACGATGTGTTGAAGGCCATGTATGACGAGTACTACCTGAAACAGAAGCGTGGGTTCAGCAGTGAAGAATTCAAAGCTATGGCTGAAAAGATCGGCGGAATATCTTTGGACAACTTTTACCGCGATTATGTTCATAAAGCATTACCTATCAACTTCAATCTTCACCTGGACCATGCAGGTTTAGCCCTTATAGATGATAACGCGGGATCAGTTAAGCCATCATTAGGATTAGTAGCCGCTATTAAGGAAGGGCGACTTACAGTAAGTAGCGTTGTTAGGGGAGGTACTGCCTGGAATGATGGAATTAGTGTGAACGATGAAATTATAGCAGTGAACGGAAACCGGATCGTAGATGCTGTTGCTCTTGATAAGTTAATCAGCAGTAAGCAGGTCGGCGAAAAGGTTACGATTCTATTATCCCGGGACGGCCTTGTGCGCACGCTTGCGGTAGCATTGAAAAAAGAAAATAAGGCAAAGTTCCGTATCGAAGCTTCAAAAGACGCATCTGCACAACAATTTGCAGTCCGGAAAAAATGGCTTAATTTGTAATACAAATATCACTTATGACAAAACTTGCGGAGCAATTTCAAATTACCTCAGAAGAGAAAGCATTTGATTTGGACCACCGAAGGGTTATTAATTTTAACATCGGGAGGTACACAACAGCTGTTAACCGGGGTTTGTCACGGCTCGCAAATTTAGAGCAGTCTAAGAAGAAGGCCCATGTGATTAAGTGGAAGGTGATGGAGAACCTGGATAAGTTTCTTCCTGAATTTGAAGCGAATTTCCTGAAGCGCGGAGGAAAAGTCATTTGGGCAAACGATGCAGAAGAAGCTCAGGCAGAGATTTTGCAGATTATCAAAAAGGCGAATGCCCGCACGGTGATCAAATCAAAATCGATGACCACGGAGGAAATCCACCTGAATGAATTTCTGGAGCGGAACAATATTGAGTCTGTTGAAAGCGATCTGGGTGAATATATTGTCCAGCTCCTAGGTCAAAAACCTTACCATATTGTTACTCCCGCGATGCATCTGAGCAAGGAAGACATTGCAAAGCTTTTTCATGAGCGTTTTGGAACTCCTGTAGATGCTACTCCGGAACAGCTGACCGCCAAAGCGAGAGAACTTCTTCGTGAAAAGTACACTACAGCCGACGTCGGTATAACAGGTGCAAATTTCCTCATCGCTGACACCGGGAGTGTGGCTGTTACAGAGAATGAAGGTAATGCCCGGCTCACCACTACTTTTCCGCGTATTCATATCGCGATAGTCGGAATAGAAAAAATGATTCCGTCAATAAGTGACCTTGATCTGTACTGGCCATTGCTATCAACCCACGGGACGGGTCAAAACCTTACTGTTTATAACAGCATTTTCAGCGGTCCGAGGCAGGAAGGTGAAACCGATGGTCCCGAGGAGATGTATGTGGTTCTGCTGGATAACGGACGTACAAATCTTTTAGCTCAGAAGGACCAACGCCAGGGCCTATATTGCATCCGTTGTGGCGCTTGTCTGAATGCCTGTCCGATTTATAAAAACGTTGGAGGACACACTTACGAAACCACCTATAGTGGTCCTATAGGTTCGGTTATTACTCCGCATCTGGATGGAATGGAAGACTTTAAACACCTGAGCTATGCATCTAGCCTATGCGGAAAGTGTACAGAAGTTTGTCCGGTCAAAATAGATATACATAAGATGTTGTTGCTTAATCGCAGGGACTCAGTGGTGCAGGGCATGGCCCCGAAAGTCGAGGAAATGGGATGGAAGGGATGGCGTGCATCTATGCTGAAGCGGGGTTGGGTCGATCTGTTGGGCGGCAAATTCAAGAATTATATACTGAAAACTTTCTTCAAGAAAAGCTGGGGAGAGCACCGGGAGTTACCCCGTGTTGCGCAGAAATCTTTTAGCAAGCAATGGAAAGAAGGTAAACGAAGTGCTGATTAATATAAAAAATCACATTTTCACTTTCTTGTCTACAAAGAGTTGTAGTTTTGCCGCACTAAATGGGCCAAATGGATAAATTAAATAGACAAAAGGACGCGTTAGATTATCACTCACAAGGCCGTCCTGGTAAGATTCAGGTTGTACCAACAAAACCTACCAATTCCCAAAGAGACTTAACTTTAGCTTACTCTCCCGGGGTTGCAGAACCTTGCTTGAAGATAGCCGAAAATACAGATGATGTTTATAAGTACACTGCAAAGGGAAATCTTGTCGCAGTTATAAGTAATGGAACAGCAGTTCTAGGGCTTGGGAACATCGGACCTGAAGCGGGAAAACCTGTAATGGAAGGTAAAGGTCTTCTTTTTAAGATATTTGCTGATATCGACGTATTCGATCTGGAATTGAATACGACCAATATAGATGAATTTGTTAATACTGTTAAGGCTTTAGAGCCAACGTTCGGAGGTATAAATCTCGAAGACATCAAAGCCCCCGAATGTTTCGAGATAGAACGCAGGCTGAAGGAAGAGATGAACATTCCTGTGATGCATGATGACCAGCATGGCACAGCTATTATTTCCGCTGCAGCTTTACTGAACGCCTGTGAGTTACAGGGTAAAGATATTGAAACTATCCGCATTGTTGTAAATGGTGCAGGAGCAGCCGCAATATCATGTTCAAGGCTATATGTTAGTCTTGGTGCGAAAAAAGAGAATATTGTCATGGTTGACCGCTCTGGTGTGATACGTTCAGACAGGGCGAAACTTGATCCTCTAAAAGCAGAGTTTGCTACAGATCGGGATTTGCACTCACTTGAAGAGGCAATGGTGGACGCAGACGTCTTCATAGGGCTCTCTGCTGCTGATTCACTTTCTGCTGAGGCACTTTTAACGATGGCTGAAAATCCGATCGTTTTCGCAATGGCCAATCCCAATCCTGAGATATCTTATGAACTTGCAACGGAGACGAGAAAAGATATCATTATGGCTACCGGCAGATCCGATTATCCTAATCAGGTAAACAACGTTCTTGGATTTCCATATATTTTCAGAGGGGCAATGGATGTGCGGGCCACTACCATTAATGAGGCCATGAAGATTGCGGCTGTCAGAGCTATCGCAGATATGGCGAAGAAGCCTGTTCCGGAAGCAGTAACCCTGGCATATAACCTGCACAATATCCGGTACGGAAAAGACTATATCATTCCGAAACCTATGGATCCACGGTTGATCACGGTTGTTTCATCAGCAGTTGCGCAGGCGGCAATCGAATCAGGAGTGGCACGTACGGTGATTACCGACTGGGATGCATATAAAGAAGAGTTAAGTAGAAGATTAGGAGCAGAAGATGCGATTTTAAGAGCACTTAGCAGTCGGGCGAAGTCTGCTCCGAAGCGTGTCGTATTTGCAGAAGCCGATCACTATAAGATATTGAAAGCGGCACAGATTGTGAAGGAAGAAGGAATAGCGATTCCTATTTTGCTTGGCAATCGGGAATCAATTCTTGGAACCATAAAAGAGCATGATCTTGATCTAAACGGCGTATCTATTATCGACCCGTTTGAGGATGAAGAGCGGTTGGAACAGTATGCACAATATCTTTATTCGAAGAGACAGCGCAGAGGTATCAGCTTGTTTCAGGCAAGAAAGCTTATGCGCGATCGCAATTATTTTGGCGCAAGCATGGTTGAGTTCGGAGAAGCTGACGCACTGATCTCAGGGTTAACGAAAGACTACGGGTCTACGCTGAAGCCTGCTTTACAAGTGATCGGGCCAGATCCTAAGATCAACAGGGTTGCGGGTATGTATATGATGCTTACAAAAAAAGGTCCGATTTTCTTTGGTGATACAACGGTGAACAAAGATCCGTCGGCAGAGGAGCTGGTGAGTATAAGTCTCCTTCTGGACAAGTCGGTACGTAAGTTCAATGTTACTCCAAGAATCGCACTTTTGTCTTACTCCAATTTCGGATCGAACGAGGGAGAAATTCCCAACAAGACCCGTGAGGCAGCGCGAATCCTTCATGAAAGCTATCCGGAGATAATCGTAGACGGAGAAATGCAGGGAAATTTTGCTGTTAATAGTACATTATTAAAGGAGAATTTCCCCTTCAGTAAGCTGGTAGACTCACCAGCTAACACATTGGTGTTCCCGAACCTTGAATCGGGGAATATTGCCTATAAACTACTTCAGGAACTTGGTGAGGCAGAAGCAGTAGGGCCGATTTTACTTGGATTGAACAAGCCTGTTCATGTCTTGCAAATGGGTAGCTCGGTAAGAGAAATTGTCAACATGGCAACGATCGCAGTCGTAGATGTCCAGGAGAAGCTTGAAGAAGCGTCAAATAGCTAGTATCGAATATGTTCGCTTATATTGATGGTAAACTTGTTTTTAAATGTGCCACCTATGTGATTATTGAGGCGGGAGGGGTAGGCTACCACATCAATATATCGATCAATACATATTCAAAGCTGCCAGAGGGGGAGCGCTGTAAGCTTTTCGTCTGGCAGCATATTAAAGAGGATGCGCACACGCTTTATGGCTTTATTGATGAAAGCGAAAAACGTTTGTTTCTGCATTTGATATCTGTTTCCGGGATTGGACCGGGCACGGGGAGAATGATTCTGTCGTCTATTACCCCTGATGAGATCCAACAGGCAATTGTGAAAGGTGATGTGCCTCTAATTCAAAGAATCAAGGGCATTGGTCCAAAGTCGGCGCAAAGGATGATCCTCGAGCTTCAAGACAAGCTCAAAAAAGAAGGGGTCGACACTCTTACCTCCGTTCCACAATATAACACAACTAAAGATGAGGCTCTTTCAGCCTTAGTCATGCTTGGATTTGTTAAAAATGCTGCGGAGAAGGCGATCGATAATGTTATAAAGCGAGAGCCTGCTAACCTTTCTATAGAGCAGCTAATTAAGCTCGCACTAAAGAGCTTGTAATAACAAAATAAAAGCTAATGGTTTGAAACCGACCTCTGTTTTGTTTCTGTTGCGATGCCTATTCCTGTTATTGCTTGCTTTGCCGGTGTATGTTAGGGGACAGAGGCCTCAGCGCGATAGTCTTAAAATACCCTTTCCATTTAAAGATTCATTTTTTTCTGACCATAAAAAGTCACCTTCTTTATTCCTGCCGAATCCGAATAACATAGAACAATCAGTTGTCTTTGATCCTGCCACGCGTAGGTATGTTATTCAGGAAAGAATTGGAGAGCAGTTATACCGGGCTCCAAGATATCTGACCATTGAAGAATATCAGAAGTATGTCGACCAGCAGATCAGAAGTGATCTGAAGCGCACCATCTCTACTTCGAGGGATAGTGTCAGGCGGTCAAGCCCGCTCATTCCAGCTTTAAATATTCAGAATCCTGTATTTGAACGAATCTTTGGGGGATCAACAATAAGTATCAGACCTCAGGGTACGGCGGATGTTACTCTCGGAGGAAGGATTAATCGTAACGAGAACCCGATTTTAACAGAGAGGCAGAGGAAGCAATTTAGTCTTGACTTTGACCAACGCATTCAGATGAACGTAGTAGGTCAGGTGGGAAGCAGGTTACGTATAGCAACGAACTATAACTCAGAAGCACAATTCGATTTTGAGAACCAAATAAAAATTGACAAGGCGGGAAATGCTGACGATATTTTGCAGCGGCTCGAAATCGGGAATGTCAGCTTGCCTCTTAATTCAACTTTAATCACAGGAAGTCAGGCCCTGTTTGGTGTGAAAGCTCAACTTCAGTTCGGGCGATTAAATGTAACGAGTGTTATTTCGCAGCAAAAGTCACAGCAGCGGGAGATTACCGTAGCTAACGGGGCGCAACAGAACGAGTTTCGCATAAGCGCCGACAACTATGAGGCAAATAAACATTACTTTCTTGCCCATTATTTTCGAGAAGAATACAACAAGGCACTCGAAAGAATCCCGCTGATCAAGAGCAATATAAATATTACCAAAATTGAAGTTTGGATAACCAACCGCGCTAATAGTTCTGCAGATTCCCGGGATGTACTGGCATTAATGGATCTTGGGGAAAACACTCCTTACCAACGTCAACTTTTTCAGGGTGGCGCAGGCTATTCACGTTATCCTGCAGGTACGAATGACCCGGGGTTTCCTCAGCAATCCAATGATTTGCTGGAAAAATTGCCGGAAGGTGCCACATTAAGTAACTCTAATTTTGTCTATAACTATTTCCAGGGATATGGTGGCACGGATAATTATTCCAAACTTTCGTATGCACGTAAACTTACCGATCAGGAATATGTCCTAAATCCTCGCCTGGGATATATCTCGCTTAATTTTGCTCTTAATGCTGATGAAGTGTTAGCTGTAGCTTATCGTTATACTATTAACGGGACGGAATATCAGGTAGGACAATTTGCCACCGATGTGCCGGTGAACCCTGATGCCCCGCGGGCTTTACTCACCAAGTTACTGAAGAACGAGAATCTGAAGACGAGCCTCCCAACCTGGGACCTCATGATGAAGAATATATACGCTCTCGGCGCTTATCAGATTGGAAGAGAAAATTTCAAATTGAATATTTTCCGTCTCGATGAAAGTACTGGTGTGGAAAAGCCGCAAATTGCAGAAGGACAGAATACCACAGGTAAGTTGTGGCTCAATCTTACCAACCTGGATAATCTTGATCAAATTAACAATTCAGGACCTGATGGTGTATTTGATTTTGTAGAGGGTATAACCATCGATCCTCAGTACGGAAGAATAACCTTTCCGCTAATTGAACCCTTTGGGCGTGATTTGGCCGCTCGATTTACCTCATCTGAGCAGGGCTTGGTAAACAAGTATGTATTTCAGGCACTTTATGATTCTACCCGTACTAATGCACAACAACTCTTTCAAAAAAATAACCGCTACATCATTAAAGGAACTTACCAATCAGATGTCAGTGCTGAGTTCCAGTTGAACGCCACCAATGTTCCCGAAGGTTCTGTTCAGGTTATTTCAGGTACCTTACCGCTTGTAGAGGGAACGGATTATACAGTTGATTACACCATCGGTAGAGTTCGTATACTTAATGAGGCCATGTTGCGATCCGGACAGCCGATTCGTATTAAGCTGGAAAGCAATGAGCTTTTTGGACTTCAACAGCGATCCTTGTTCGGATCAAGGTTAGATTACGCACTTAATGACAAATTGCACCTGGGTGGTACATTTATGAGCCTTTCGGAAAAACCTTTGTCAGCAAAGGTCAATATCGGAGATGAACCTATCTCCAATTCTATCTGGGGAATTGATGCCAATTACAGCTCAGATTCTCGCTTCTTAACACATTTGATTAACAAGATCCCATTTATACGTACCAAAGAACCATCCCGGATTACTTTATCCGGCGAGTACGCCAACCTTATTCCCGGACATTCGAAGGCACTGGACTTTGCGGGAAGCAGAGGGGTCAGTTATCTGGATGATTTTGAGGGAACAAGATCAGTTATTGATTTAAAGAGTGCAGTTGGCTGGCAGATATCCAGTACACCTAAGTTCTTTCCTGAATCGGAGTTAAACGATGACCTGGCTTATGGATTTAACAGAGCCAGACTCGCATTTTATAACATTGACCCTGTTTTTTACAGGAGGGGAAGTTCACTTGCTTCTTCCGGGCTTCCAGGCGGGCTTGACGAGTTGTCTAATCACTATGTAAGACAGGTTTTTGAGCAGGAAGTTTTTCCTCTCAAGCAGTCCGTCACAGGCATACCATTAACGTTACCCACACTTGATCTTGCATTTTATCCGAAGCAACGGGGGCCTTATAACTTTACGATCAACGATGTGAACCCTGACGGTACCTTGTCAAATCCTGAAAAAAGATGGGGAGGGCTATTCAGGAAACTTGAATCGACAGACTTCGAGGCCCAGAACGTTGAGTACGTAGAGATCTGGATGATGGATCCGTTTATATATAAGCCAGGCTCCAAGGGTGGCGATATGTACATTAATTTGGGAAATATATCAGAGGATATCTTGAAAGACGGTAGAAAATCCCTGGAGAATGGCTTGCCTGCAGATGGATCTGATACCCAAACTGAGTTGACCAAATGGGGCAGGGTGCCAAAACTACAGCCCGTCAATCAAGCTTTTGAAAATAGTGCTGCAGCACGAAATGCACAGGACGTTGGTCTTGACGGCCTTAATGATGATGCAGAAAATCGGCACTTCTCTGATTTTATCAATCAAATCGTACCCCGCTTGCAAGGGAGTGCAGCAACAGAGCTTAAACAAGATCCGTCATCAGATAATTTCAGGTACTACAGAGACGCTGAGCTGGATAACGAGAATGCAGGGATATTGAAGCGCTACGAGCGATACAACAATACTCAGGGAAATTCCAGAACTGCCGATCAGTCTTTATCTGAAACCGGTTTGAACAATGCAGCGTCTACATCTTTGCCGGATGGTGAAGACATAAATCGGGACAATAATATGTCGCTTACTGATGAATACTTCCAATATAAGGTGTCTATAAGGCCCGAGGATATGGTTGTAGGCCAGAACTTCATTACTGATAAGGTGACGTCAAGCGTTAAAGCTGCTAATGGCAGTACGCAACAAGTATCCTGGTATCAGTTTAGAATCCCGATAAGTCAGTACCAACAGCGGGTTGGTGGAATCGAGGATTTCCGGTCAATCAGATTTATGAGAATGTTTCTAACCAACTTCCCGGATTCGGCGGTGCTCAGAATGGCCAAGTTGCAGTTGGTAAGGGGTGAATGGAGAAAATACAACTCCGAAGGAAATCCGGCGAAGGTGTTGACTGATCCTGCCCTGGGAACCAATCCTGGTTTGGACAATTCCGTTGTAGAGGTGAGTACAATTAACATAGAGGAGAATGGAAAGCGTACTCCGATTCCGTATGTTATTCCACCTGGAATTACCCGGGAAAGAGACTTGAGTAGCTATAGGGGAGATGCAGAGCAGAATGAGCAGTCCTTAGCTCTTCAGGTATCTCAGCTGAGAGATGGGTACGCCAGGGCAGCTTTTAAGACTGCTTATACCGACTTTAGATCATACGGGAAGATTGAAATGTTCATACATGCTGAGGGAGATCAACTTCGTAATAAGGAGCTCTCGGCCATAATCAGGATAGGGAGTGACAATCAGGACAACTACTATGAATATGAGATTCCTTTGGATGTCACTTCTCCCGGTTCGAATGATGCTTATGCTATCTGGCCGGAAAGCAACAAGTTAAGTCTTGAATTTAAAAGACTTCAGGAAGCGAAGGTTGCACGGAACAGAGCTATTATAGAAGGTGCTCCATGGCCAATCAACATACCTTTTGAATTTCCTGATGGGGAACGTACGATCCGGGTGGTAGGACAACCAGATCTAAGCAAAGTACGCGTATATATGCTCGGAGTGAAAAATCCACTTAGAAGCGCAGGAGGTCGTACGGGAGACGACGGGCTGGACAAATCCGGCCAGGTTTGGTTCAACGAATTACGTCTGTCGGAGTTTGATGAGCGGGGAGGCTGGGCTGCTACAGCACGATTAAATGCAAAATTGGCCGATTTTGCAGATGTGACTGTATCCGGAAGTAAGAGCACTGTCGGCTTTGGCTCTATCGACAGACGTACGAGTGAGAGAAATCGGTCTGATGACAGATTCTTTGATCTTGCATCCTCGCTGGAGCTAGGAAAGTTCTTTCCACAACGGTCCGGAATGCAAATTCCAGTATTCCTGAATTGGTCTTCACAGCGCAGTATCCCTCAATTCGATCCAGGTTATCAGGATGTGGAATTACAGACCATGTTAAGGGGGCTATCGGACAAACAAAGAGATTCCATTCATCGTATCGTAGATGACTACACACGGCGGCGGAGTATCAACTTCAATAATGTGAGAAAAGTCAGAATGGATCCATCAGATAAAGTGCGACTTTGGGATATTGAAAACTGGGCCGCTTCCTATGCCTATAACGAGTATGATCATCGCGACTTTATTAACGAAAGATCAATTCAAAAGACATATCGGGCCAGTCTTGCTTACAGTTACAGCAGTAAACCTCAGCCAATAGTGCCTTTTGAGAAAATCATAAAGACAAATACACTTGCGTTGTTAAGAGACATTAATTTCAATCTGCTGCCTTCTGTTCTAAATTTTAGAATTGACGTAGATAGGTTATACGCGGAAAATAGTTTGAGGGACAATGACCCGGCGAACGTATTGCCTCTGAGTACATTCAACAAGAATTTCCGCATGAGCAGACTATATGGCATTAGCTGGAATCTTACCAGATCTCTGCAACTCGATTTTAATGCAACAAACTATTCAATTATTGATGAACCTCAGGGTCGTATAAATGGTATGGCACGAGATACTATTTGGGAAAATCTCAAACGATTGGGGCGGACTACAGATTACGATCACAACTTGAACATTACTTATAATCTCCCATTAAGCAAAGTAGCGGCGTTGAACTGGACGAGTGCGGCAATAAGGTATGGTACAAGCTTCAATTGGACAACTGAGTCTGCAAATACACTGCGTGATCCTTCAATCACACTTGGCAACACCATTCAGAATTCAAGAATTATACAGGTAAACCCTACTCTTAACATGGTTAGGCTTTACAACAAGTTTGGTGCGTTAAGGCAAAAAGGTAAGGAATCTTTCTCATTTTCAAACGTCCTCAAAGAGCTAATAACCGGGGTTAAGAATGTAACAGGTGCGTACACACTTACCCAGGGAACATTCTTGCCTGGATATACACCGGGAACAAACGTATTCGGATATGACCTGGATGAAAATGCTCCTGGTTGGGCGTTCCTTTTCGGAAGTCAGAGAGACATTCGCCCGAAGGCTGTAGCTAACGGTTGGATCAGTAGAGATACACTTCTTAATCAGCTATACGTAACCAGTAAGAAGGAAGACATTAGTATAAGGGCCACCATTGAACCACTGAAGGATCTTAGAGTAGAACTTACTACTACCAAGAATTCAAGCTTTAACTTCTCTACTAACTTCAAATATAATTCGCTAGTTGATGATTTTGAAAGTCAAGCCCCTATCACTACTGGCGATTACAGCATCTCTTATACAGCGCTCAGAACGAGCTTCTCATCGATTGATAATGCTGACATGTTCAGGCAGTTTGAAAAGAACAGGAAAATTATTTCATCCAGATTGGGCGCGCTAAATCCTAATTCAGTTGGCTCGACGAACGGGTATAGTAACGGTTATGACAAGAATTCTCAGGATGTCGTTGTCGCATCGTTTATTGCAGCGTATACTGGTAAAAGCGCAGAGGCAGTGAGTCTAACCAGTTTACCGAAAATTCCAATACCTAACTGGCGGGTAACCTATAACGGATTAACCAAGTATGAAATGTTTAGCAATTTCGCGTCGTTCAACTTGAATCACAGCTATCGTTCAACTTACAGTATAAACGGCTTTTCCTCCCTTGCCCGGTATAAAGAGGAGAATGGTTTTGTCAGTGTGAAAGACGGCCAGGGCAATTATTTGCCAATTTATCAGTTTTCTCAAGTTATGTTGTTTGAGCAATTCGTTCCTTTGATCGGCGTGGATTTCCGGCTAAAGAACAATCTGTCAGCCAATTTTGAATTCAGAAAATCCAGAGGATTAAGCTTAAGTCTTACCAACAGTCAACTCGCGCAACAGCAGGATAATGGAATCATCTTTGGATTTGGATATAGATCATCAGATTTCCGGTTTCCTTTTGGACTTTTAAGTGGAAGAAAAACTAAAAACGATGTAAACTTCAAGCTTGACTTCGCCCTTAACGATAGGAAAACAGTTGTCTACAGGGCTGATGTGGAAGAATCCGAGGTCTTTTCCGGCGCCAAAAATATTGCATTGAGACCGTCGATCGATTATTTTCTGAATCAGAGGCTGAACATTCGATTGTTCTATGATGGCAGTGTTTCAAAACCTTATACGTCTCAAACTTTCAATACCGCCTTCAGCAATTTTGGAATAAATCTCAGGTTTACCGTCCAGTGATAATTGGAATGTAATTTCATTCAGCTATTTTTGAAAAAAAAACAACATGAATTTCCCTTCAGAATTAAAGTACACAAAGGATCATGAGTGGATCATGGTAAATGGTAATGAGGCTGTCATCGGCATTACTGAATTCGCGCAGCGTGAATTAGGGGACATCGTTTACATTGATATCAATACCATTGGTGCCGAAGTAGCAAAAGACGAAGTGTTTGGAACTGTTGAGGCTGTAAAGACCGTTTCTGACCTGTTTATGCCTGTTACAGGTACAGTGTTGGAGCTCAACGAAAAACTGGATTCCGCACCTGAACTAGTAAACCAAGATCCTTACGGAGATGGATGGATGGTTAAAATTGCAATCAACTCGCCCGAGGAATTAAATAGTCTTCTATCGGCTGATGAATACAAAGACCAGATAGGCCTATAATGATTCAAAATCTAAGATATCAGTATCTGTCTATTATTTGGCTGATACTGGTATTAATCCTCTGCAATATGCATATGAGTAGTATCACTGACAATGAAGCTTCATTCTTTGAGGGCTTCGACAAGTTGGTGCATACCGGACTATTTTTTGTTCTCACATCCCTTATTCTAAGAGGCAAGCTAAAACAGCAGAAGGCTCAGACACTCAGATTATCTACTGTAGTGAAGATCGTTCTGTTTTCTGTTTTCTTTGGCGCATTTATCGAATTGCTACAATGGAAAGTGTTTACATACAGATCTGGAGATTGGTGGGACCTCTTTTGTGATGCGCTGGGCGTTTCGATGTCGGTATTTAGTTACTTCTGTCTAAACTGGGATAGATATGGTAAAGCCTTTTAACCTCATAATCGCAATTTTCCTCTCTTTGTTCCTTCTTTCGTCCTGCGGAATCTTCCACAAAGGGTGTAAGTGTCCGACTTTTAATAAGTCGAAATAGCTTTTTTACAATAAAAGGTGATGCGCGTGACATGCGCTATTTGGATTTATTTCAAATAAGCCCTATTTTTGAAGAGATATGAAGCTATCACAGTTACAACCGGGGCAATCAGGTGTCGTTAAAGAGTTTACAGATCTTGAAATGTCTGTGAAATTGATGGAAATGGGATGCTTACCAGGCGAGTTGATTCTCGTGGATCGCTTTGCACCTCTCGGAGATCCTATGGCAATTACCGTATCCGGCTATCAGCTGAGCCTGCGTATGCAGGAAGCTTCAACAATAATATTGGATCAGATATAAGTGAAAAGCGAATTGAAGGTAGCTCTAGTTGGTAATCCAAATACAGGTAAATCTACTCTATTTAATGTCTTAACGGGCCTCAATCAAAAAGTCGGCAATTTTCCTGGAGTTACTGTCGATAAAAAAACAGGTGTTTGCAAACTTCCTGATAATAGAGTTGCCCAAATTATTGACCTTCCGGGAACTTATAGCCTTTATCCGAAAAGCAAAGACGAAACGATTGTTTTCGAAGTTCTGGCGGATAAGCAGAATAGTTCCTTTCCCGACGTAGTAGTAGTTGTCGTTGATGGAACCAATCTTAAACGGAATCTGTTACTTTACACGCAGGTTGCCGATCTGAAGATACCTGTCATTATCGCTTTAAATATGATGGATCTGGCGACAAAGGAAGGGATAGATATCGATGTTGATGCTATGTCGGAAAGGCTTGGTGTCCAGATTATCCCAATCAGCGCAAGACAAGGTACAAATATCAATAAGTTGAAGGAGGCGATTGCTTTTACATCTCCTCAGCCACTGCAAAAGGATACCATCAACGTTTCTGAGCTGGCACCCGGTCTGATTGAGAAAATCAGGGAAGAATTGCTGGTGGATTCACCCTATGTCGCTCTTCAGATGGCGCATCAGCATGAAAACCTCCGTTTTCTTGCCGAGGATAAAAGCAATAGGATTGAAGACTTGGAAAAAGAGTTTTCATTCCATTCTGACACTTCGAAAGCGACAGAAACAATCGCACGATACAATTTTATTAATAAGGTTCTTGCAGATACCGTCACATCTGCGCCCAAGGCCGACAAGAAGTCTGCGAGCCATAGAATAGACCACATACTCACGCACAAAGTTTGGGGGTTCCTTATTTTTTTCCTTATTCTTTTCGTGATCTTTCAAGCCATATTTGCCTGGTCAGAGGTTCCAATGGCTCTCATAGAAGGTGCTTTCGTATGGTTAACAGGGCTTATACATGAACACCTCCCTGCGGGAGTCCTGACCGACCTGCTTAGCGATGGTATTATCGCAGGCTTGAGTGGTGTCCTGGTATTTATCCCTCAAATTGCCATTCTGTTTGCCTTTATATCCATACTTGAAGATACAGGATATATGGCGAGAGTTACCTTTATGATGGATAAGGTGATGCGTAAAGTAGGCTTGAATGGAAAGTCTGTAGTCCCAATGATAGGGAGTCTTGCATGTGCGGTGCCGTCTATTATGAGCACCCGAAATATTGAAAGCTGGAAAGACCGTATGATCACTATAATGGTTGTTCCGCTAATCAGTTGTTCTGCCCGACTGCCGGTTTATACCGTGTTGATTTCTCTGGTGGTTCCAGATACTATGGTTGCAGGATTCCTAAATATGCAGGGCATTGCGCTAATGGGAATGTACTTAATCAGCGTCGTTGCTGCTATTCTCGCGGCCCTCGCTTTCAAGTATATTTTAAAAGCTAAAGAGAAAGGCTATTTCATCATGGAACTGCCTGTATATAGGATGCCTCGCTGGGACAATGTTCTATTGACGATGTATGAAAAGGTAAAGACCTTTGTTCTTGAAGCAGGTAAGGTCATAATTGCCATTTCTATCGTATTGTGGGCGCTTTCCAACTACGGTCCTCCCGGAAAACGTGCTGAGGTGGAGAGAAAGTACCAGTCCCAGGAAGTTGTGGGTCAGTACTCTCCTGAAGAGCTGGAACTGCATAAATCTTCAGAGCTTCTCGAATCTTCTTATGCTGGAGTGGTTGGCAAGTTCATAGAGCCCGCTATTGTACCCTTAGGTTATGACTGGAAGATCGGTATTGCACTAATCACATCTTTTGCCGCGAGAGAGGTTTTTGTGGGTACGATGGCAACGATTTACAGCGTTAGCGATGATGAAGCTCATATATCGTCAGTAACAGATAAAATGCGAAATGCTATAAATCCTAATACAGGCTTGCCTGTATTTACATTCGCATCATCTTTTTCTCTCATGATTTTTTACGCTTTTGCGATGCAGTGCATCAGTACAATCGCCATTGTATATCGGGAGACGAAGTCATGGAAGTGGCCTGCTATTCAGTTTACCTATATGACCCTGTTGGCTTATTTCGCCAGTTTACTCGTTTATAACGTTTTAAAATAACGGCGTGAACAGAACGCATACATTGTCCAAGTACCTTCCAGAGCAAGCAGTTCCGCTCATTGACAGGTGGATAGACTACTATAGGTGTGATTTTAAAGTTGCGCGAAAGCGCGCTACGAAGCTGGGGGATTATAGAGCCCGACATAAAGGATTCAATCATAGAATATCGGTGAACGGCGATTTGAACCCTTATGGTTTTTTAATTACTACTGTTCATGAATTCGCACACCTGCTGACCTGGAACGAGCATAAGGGTAAGGTTAAGCCACATGGTCAGGAGTGGAAGATGAACTTTAGAAAAATGATGGAACCGTTTCTCGAAATGAAGATTTTTCCAGATGATCTCGAAGTGGAAATCAGCAATTATCTTCGCAATCCAGCAGCATCCAGCTGTACGGATGTAAACCTTTTTAGGGCGATACAAGCTTATAATATAAAAGAACCTAATACTGCGGAAACACTG
The DNA here is from genome assembly GCF_053551015.1 of Arcticibacter sp. NCBI lineage: Bacteria > Pseudomonadati > Bacteroidota > Sphingobacteriia > Sphingobacteriales > Sphingobacteriaceae > Arcticibacter > Arcticibacter sp. The sequence continues at coordinate 235,191 of NZ_JBMQOB010000022.1, read as the reverse complement.
CTGATTGAGAATATACCCACTGAAACCTTATTTACCATCCGAGGTGGCAGAAAGTTCAAGAAACTTGAAAAGCTGCGTAAACGCTATAAGTGTGTAGAGCTCACCACAGGACGTCTTTACCTGTTTCATCCGATGGCGGAGATCTTTGTAGCCGGTTGATCATTTTTTAATCTTTCCCTTTAGATAATAAGCTTCCCCATCTTTAACTTTCCATTCTATATCAAGAGATGATCGTTTGTATTTTTCAGTGTTTGAAACCAGCTCACGTATAAGGTCATCCTCAATATCCACCCTGATTTCGGATCTGTAAGATTGGGGTTCATCCCTGCTTAAGATGATATATCTTGCTTTTGGATACTCCGTTATTCCCTCAAATGTCAGATCAAATTCGCCTTTTCTGGCGATGGCGTTTTCCAGAGAAGCAAGCACTTCATTAACCTTACGCTTAGTGCCTTCCACTTTCGCATATTTTGCGGCGTTGAACTCGGCTGCATTGTCTGCCTGCCTGGCTTCAGCATGAAATAGCACGTTGCTTCTGTAATATTTTCTGACAGATCTGTAACGCGGGGTTTTAAAAGAGCTGAAAATAACTTCTTTAAACAGCAGTAGCTGTGTGTCATTGACATAGTAACTCCTTTCGAGGGAACCAGCTTCTCCCTCGTCACTACGTTCTACGTAAAGAACAGGCTTGCCGTTGCTGGAGTACTTCGTTACATAGAAGGAGTACGCTTCCTTTTTAAAAATCAGACTTTCTCTTTTTTCGTATTCCGAAAGATTAAGATCTATTGAATCTGCATAGTTGTTAATGCTGTTCTCATCGACGAACTCGCGATTTCCAGATCCCATAGTTGCCTGCGGGTGCTTGTTTTTTACATCTCCATTATTGCAGGAGATAATTGTCCCTGCCACAATGATACAAAGCAGGGTGATAAGATATCTACTATTTCGATGAAGACATATATGCATATGTAGTTTAACAAACATTCCGGTAAAGCGTTTAAAATATTCCCGTTTAAGCGATTGTACGCAAATGTTTGTTCATATTAGGGATTCAATAGTTTCAAGCCACCTCAAAAACTTGTAAGTTTGAACTTTAAAAAATAGTAAATGAAGCGAATCTATATCACAATCCTTGTTGCTCTGTTGTTCGGGGCTGCCCAGGCTCAGGAGTACTACCTTCGACCTCAGACATTTGCTTTGAAGGGGAAAGAAAAACTTGATATCGAGGTATACAGGGGAAATAAGTTTGATAGCACAGAAGATCGTAAGGTAGAAAATGCACGAATTAAGAGCGCGAACTATTACCAGGGGTCAAAACCAGAGAGCCTCATTGATAGTGCAGGTGTGGTGAAGTCATCCCTGTCTGTTCCTTATAAAAGTTCTGGATTGTACTTAACTTCAGTCGAACTATTTAATAGCGTTGAACAAAAGTCCAGAACATCACTAAACAACCAGTTTTCTGAAGAGGGTTTTGCAGAGGTTGCAGATAAAGCTGGAATGAAGCAGCTGTTCTCTGTGAATAATCATTATTCACTCAAGACGCTGACGTTAGCAGAAAAAGCCTCGGGCAACGCCTATGAAGCCAAGACAGACAGTGAATTTGAAATAGTTCTTCTTCAGAACCCTTACAAGATGAAATACGGTGAGGATATTATCGTTCAGGTACTGTCGAAGGGTGAGCCTGTAAAGAAGGCTTATGTCTCAGTCACAACAAAGGCGCTTACCGGGAGCCTATTTGCATCTTCTCAGGTGACAGATGATGATGGGAAGGCATACATAAAGCTTAACCGCGCAGGTGAGTGGTTGATAAAGGCGATAAACATTGTGCCGGCAGAAAAGTCAGCCGATTTCGATAGATGGTTCTCATCTTATAGCTTTAGCTTCTTAAATAATAATAAATAGATATGGTTAGAAAGACTCTCATGATGGCAGCAGTAGCTGCCGTAGGAGCCTTAGGTTCTTGTAAAAGTAAAAAGGCAATCGTTTCAACTCCAACGAGTAGCCAGACGCAAACAACAGATGACACTGAATACGATGCATACCGGAATAAACTTCCAGGAACGCAGGTGGATAGAGTACAAAGCGGCGTTAAAGTCACATTTGCATCAGAAATTCTTTTCCCAACGAACTCCTCCTACCTTACCGAGCCAGCTAAAGAAAAGCTCAAAAAATTAGTTGAAGTCATAAAAGAAAAAGGATCAGCAAAACTGTTGATAGAAGGGCATACTGATAAAACAGGTACTCCTGAATATAATAAATGGCTGTCTGAAAAGAGGGCGGTATCGGTTAAGGCCTACGCAGTGAGCATGGGCTTGTCTGAAGAATCTGTTTCTACTACCGGCTTAGGTGATACGAAGCCAGTAGCGGTAAATAGCACGCCTGAAGGTCGGGCGAAGAACAGACGCGTTGAAATAACTATTTCTCAGGCGAAATAGCAGAAGACTAACCGCCAATGATCTTCAAGATCATTCCCGTTCTTATAGAAGAAGAGTTTTCTAGTTTGTTAATGACTTTAATCTCTTCTTCTGTAGCTCCTTTAAACTGCTCCGCAATTGATGAAAGTGTGTCTCCAGGCTGAACCCGGTACTTGATCACCTGATCTTTGACCTGAGTATATCCTGTGCGCCTGATACTACCACCTGCATTCTTATAAAAGAGCGCATTGGCAGCCTGCAGCCTGGAATTGGAAACAGGAACTCCTTTAATAACGTCATTTACCAGTTCCATATATGGGCTTCTGTTAGCTGGTAAAATTAAGGTCCTGGGACTTCCACTGGCTCCTGGTATTGAACCTTGCAGATATGCTGGGTTTAGACGTGCAATCTCTTGCGGACTGATGTTACTTACTGCAGCAATTGAGCTGAAGGATACGGTTGTATCTACCACAATGTTCCGTGTTTCGATAGGTAAATCAGTTCCTGATGGTACAATATTATACTTCCAGTACTGATTCATCATATACGCCGTGGCAATAAAGGCCGGAACATAGTTTTGAGTTTCCACAGGAAGATATGGTCTTATCGACCAATAATCCGTCTTGCCACCCGCTTTTTCCATAGCCCACCTGATATTATTTCGTCCGCAGTTGTAAGATGCAATGGCAAGCAGCCAGTCATCGTACATATAATATGATTCGAGGAGGTGTGATGCTGCCGCATTGGCCGCAAGATATGGATCCTTACGCTCGTCTACACGATCGTTGATCTCCAGTCCGTAAAGTTTTCCCACTTCATTCAGGAATTGCCAGGGACCTGTAGCTCCCATGTGCGACACTGCCTGCGGGTTCAGTGAAGACTCAATTACGGATATATATTTTAATTCTTGCGGAACGTTTCGATTCTCAAAAACCTTCTCGTATATCGGGAAATAATACTTAGAGAGGCCAAGCATCTGGGAAAATCGACCTTGCTGATTCTTTATATAAGTTTCAATGAACCGCTGTACAGTTTCATTATAAGTTAGCGGAACTCTGTTTTGAATAGATTCCAGGGCCCGCTTATAGACAAGGGAGTCATCAGACACATTCATTTGGATAAAATCAACTGAAGTGTACTTTGGACTACTTAGAGCACGATCAACACCAGCCAGCAACATCAACGCTATAAACACATTTCTTCTCTTCATCATTCTCTTTTATAGGCGTGAACCTGGGCAAGGTTAATTGGCCAGGTTCATATCCATAACGTATTTGGAAAAGGCTAAAAGCTCCGTTTCACCAAAGCGTTTGCCTATTAATTGCATACCCAAAGGAAGTCCTTCTGAGTTATTTCTTACAGGTAGGGATATAGCCGGGATGCCCGCCAGCGAGGCCTGCACCGTAAAAATATCAGCTAAATACATCACTACAGGATCGTCAGTTTTTTCTCCCAAACCAAATGCCGGACCGGGAGACGTTGGCAATAATATGAAGTCGTGGTCACGAAGTATCTCCTCCGTCTTCTCTCTGATCAGACGCCTTACACGTTGTGCTTTTCCGTAAAAAGAGGCATAATGACCTGCACTCAATACAAAAGTACCTAACATTATTCTTCGTTTTACTTCGGTTCCGAATCCTTCAGACCGCGACTTTTTATAAGTCGACTCAAGGTCAACTGCATTAGGGCTTCGGAAACCGTAATGAACACCGTCATAGCGTGCCAGATTGGAAGAAGACTCTGCAGTAGTCAATATATAATATGTTGGAACTACGTAGTCGAGATAAGGGAAAGATATAGGCTCCACAGCGTGACCTTCGTCTTGAAGTTTCTTAATCATGGCCTCAGTTAATGCCTTGACCTCAGGATCCAAGCCTTCAGAATGTAATGTCTCGGGGAGGTAGGCGATCCTCTTCTTACCTGTAAAAGATAGTTGCTGACTGTACTTCGGCACCGGCAGGGTAGACGATGTGCTATCAAAGTTATCATGTCCCGCGATAATCTCCAGTATCAAAGCGGCGTCTTCTACCGAATGCGTCAACGGACCTACCTGGTCAAAAGATGATGCATATGCTACAATCCCATGCCTCGAAACACGCCCGTAAGTAGGTTTCAATCCCACTATGCCACAAAAAGATGCAGGTTGCCTTACAGATCCTCCTGTATCAGTTCCAAGGGCTGCCATGCAGAGACCTGCCTGAACAGCCACAGCAGAGCCGCCCGAAGATCCGCCAGACACCTTTGTGTTGTCAGCATAATTCTTTACATGCCCAAAGTAGGAGTTCTCGTTCGAACCTCCCATTGCAAATTCGTCGCAATTCAGACGTCCGATAATAATAGCATCTTCAGCAATCAGGCGCTCAACCACAGTAGCCGAAAAGATGGAAACATAGTTTTCCAGCATTTTAGACCCGGCAGAAACGCCATGATCCTTAAAGCAGATCAAATCTTTGATCCCTATCACCATTCCGGCAAGCTTACCAGCTGTTCCGTTTACTATTTTTTCATTTATCGCAGGAGCAAGTTTGCGTACTTCATCCGGGTATACCTCAATGAAGGCGTTCAGGTGAGACTCTGCCTCAATCCGATCTAGATAGTAATCTACTACTGTTGATAAAGTGAATTCGCCCTTTTTGATCTTTTCATGCAAGATTTGCAAGGAAATATACGGTTCCATTTCGTGAAGGTACATAATTCTGCTAAATCGAAAAACCCCATATCAGGCAATTATGCCGAATATGGGGTAAAGTAATAAAAAGTTTATCGTGTTAAAGACTAGTAGGTCTTCGTGTCGTTGTGGTTAACCGAATCTGAGTCGCCATCTTTAGCATCCTTGAATTCTTTAACACCTTTTCCTAATCCGCGCATAAGCTCCGGGATTTTCTTACCGCCAAAAAGAAGTAGAATAGCAACCACAATTAAGATAATTTCTGGTGCACCTAGTCCGACTAATAATATTGTATTAAACATATTATGATTTTATATGTGGTTTTCCTGTTTGTTGTTCGTTGAATTGTCGGCCTGCTTTCTACTTTCCAGATCAACATTTAAATCATCATTGATGGAGTTGATATTCCGGTGTATCTCACGTTTTACTCCATCAGAGGCATCCTTAAATTCGCGCATACCTTTACCGAGTCCCCTTGCCAGTTCGGGCAATTTCTTGCCTCCAAACAATAGAAGTACCGCGAACAAGATCAGCATCAGCTCAGGCGTACCCATGTTAAGGAATAACAATATAGTATTTAACATCTTAGACTGTTTTAATGGTACAAATATAGAATAAAAATAAACGCTGTCTGCTATTATTTATTGTCGCAATTATCGGGCGAGCCACCCCTCCGGATTCATCGGAGTTGTACCCTTCCATATTTCGAGGTGAACTTCTGTACCTCCGTCTATCGGGTCTGTTGCCACGGATCCTATAGATTGCTTTACTGAAACCTTCTGTCCCTTGGAAACATTCACGGTACGTAAATTGGTGTATACGGTGAAGTATTCACCATGTCGGATAATCACCCCCTGAGAGCCGCTCACACTGATGACACTGCTTACTGTACCAGCGAAAATTGCCCGAACTGTTGCACCCTCATTCGTTTGGATGTTCACTCCGTTGTTTTCAGTAGAGACATTCCCGATAGAGTGTCTACCGAAGCGTTCTACAATGGTTCCATTAGCTACCGGCCATGGAAGGCTGCCACGGTTTCCGGTAAAGTCAGAGGTCATTTTCGCCGATTCTGGCGTAGCTGAGAGGACCTTCGTTCCCGACGCTACAGGTTTTGCTTCTGCATCGTCACCCTTGGCTGCCGCTGCCCGCGCCGCCGCCGCCGCTGCTGCGGCAGCTCTTTTACGTTCAGCCTCGATCTCCCGGCTAATAGCATTCTGAATAGCTCTGTTTAGTCTTGCAGACTCCCTTTGCTTTTGCGTAAGTTCTTTGCGGAGTTCTTTCTCCTGCTTGCTGAGCTTACTCAACTGTACAGACTGATTGCTTTTTTCTTTACCCAGGGTAACTTTTTCTTTTTCCTGATCCTGAAGTAAAGTGCTCTTTTCTTTTTTATTGTAATCCAGCTGCTGGATCTTATGTCCCAGCTCCCGCTGCGTATCCTGAATATATCTGGCCTGTTTACGTCTGTAATCTCCAAATTGCTGCAAATATTTTAGCCGCTTATAAGCCTGGTTGAAGTCGCTCGAAGCGAAAATAAACATCAGCTTGCTATACGAGCTTTGATTTCTGAACGCAAACAGAATCATGGCAGCATACTCTTTTTTTAGCTTTACCAGCTGGCTCTGTAGCGATCGAACATTGTTGGTGTTTTCTGAAATCTGGTTGTCAAGTAGCCTTACTTCGGAGTTTATCGTGCTTATCTTGGCCTCCCGCAATCTGATCTGGGCATTCAGCGCATTGATCTGCTTAAGAGACAGTCGCTTATTGTTAACCACATTACTCTGAGATTTCCTCAGCATCTCTATTTCCCGGGTAAGCGCTTCTTTACGGCGCTTTAACTCAGCGCTGCTTTGCGCGAATGCAGAACCAGTAACAAAGAAGAATGCAAATACTAAAAACAACCGGGTAAGACTCATGAGCGCAAATCTATCTAATTAATCCTTTACTGTAAACCTTTTAGGAACACTGAATGGAAAATCAACTGGTTCATTTACAGAAACACTGGAGTACTTGATGTCTATACGGACATTTTTATTGCCCGCATTAGACAACATACTGACTGCGTAAGGTAGATTGCGTCCGTTGAGAGCCTGGAAATTGCTATAAAGAGCCGTAAGTTGCTGGTCCTTTGAATCTCGCAGCTTGTTCTCGGTTAATTTGTAAATGTCATTGAAAACCAGCTCATACATAAGCCCGTTAATAGCAGTCTTGACCGCTGTTTCCGAACCAGTAACATGTATTTCAGAGGCCTCCGTAACGGCTCCTTGTGTGGCATTCCCTACAAGAAGGTTTTGCAGAATGTTGAAGTCAATGGCACGGCTTGAATATTGAGATATAAAATTAAAGGGCTTAGCGAGGTACTCTCCCTGCAATCGGTTGTGGACCTTGATGCTATCGGGAGTAATCATGACCCTTGCAACTTCAATTCCTGCAATAGCCGTGATCGACATCCATATAACTTCCTTATTCCGCATCCGCAGGTTCAGACTCGCTCCGTTTGACTGGTTGTTAAACTTGAAGTCAATCTTCGCCTTAGCGGAAAGGGTCTTAAAATTGAATGCATTTTCTGTGATCGCCTTTATCGACGCCGTCTTGCTGTTTACAACAGACGGGACAGAGGCAACCGGAGGGGCTACCTCTTTCTTCGCTCTGCACGCAAAGCAAAAGGTCAGTAAGCATAGAAATACAACCTTACTCAACGTATCTTTTCTCATTTATCTTTTTATCTAACGTGTCCGATTTAACGCCCTGAGCTTTTGCCTTCATCCAATACTCCAAAGCAAGATCAGTCTCCTGAAGATGAAAAAGAATGTCGCCAAAATGCTCCAGCTGAACGCCGCTCTTCTCGTTGTTCTTAATGGCCTTTTCCATCCAGAGTCTCGCATCCTGATATTTCTCCTGTTGGAACAATACCCATGCATAAGTATCCTGAAAAGAAGCGTTTTCTGGGTCCAGCTCATTCGCCTGGCGGGACATTTCGGCAGCTTTTTCAAGGCGTTCTTTTCTTAACGACAAATAGTAAGCATAATTGTTCAACGCATAGGCGTTGATCGGATCCAGAGTCAGAGCTCTGTCAAAGGCAGCATCAGCTTCCTTATATCGCTTCAGTGAGTTCAGCGAATTTGCAAGGCTTGCCTGTACTTGAGATTGGTACACGGCATTTTGTGTGCTAAGTGCAGCCGCTTGCAGCAGGTAGTCTATTGCTTTGTCATGGTTTTCCAGTTGCGCAGCTGCAACTCCAGTAAAGAAATAAAGGAAAGATCGGTCACTGAAAAGGGAAATCGCCTTCTCTCCATCGTTAATAACGGCCTGGAAGTCTCCCAGAGAAGTTTCAATCTCAAGAAGTTGCTCCCAAAGGCGCACTTCCTTCTCATTCAATGAAAGTGCATGCTTGTATGCCTCTTTTGCTCCTTTCAGATCTTTTGCCTGAACAAGCAAGTCTCCGTAAATTGCGAAGGCTTTTGGTTCTTTGGAGTGTTTGCGTGTGGTTATAAGCGCGAGTTCCGTCGCCTCCGCCAGGGACTTTGGATCCTTCAGTTTAGGAAAGTAAGAAAGAATAATCTGCGCCTTAACTTCAAAAGTCAACACATCATCAGAGACTACCTTTTTAAGCTCTCTGTACGCGTCTTCATTTTTACCTTCTGACCGATAAACATCCGCCATCAAAAGTATTACGTAGGGATTTTTAGGCTCAACCTTGTTGGCTTCTTTAAGTCGGCTAAGTGCTTTGTCCTTCGCACCCGTCTTTAGGTAAAGCTCGCTCAAGGCGAGATAGTTTCTTGTGTCCCTTGGGTTTTTGCTGATTTGCTCTTCGAGCACAGAAATAGATTTTTCCGGATCCGGATCGTTTACCAGAATGCGTTGTTTCAGCATCTCCAGTTCTGCCGAAGTTCCAAATACTGAATCAATCCGTGCATAAATAGGTTCCGCCTCTTTCGACCTCCCCAGGATAATCAGGGCATTTGCTTTACTATATAGATGTTCATCAACGTTAGGCTCAAGCGCAATGAGCCGGTCATATAGATCCGGGAGCTTATCCAGCTTTTGGTTCTGTTTATAGATGTCAGAAAGTAACAGCAAATACCACTTGTTCTTCGGATTCGCCTGAGTCGCTTTAGCGGCAAACTGTTCAGCCAGGTCGATTTGCTGCTTAATCCGATAGATATTGCTCAATTCGTAAAACGCGGCAGCATTTGCAGTATCAAGCTCGATAGTTCGTTTGAAGTAACCTTCAGCTTCCTCTATTCTGCCCGCTGTTTTTTCCCTGAGCCCTGAAAAAAAACTGTTTCTTACGCCTGCGCTTTCTGCGCCGCTACCACGATCCTTGCTGTTTTTCTCCTGAGAAATTAGCGAGGTGGCAAGGCAACACAACCCCAATGCAATAAGAAACGTTTTCTTCAACATGTATTTATATTCCAGTATGACCGTAGCCTCCAGTGCCCCGGCTTGTTTCGTTTAAACTTTCTGCAGACTCCCATAATACCTGTTCATGCTTCGCGATGATCATCTGTGCAATCCTGTCGCCACTCTGAATCTGGAAATCAGTATCCGACAGATTGATCAGCAAGATCTTAATTTCCCCGCGGTAATCGGCATCTATTGTTCCCGGGGAGTTCAATACCGTAATGCCATGCTTTAGCGCCAGTCCGCTCCGCGGTCTTATTTGTGCTTCGTAACCTTGTGGGAGTTCTATAAATAAGCCACTCGGGATAAGTGCACGTTGCAGAGGCTTCAGAGTAATATCTTCAGTAATATATGCCCGTATATCCATACCGGCTGAAAGCGCTGTCTCGTAAGCCGGCAGCGCATTATTGGAATTGTTGATTACTTTAACGTTCATGTTCATTATGTAGTATGGATTAAATTTTCCCTGATAGTATCTTCTGTAAGTCCTTCCTTTCCACGTAGATTGCCGACAGCGCAAATAAAACAAATAAGATATTACCCGCAATCAAGTTTTTGTCGAAGAATTGATATGATATGGTCACGATCACAGCTGCCGATAACAGATAAGCAACAGCCTTGCCTACATGATAGGGAATCGGATAATGCTTCTGTCCCAGTAGATAAGATAAGACCATCATCGTAGAATAAGCCGCAAATGAAATCCATGCAGAGGCCACATAGCTGTATTTCGGGATAAATACAATGTTCAGGATGATTGTCATCAGCGCGCCAACACCCGAAATGTAAAGTCCATATCGTGTCTGGTCCGATAATTTGTACCAGATGGAAAGATTCATGTAGATCCCTAAACTCACGTATCCGAATAACAGAATCGGAACGATCTTTAAGCCAGACCAGTAAAGCTCGCGTTGTATGGGGTCTTTAGCACTGATAAAATGTTTAAGGATCTCCATGTTGGCTGCAATACCAACAAAAATGAGAGAAATTGCAATAACGAAATAGTTCATTATCGTGGCATAGGTCTCTCCTGAATTTTTATTCTTAGCATGGCTGAAGAAGAAAGGTTCAGCGCCCAAGCGGAAAGCCTGAATGAAAATGCTGAGGAAAATGGCAAGCTTGGCACACGCTCCGTAGATGCCTGCGTCCTGCTCTGCTATGCTCTCGGGGAGTAATTCCTTTAGGAAGATCTTGTCGGAGTTCTCGTTTATGATAAACGAGAGGTTTGCTATCAGGATAGGGAAGCTGTAGTTCAGCATATCAAGGAGCAAAGGGCGGTCCATTTTGAATCGAACTTTCATCAGCTCCGGAATCAGGAGAACGAGTGTCACACCACTTGCTACCAGGTTGGAGATGAATACATACCCCAGCCATCCTGGTCTGTACCACTCCCGGAAGTAATCTGCAAACATCAGGTTCTTCTCTATGATCGCCGGGACGGCTAGCAGCATAAATAGATTGAAGCCAACGAAACTCGCGATGTTAGCTATTTTGATAATGCCGAATTTCAACGGCCTGCCCTCAGCCCTCAATCTCGAAAACGGAATTACCGCTAAGGCATCTACTGCCAGTATAAGAATGAAAAGCTTCACGTACTGAGCATAGTCAGCAAGACTCGTGGTCTGATCCGTGACCATCCAGGCGGCGATACTCTCCGAAAATAGAAATGCAGTCAGAATGAATAGCCCTGCAAGCATCATAACAACGATAAAGGCGTTGTTATACACTTTCTCCTTGTCGGTTCCGCTTTTATTCAGGTATCTGAAAAATGTCGTTTCCATCCCAAATGCCAGCATGGCATTCAGTATAGAGGCCCAGCTGTACAACACGGTAAAAACCCCGTAGGTCCTGGCCGGATATAGACTTACATATAATGGTGTAAGAAGAAACCCAAGTACGCGGGATATAACGGTACTTAGCCCATAGATAGCAGTCTGTCCTGCAAATTTCTTGATGTTTGACAAGCGCGTCTGTAGATTAAATCCGATGCTTTTTTACTATCTCAAAGTTAAGATAGTTCTTTATTTCTCCCTCCGAGACATCAACTTTTTCAACCACGGCTGTGTCCGGTCCCTCTTTACACCAATCTACCAGGTAATTGATTGAGAATTGATCACCTTCAGCCTCTATGTAAACAGATCCGTCCACTTGGTTTCTCACGAAGCCTTTTATAGACAATTGATCAGCAATTGCCTTTGTTGCTGCTCTAAAAGAGACACCCTGAACCTTGCCGTATACGGTGATTATAAAATGTTTCATCTGCAAACTTAGGGAATTGCTTCAAAATCTGCGCAGATAAATTAAGCGAGTTTGGTCACCGACGACTCCCTGGTAAGCTTCAGCCCATCCATATGCGTAATGAGGTTCAATCCTGGTTTCTTGCCAACTTCTAAACTTCCCAGATCCTCGTCCATGTCCAGAAATCTGGCTCCGTTAAGGGTTGCCCACTTCAGGGTATCTTCAAGCCGAAGGGAGGGAAAGTGGGTGTGTAGTGTCTTCAATTCTGAAAGGATACAAAGCGTGTCGTTCGAGGCGAGGCTATCTGTGCCAAGCGTAATGGCAAGGTCGTTCTGGCAGAACAGTTCAACCTTTGGTAATCTGTTTTCTATATACAGATTAGCCTTCGGACAGAAACACCAGTATATGTCTCTGCCGGAACGTTTCGTAAAGTAGATATCCTTTAAACTGGTATATGTATTATGAACCAACAGGATCTTTTGTTTCTTTCCAAGATGTGAGAAGATGGATTGAACAGAACTTCTTGCCTGGGCTTTGAAAAAGTCCGTATCGATGTGCATGTCTTTGTAGAAGTCCAGAAAGAGCCCGGTCTTATATCTGAATAGCGTATTTTCCTCTTCGCTTTCCTGATTGTGGATCGACATCAGACTTTCGGAATTACCACATTCCCTGCTGATATATCGAAGCAGCTCCTTGGAGATGGAATAAGGTGCATGGGGTACTATCGAGGCTTTTAAAGGCGCAAAGTCTTCCTTAAGCTGGCAAGTCGAGTCAAAGATCTGTTTTGCTCTGTCCGGGTCGAACCCCAGAGTCTCTACAAACGTGTGATATTTAATGGAGCTATCCAGTTTTACCTGTCTGGAGTCAATGACGTTAGATATATCGCCAACGGCTACGATCCCGTTCTGAAACATTTCCTGATCTGCCACGCGCATTGCTTCAAGGTTATCTTCCTTCCTGCCACGACCTAATCTGATCACATCTTTGATAAATGGAATCAAACCGTTCCCGCGCTCGATCCTCCCTTTTAACCACGATAGTTCCAGATGACAATGGGTGTTTACAAAGCCCGGAACGATTATTCCGTCCAGACGCTTCACATTGGCTACCCCCATCTGCTTCGCATCGTATTCCGTGTAGAGGCCCTGAATTACATTTGCTTCATTTACTGCTATATAGCCATTTTTGATAGGAGATGAGGAAATAGGAATGATGTAATCTGCAGAGTAATAGGTATTCATATTTCAGTATAAACGTAAAATCTTGTGCTGATCAATGTGATGGCTACTACATTAGTACAAACAATTATAAGCAATTTATTGGCCAGGTTGTCGTTTTAAGAAAATTTCCTTTCAAAAAGTGTGCAATCCTTACCATATCATTACAGTGGTGCTCAGATTATTAAGTAACTTTGTTCTGTGAACGCGATTGTTGAAAAAAAAGAAATAAGAAATCTTTCTGTTGAGGATCTTAAGAAAGTTTTGGTTGCAGAGGGCGAGCCTGCCTTTCGTGCAAAACAGATTTCCGAATGGCTATGGATGAAGTCGGCACGTAGCTTTGATGAAATGACCAACCTGCCTAAAGCCCTGAGGGAGAAGTTGAAGGATATGTTCAGCCTGAACGCCGTCAATATTCATCAATCTCAGCATAGCTCCGATAAAACAATCAAAAATACGTTCAGGTTAGCCGACAATAATATCATAGAAGGGGTTCTTATCCCGACCCCCGAACGAATGACAGCATGTGTGAGTTCTCAGGTAGGATGTAGCCTTACCTGTAAGTTTTGCGCAACCGGTTATATGGAGCGTAAGAGGAATTTGGATGCTGGAGAAATTTACGATCAGGTAGTTCTTATCGATCAGCAGGCCAAGCTTAATTACGGTATTCCTCTTTCCAATATCGTTTATATGGGAATGGGCGAACCCTTGTTAAACTATGCTAACGTTCTGCGTTCCATTGATCGTTTAACGTCTCCCGATGGACTAAACATGTCTCCTAAGAGAATCACTGTGTCTACAGCGGGTATCGCTAAAATGATCAAAAAACTGGGGGATGATCAGGTTAAATTCAATCTTGCCCTCTCTCTTCACGCCGCGAACGATAAGAAGCGGAACGAGATCATGCCGATCAATGAACAGAACACGCTCAAAGCACTCGCCGAGGCACTCAAGTATTATTTCATTAAGACAAAGAACCCGGTAACCTACGAGTATATCCTGTTCGACAATTTTAACGACGGGCTTGAAGATGCTGCAGAGCTAGCCAAGTTTTGCAAACACCTGCCTTGTAAGGTAAACATCATCGAATATAATCCCATCTCCTTTGCTGCCTTTCAAAACGCTGAAGAAGACAAAACAGAGGCTTTTGCGAATTATCTAAGGAAGCAGGGAGTTATAACCAACATCCGGAGGAGCCGCGGAAAAGATATAGATGCCGCCTGCGGACAGCTGGCTATAAAAGAAAAATAGAAGCGAAGATGCTGGCAAAGGTTAAGAATTACGCTGAAGACTTTCTATCGCTATTCTTTCCTGAGCTTTGCTGCGCATGTGGCGATCATCTCGTGTCCAACGAGCATCTGCTCTGCACCTCTTGCCTTTATGATCTGCCTTATACCCACTTTCATCAACAGCCCCTTAATCCGGTTGCCAGGCAATTTTGGGGACGAATCCCTGTAGAGAGCGCCTTTGCCTACCTGTACTTTCATAAACATGGCAAGGTTCAGAACATTATTCACCATCTCAAATACAAGAACAAACCTCTGCTTGGTAATCTCCTGGGCGAGATGTGTGGCCGCGATATCAAAACCGGGATTACTGCTCCTTCGTTTGATCTGATTATCCCAGTTCCACTGCACCCTGACCGGCTTAAATCCAGAGGTTACAATCAGAGCCTTTGTATTGCTGAAGGCTTGTCTCAGGCTTTGAAGGTTCCATTAGACAACAAGACATTGTGCAGGTCGAAAGCAACGGAGACACAAACGCACAAAAGTCGTTTCCACCGTTTCGAGAATATGGTTGAGGTTTTTACCCTGATGAATGCCGAATCACTATCAGGTAGTCATGTCTTGCTTGTCGACGATGTGATTACAACAGGGGCAACTCTGGAAGCCTGTGCCATCGCTCTTTTGGAGAAGGCACCCGATCTCAAAATCAGTATAATGGCGGTAGCATATGCTGAATAAAAAAATAAAAAAATAAATGCAACCTTCTGAAACAGCTTGCGTAATAATACTCGAGAGCGTTAATTTAGATGAAAGAGTCGGACACTTCCATAGTTTCCGGCTTTTTCTATTTAAGCCCCCGGCGCATTGCTGCCACCGATCAAACTTCTGTTTGGGTGTAAGGGGTACTTAGGCTCTCTTCAATTTTTCGCTTCAGATCTTCCGGCACAAATGGTTTTAGTATATAGTCTGACATGCCTGATCTTCCTATTTCTGCAAGGTCCTTTTCTAATGTTGAAGCAGTCAGTGCGATGATCGGCAGGTCGCTGAACTTTCCTCCGTCATAGGCACGGATGATATTAGTAGCTTCGAATCCGTTCATAACAGGCATATAGATGTCCATCAGCACCAGATCATAATGATTAGAAATGATCAAATCAACAGCCATCTGGCCGTTTTCGGCAAGCTCGACTACAAATCCGCACTGTTGAAGTATTTTTTTAGCTACATATCTGTTTATCTCGTTGTCATCCACGACAAGGATAAGGACTTTTGAAAGGTCTTTTTCGTTTACTGGTGAGAGCATGATAAAGTTTTTAGACAGGTAGAAAGGGAGGAGGAGTTCAGATCCTCCTCCCTTTTTATTATTTGTATAGCGGGAAATCTGCCATCAGGTTTTTTACTTTCGCATTGATGAATTTCAGGTTTTCCTCATTCTCAGGATCAGACAATACTGCATCAATTAATTCAACGATTGTCTCCATTTGAGACTCCTTCAAACCACGACTAGTGATGGCCGCAGTACCTACACGTATGCCCGAGGTTACGAATGGCGACTTATCGTCAAACGGAACCATGTTCTTGTTAACGGTGATATGTGCTTTCTGCAGCGCCGCTTCGGCTACCTTACCTGTTATGTTTTTATTTCTAAGGTCAATCAACATCAGGTGATTATCTGTTCCTCCGGAAATTATCTGGTAATCACGGGAAACTAATGCACTCGCCATGGCTTCCGCATTTTTCTTAACCTGCTTGATATACTCCAGATACTGGTCGCTAAGTGCTTCTCCAAAAGCAACAGCCTTTGCTGCGATAACGTGCTCTAACGGGCCTCCCTGCGTGCCTGGGAAAACAGCCATATCAAGAAGAGACGACATTTTTCTGATTTCACCTTTAGGAGTTTTTAAGCCGAAAGGATTGTCAAAGTCCTTACCCAACAGGATAAGACCGCCACGTGGACCTCTTAGCGTTTTATGCGTAGTGGTGGTAACAATGTGGCAGTGAGGTAGTGGATTGTCAAGCAAACCTTTGGCGATCAGGCCGGCAGGGTGTGAAATATCAGCCAGAACCAGGGCTCCGATCTGGTCAGCAACTGAACGTATGAACTTGTAGTCCCACTCTCTGGAGTATGCCGAAGCACCGCAAATAATCAGTTTCGGTTTTTCTGCCAGAGCAACTTCTTCGAGCTTCTTGTAATCGATCAGGCCGGTCTCTTTATCTACACCATAGAAGAAAGGGGTATACAGTTTACCTGATGAATTCACGGGTGACCCATGGGTCAGGTGTCCGCCGTGCGCAAGGTCAAAACCCAGGATCTTGTCTCCAGGCTTCAATACTGCCAGGAATACTGCAGAGTTGGCCTGAGCACCTGAATGTGGCTGCACATTCGCCCATTCTGCTCCAAAAAGCTGCTTTGCTCGCTCAATAGCAATAGTTTCAATCTCATCTACTACCTCGCAGCCACCATAGTAACGCTTTCCGGGTAAGCCTTCGGCGTATTTATTTGTAAGTACAGAACCAGCTGCTTCCATAACCTGTCTGCTAACAAAGTTCTCGGATGCAATTAGTTCGATGCCACTTTCCTGGCGCTCTTGCTCTTCTTCAATGAGTTTAAAAACTACGTTGTCTCTGTTCATTATGTTTACTTGATGATGAATATTCTATTGCGCAGGCTGACTATTTGATTCCAGCCTGAAATTATTAAAGCCTATTCCCGTCTGGATGGAGATGAGCTGCTGTTGCAGCATTTCCAGCACCGCCAGAAAGTTGAAAATAAAATGTACCCTGTTTTCTGAATGCTTTTTCATATCCGAGAAGTCCATACGCTCATTTATTTGCAGCAGCTCCGCTATCGCTTTCTTTTGTTGCTCGATCGTATAAGGATATTGAACAACAGTATGTGTTACCGGCACATTCCTTTGATGTCCTCTGGCCAGCACTTTCTCGTATACGAGCAGTAAAGTATATAAACTGAAACTTGATAGCTCTTCTCCCTGCTCAGCTGTATCTTCTACCTGTAAAAGATCTTGCCCGATGTTTCCACGTTTCTGCAGCTTCATTCGGCCGTCCTCTAAGATACGAAGTTCCTCCGAAGCTACTTTGATCTTTTTGTATTCTATCAGTTTCCTGATCAGATCTTCCCGGTTATCAATCTCATTCCCCTCCTCATCCTGCTCGGGCCTTGGCAACAGCATCTTGGCCTTTAGCCTCATTAAGGTCGCGGCGATAAATATGAACTCGCTGGCAAGTTCGATGTTTAGCGCCGTCATCGCCTGAATATAGGCCAGAAAGTCGTCCGTGATTTTTGCTATAGCAATCTCATGTATATCCAGCTCGTCCCGCTCGATGAAAAACAATAAGAGGTCAAATGGACCCTCAAATTGCGGTAACCTGATGTCATAAGTATCCTGATGTGTCACAACTGGTTCAAAAATAAAGATTTAATTTGGTCTGTAAATCATAAATAAAACTGTTGCAACTATTATTTTATAAATAATATTGAGTTACTTTGTCATTTAAACTTTTTTTACGCTACTACTGTATGGAAGTAAAGGCTGGTGAGTTATTAGACAAAATAAATTATCCATCTGATTTAAAGTTACTTAGTGAAGGTGAATTAGAGCAGTTATCGCATGAACTACGTCAGTATATTATTGATGTGGTGTCTGTTAACGGGGGGCATTTTGCAGCTAGTCTAGGCGTTGTCGAATTAACCGTTGCCTTGCATTATGTCCTGAATACACCCTACGATCAGCTTGTATGGGATGTCGGCCATCAGGCTTATGGACACAAAATATTAACCGGAAGAAGGTCCCGATTTCATACCAACAGGATATACAACGGGATCAGCGGTTTTCCTAAAAGAAGCGAGAGTGAATACGATACTTTTGGTGTAGGTCACTCATCTACATCTATCTCTGCTGCTCTCGGAATGGCTGTGGCATCCCGTGCTAAAGGGGAGACTGATCGCCAGCACGTAGCTGTTATCGGCGACGGAGCCATGACTGCCGGACTTGCTTTTGAGGCGCTTAATCATGGCGGTATTGAGAACAGCAATCTGCTCGTTATTCTGAACGACAACTGCATGTCCATCGACCCTAATGTCGGTGCCCTCAAAGAATATCTTACCACCATAACCACATCAAGACCTTATAACCGGTTCCGTGACGACATTTCGCATGTTCTTGGAAAAATATCTGAATTGGGTCCAAATGCTCATCAGGCTATAAAGAAGATCGAGAAAAGTATAAAAGGAACCCTGTTAAAGGAGAGTAATCTCTTTGAGTCGCTTAACTTCCGGTATTTCGGCCCTGTAGATGGTCACGATGTTAAACAGCTCGTCAAAGTATTAAAAGATCTCAGAAGTATTCCCGGACCTAAATTGTTGCACTGCGTCACTGTAAAAGGGAAGGGCTATGCGCTTGCCGAGAAAGATCAGACCAAGTGGCATGCACCTGGCTTGTTTGATAAGATTACCGGAGAGATAAAGAAATCATCAAGTGATAAGCCTCAGGCCCCTAAATATCAGGATGTATTCGGGCATACTATCGTGGAGCTCGCCGAGGTGAACCCCAAAATCATGGGTGTGACACCTGCTATGCCAAGCGGAAGTTCGATGAATATTATGATGAAGGCCATGCCTGCCCGCGCTTTCGATGTCGGAATCGCTGAACAGCATGCCGTGACTTTTTCTGCCGGACTTGCTACTCAGGGAATGGTGCCCTTCTGTAATATATATTCCAGTTTCATGCAACGCGCCTATGATCAGGTGATCCATGACGTCGCTATACAAAAACTGAATGTGGTATTCTGTCTCGATCGGGCAGGTCTTGCAGGAGCTGACGGTGCAACTCACCATGGAGCTTATGACCTGGCCTATATGAGGTGTATTCCCAACATGATCGTTTCTGCGCCAATGAACGAAGAGGAACTGAGGAACCTTATGTATACGGCACAACAGGACAATATGGGTCCCTTCTCTATCCGCTACCCGCGGGGGAACGGAGTGATGCCTAATTGGAAAATGCCGATGAAAGCCGTGCCTGTAGGAAAAGGGCGTAAGATCTCTGAAGGTGAAGACGTAGCTATCCTGACTATTGGTCATATTGGGAACGAAGTCTCGAAAGCACTGCTTCAGTTATCTGAAGAGGGGATGAATCCTGCGCACTATGATATGAGATTCCTGAAACCCATCGATGAAGACATGCTTCGTGAGGTGTTCTCCAGATTTAAAAAGGTAATAACAGTAGAGGACGGATGCATTCAGGGCGGAATGGGAAGTGCAGTGCTGGAATTCATGGCCGACAACCGTTACATGGCAACTGTGGTACGCCTGGGTATACCTGATCGCTTCGTTGAACATGGCGAGCAGAATGAGCTATGGTCCGAGTGTGGGTATGATGCCGCGTCTATCGTGGCTGAAGTAAAGAAACTTTCACTACAGATTATCGCTGGCAGCATAGCCAGCTGATTTGTTAATTTTCGCTAGCAAAAAGAAACAATTAAGCCGATATTTGCATTTTTAATAATGTAAATATTATATTCGTAATATTCACGGACAAGACTATATCAGCGTATGCAGGTGTAGTCTTGTCCTTTTTTATAGGTTTTTAAACAAATAATAATGTCAGAGATAGTTTATTATTCCAAAGAAGGATTAGAAAAGTTGAAACAAGAATTACACTTTTTGAAAACTGAAGGGCGCAATCAAATTGCCAAAGCAATTGCGGAAGCGAGGGATAAAGGGGATCTATCTGAAAACGCTGAATATGATGCTGCGAAGGAAGCCCAGGGGCATCATGAAGCGAAAATATCGAAATTGCAGGACGCTCTTGCAAACGCCCGGTTGATTGATGAATCAAAGTTAGATACCTCGAAAGTGCTTGCCCTTTCAATAGTAAAGATCAAGAATGTCAAAAACGGTGCAACAATGGAATATCAGCTGGTATCTGAAACTGAAGCCGATCTGAAAGCAGGTAAGATATCCGTGAAATCACCTATCGCAAAGGGCCTTCTCGGAAAATCTGTAGGCGATCGTGTTGAAATTGCCGTACCCGCAGGGAAAATTGAGTTTGAAGTTCTCGAAATCTCTAGATAATCTGAATATGCCATCCATCTTTTCCAAGATAGTTGCAGGTGAGATTCCTGCCTATAAGGTCGCAGAGGATGCGAACTTCCTCGCCTTTCTCGACATTAGTCCCCTGGCAAAAGGGCATGTTCTGGTCATCCCCAAACAAGAGGTCGACTACATATTTGATCTGGATGATGATACTTATACCGGCCTGATGGTGTTTGCAAAAAGGGTGGCTCTAAGTATAAAAAAAGTCATTCCCTGCGAAAGGATAGGAGTCACCGTAATGGGACTTGAGGTGCCTCATGCCCATGTTCATCTGGTACCCATGAGCTCAATGGGCGACATGAATTTTGCTGCAGAAAAGCTAAGTCTGCCTAAACAGGAAATGGAAGATATTGCCCGGGCGATCGCTGCGGGATTTCCAGACAAATAACCATCACTTTTACCGTATACTCCGGCGGGTTATTTCTTTCTCGCCGGATTGTCTTTGACAAACGCTTCCCAGCCTGAGTATGATTTTTTCCCCGGTTCACTTGCAAGCCGTTGAAACGAGTGGCATAGTGCTACCGCCAAGCCGTCAGTAGCATCCAGATACTGAGGTGTTTCGGTGAATTTTAAAAGGCGTTGCAGCATAGAGGCCACCTGCTCTTTGCCGGCATTACCATTGCCCGTTATCGACTGTTTTATCTTGCGTGGAGAGTATTCAAAAATTGGAATGTTCCTGGATAAGGCAGCCGCAATGGCTACGCCCTGTGCCCGTCCCAGCTTCAATAACACCTGTACGTTCTTCCCGTAGAAAGGTGCCTCGATTGCCAGGCAATCCGGATGATACTGATCGATTAATGACACTGTCTTCTCAAAGATCCTCTGCAGCTTCATGGGGTGGTCATCCAGATGATCCATTTTAACCACGCCGAGGCTCACCAGTTCAACATTACCTTTCACTTCCTGCACCAGGCCATAACCCATAATCGCCGTTCCCGGGTCAATTCCCAGAATTAATCGCTCCTTAGCCTTTTCCTTTGCTATCACACGGCAATATTACAACTTTTAAACCGCTCCGTCCAGATGGGCTTTTTCACCGCACTAAAATATCTGACGCAGCGATGAAATACGAGAAGGTTATCAACTTTTCCGTAACATTGTACCATACAAAGAATAGGTTTGAATTCTACGGGCAAAAAAGCAATAAGTATTATCCTAAAGTTCTCTGTGCTGATCCTTGCAGCGGTATTCATTATCCATAAGCTGAATAATAACACCAACCTGCGGGATTTTCAGGCGCTCACGGCGAAGTTGAACAATGGAAAAGTCTATTCAGCAATGGCCATTATATGTGGGTTGATGTTTCTCAACTGGTTCCTTGAATCGCTTAAATGGAAGTATCTGGTCCGGAGCATCGAAAGGATTACGGTCTGGAAGTCCGTTGAGTCGGTATTCTGTGGTCTCACCTGGGCTATCTTTACACCTAACCGCATTGGAGAATATGGTGGCAGGATTTTCTTTCTAAAACCACGTAAGCGTGTCTTTGGTGCTATCGCCATGAGTGTAGGCGCCATAGCGCAGATGGTCATCACCAATGTACTGGGAGCCTTTGCAATTGTCTGGTTCGTCTGGCACTTTACTGATGTAAGCACCTGGTTACTGTACGCCCTCTTTTTTGTGTCTGCGGTCTTCTCCCTTTTTTTTCTGTTGTTTTATTTTAACATTCGGCTGCTGATAGGCTTGCTGACAAGTATATCCTTTCTGAAAAGGTTCAAAAAGTTTATTATGGTGCTTGCCAGGTATAGTAAAAGAGATCTCATAGTGGTTTTCAACTACTCACTGGCGCGATTCCTCGTGTTTACTACCCAGTATTGTATCGTCATTCAGCTATTGATTCCGGAAATTCCCATGTTCAGCATGATCATGATGATTCTGATCCTGTTCTTTATTCAGTCAGCCCTCCCTTCGCTCGATCTTCTCGACGTCGGCGTCCGTGCAATGACTGCTACTTATTTCTTTAGTTTTATCACACATCACGAAGTCGCCATCATGGCCTCAACTGCCTGTATCTGGTTAGTAAATCTGATCATTCCGGCCATACTGGGATCTGTCTTCGTATTTAAGCTCAACTTCTTTGGCACTGCTCGTAATTAGTACCCTGACCCTGACGTTGACATGCCTCTATGTCTTCGTAATCTTGTTTCTTCGGAAGGGATGGTCTTCCATTCCCTTATATATTCCGCATGACCCGGTTCTTCAAACTAAAGTAAGCATCCTCATCGCTGCCCGTAATGAAGAGGAGAAGATCGCCCGTACAATCGATGATATTCTGGCGCAGTCATACCCCGCAGCCTTGATCGAGCTCATCATCGTCGACGATCATTCCACTGACCGGACCTCCGATATCGTCTTATCTTATACGGAAAAAGGAGTGAAGCTGATCCGGCTCAACGAAAAAGAGAAATTGAATTCCTATAAAAAGAAAGCTATAGCCGAAGCCATCAGCATGGCAAGCGGAGAGCTGATCGTGACAACCGATGCCGACTGCAGGATGAAGGCAGACTGGATAAAGACGATTGTTAGCTTTTACGAGGAAACCGGTAGCAAGCTCATCTCCTCACCAGTGGTATATCATCATGAAAAAAGCTTCTTCGAGAGGTTACAAACTCTGGAGTTCCTTTACCTAATTGGCTTGGGAGCCTCTTCTATCGGCAATAGAATGCCTTCAACCTGCAATGGTGCTAACCTGGCGTACCGCAAAGATGTCTTCATAGAACTGGGCGGATTTAAAGGTATCGATGAACTGGCATCAGGAGATGATGAACTTTTTCTTCATAAAGTAGCCTCCCGGTATCCCGATAAGATAGGATTTTGTAAGTCTGCCGACGCGATCGTTTATACAGACGCCAAAGAAACACTGCCGGAGTTCATTAGCCAGCGTAAGAGATGGGCCTCTAAGAGCACGAAATACAAAGACAAAAAGATCGTGGCACTCGGAGTAGCTATCTGGCTCTTCAACCTGATAATCTTTGCAAATGTGCTTCTGGGGTTGTACATTGCGGATCTTTGGATTATTGCACTGTTAGCAATTGCTTTAAAGTACTTTTCAGAAATGCTTTTTCTTGGCCCGGTAACCGCTTTTGCTAAGAGAACTGAACTGATGAAATATTTGCCCCTGCTGACGGTCATTCACATTTTATATATCATTTATATCGGAATAGCGGGAAATTCTGGTAAGTATATATGGAAAGGCCGATTAGTACGTTAACGATTAATATACTATCTATCCAATCAAAACATTGAGAGAAGAAAGGCACATAGAGCGTCAGCCAGAAAATGATCTGGTAAAGATGCTGTTGAAAAGACAGGCCGAGCTTAATTCTTTGCTTGAGATTACCCTGGCTATAAACAAGAACAGCGATGCATCGATTTTGTACGAGATGCTCGAGCTTGTATTGCGCGATAATCTGAATGTGGGAAGCATGATGATGTTGGTTAAGCAGGATAAGCGATTTGTCTGTGTCTCCAGGTTTGGAGTTCCGGTCGAAAGCTTCGCCGAACTGCAAAGTATGTGTACTATACTGGCACCTCTGAAAACAATCTCCTCACTGAACGATTTTCCAGATAGTTCTCTTAAGCGCTTTAACTATTTCGTCCCGGTCCGGCATAAAAACTCGACCCTGGCCTTTGTCCTCATCGGCGACTTTCATGCCGTTCCTGAACTGCTCAGCCATGAACTGAACTTCATTCAGACTCTGATCAACATCATTGTCGTAGGACTCGAAAACAAAAAGCTCTTCCGTGAACGTGTTCACCGGGAAAGGTTGCAGCGGGATGTGGAACTGGCAGCTCAGGTGCAAAACATGCTGGTCCCGATGACGCTGCCCACAAGTGATTTTTATGAGATAGCCGCAACATATCTTCCTCATCAGAGTATCGGGGGCGACTACTTCGATTTCATTCAGCTGGATGACGATGAGTTTATCTGGTGTATAGCTGATGTTTCCGGAAAGGGAATATCGGCCGCCCTGCTTATGGCAAATCTGCAGGCAAGTCTTCGTGCGTGGACATCTGTTGACCGGGACCTTGCAGTCATTATCAGGAAGCTGAACGAGGTCGTTACGAAAAATACCAAAGGAGAAAGGTTTATCACGCTTTTCCTTGGCCGCTATAACATGCGTACCAGGGAAATGGAATATGTGAATGCCGGGCATAATGCCCCTTTGCTTGTGGTAGACCAGGAGGTTTCTTCATTTAAGGCAGGAACAACCTTGCTGGGCGTTTTTGAAGAGCTGCCTTTCGTTAATGTAGGTAAACAGAAAATTGCACCCAATTCATTGATCTTTAATTACACCGATGGCCTGATTGAAAGCTTTGAGGAGGATATCTTCATAAGCGAAGAAGAACTGGCTGTTTTGTTGCTTAAAAACAGCAAGGAAAGGCCAGATGTACTCAATAGAGGGCTTTTAATTGATATTCAGATGTCGAAAATGGCAAAAATGAATTCAGATGATATAACTTTGCTGACGTTAAAAATTCATTAAGATGCTGTTGCCGTATTACCAGGATGTATTTATTGAAGCGGGGTGTGATGAAGCGGGAAGGGGTTGCCTGGCCGGGCCTGTATTTGCTGCTGCAGTGATCCTGCCGCGAGATTTTTCACATGCCGTTCTAACAGATTCCAAACAACTTAAGGCCGAAGAAAGGTCCGAGCTGCGCGCTTTTATTGAGAAAAATGCGCTTGCCTGGGCGGTAGCAGAAGTGGATCATGAAGAGATCGACCGCATTAACATTCTGAATGCTTCATTCCTCGCCATGCACAGGGCCCTCGACATGCTCAGCATGCGTCCTGAGCATATTCTTGTTGATGGAAACAGATTTAAAAAGTACGGAGAGCTTCCTCACTCGTGCATTGTTAAAGGAGATGGGAAGTATTACTCCATAGCGGCAGCCTCTATCCTTGCAAAAACGTACCGCGATGACTTCATGCAGAAGATCGCCTGTCTGCATCCTGAATATGAATGGCACTCCAATAAGGGTTATCCAACCATAAAACACCGCAATGCGGTTTTGCAACATGGTTTTTCGCCTTTTCACCGTAAAACTTTTCGCGTAACTGATCCTCAGCTTGATCTTTTTGAAGTTGCAGGGGCGGATACTGAGCTTGTTTGACCTTTACCGGCCGGATCTGCTTGTATGTTTCGCACATATTTATAATTTTGTCAGCCTGTACTGCTTGTATCGGCTGTGCAGCCGTTCTCTATTCCTCACTTAATTAAAATTCATGAAAAATATTGCTTTAGCGGAAAAACATGTTAGCCTTGGAGCTAAAATGGTGCCCTTTGCTGGATTTAACATGCCCGTTCAGTACGAAGGGATCAATGCAGAACATGCCACAGTCAGGAATGATGTAGGTGTGTTTGATGTCAGTCACATGGGTGAGTTCATCCTTAAAGGTGAAGGTGCACTTGATCTGATCCAACGCGTTACCTCCAATGATGCATCGAAGTTGGTCGATGGCAAAGTGCAGTATAGCTGTCTTCCGAATCAGCAAGGTGGAATTGTGGACGACCTGCTGGTGTACCGTATCGACGACAAGACATATCTTCTTGTGGTTAATGCATCCAACATCGAGAAAGATCTGCAGTGGATCCAGAATTTTAACCATTCAGGTGTCGATATCAATGATATATCTGAACGCACCTCTTTGCTGGCTGTACAAGGTCCTAAAGCGACTGCTGTTCTTCAAAAACTAACAGAAGTTGACCTGGCTTCCATGGAGTACTATTCGTTCAAAAAAGGCACCTTTGCCGGCGTTGAAAATGTGCTCATATCGGCTACCGGATATACCGGAGCAGGAGGCTATGAGCTGTATTTCGATAATGAGTATGCTGAGCAGATCTGGGACGCCATATTTGAAGCAGGCAAAGACAGCAATATCAAGCCGATTGGACTGGGCGCACGTGATACCCTCCGTCTCGAAAAAGGCTTCTGCCTTTATGGTAATGATATCGACGATACAACCTCTCCTCTGGAAGCAGGATTAGGATGGATCACCAAATTTTCTAAAACCTTCACGAACTCAGAGAACCTGGAAGCTCAAAAGAAAGCCGGCATTAAAAAGAGGCTTGTAGGATTTGAAATGGTTGACCGGGGCATCCCCCGTCACGATTACCCGATCACGAACCCAGCAGGGGAGGTGATAGGACGTGTAACCTCCGGAACACAGTCGCCAACTCTTCAGAAAGCCATTGGTATGGGTTACGTCGATGTTGAATATGCACAGCCTGGAACTGAAATCGCTATTGCTATCCGGAATACGAATGTAAGGGCACGTGTTGTTAAGGTACCTTTTGTATAAAAAAATTGAAGACTCAAGAATCAGAAAAACAGAGTGGGATGAATGTGGAAGTCTGCCTTACACCTGCATTGCTCCCCTTATATGATATCGAAAACAGCATCGTTGTTGTCATAGACATTTTCAGGGCCACCTCATCTATTTGTTATGGAATCGAGAACGGAGCAAGTGCAATCATTCCTGTTTCACATGTGGAAGAATGCGCGGCTTATAACGGCAGCGGCTGCCTGTTGGCAGCAGAGCGCGACGGCAGGGTGGTTGAGGGTTTTGACTTTGGTAACTCGCCCTTCTCGTACGTAGCCGAGAAAGTGCAGGGCAAGACCATTGTACTTACCACCACCAACGGAACGCACGCCATACAATTATCCCGCAGTGCAAAGCAGATCCTGATCGGATCCTTTTTCAATCTGACAGCTCTGGCAGATTATCTGATCGGCCGGAAGGAGAATGTACTTCTGGTATGCGCCGGCTGGAAAAATAAGTTCAACCTGGAAGATACCATCTTTGCAGGAGCTATGGTGAATAAACTGAAAGGGCAGAATTACATACCCGACGATTCATCCATCGCTGCTGAAGATCTGTATCTCCTGGCTAAAGATGACCTGGGAGGCTATCTCAAAAAGACATCTCACAGCGAACGACTGAAAAAGCTCGGCATTGAAGAGGATATCGCTTTCTGCCTGAACGTCGATGTCACCACTGCCATACCAGTCCTTGACGGAGAAAAACTAGTCAAGCTCAACTAAGTATTACTTAAGCTTCACATTATTCTTATGACGATCCGAATCCCGGATCGTTTTTTTTTGCAGATTTTTCTCCAGCGCATCCGTTAGGTCAACCCCTGTCTGATTGGCCAGGCAGATCAGCACAAAAAGCACGTCGGCCATTTCATCACCGAGGTCAACCGCCTGGTCTGATTCTTTAAAAGATTGCTCTCCATAGCGGCGCGACATGATCCGCGCGACTTCACCTACTTCCTCCATGAGGATCGCCGTATTGGTAAGCTCATTGAAATAACGGATCCCCGTGCTGTTGATCCATTGATCAACCACGGCCTGTGCTTCTTTAATGGTCATATCTAGTGATTGTCTTTGTCCTGGGTGTCCATGATGATGGTGACGGGACCATCGTTCAGCAGACTTATTTTCATGTCTGCACCAAAGATGCCCGCTGCTGTAGGTTTGCCGCTAAGCCTTTCCAGCGCAGCTTTCATCTTTTCGTATAGCGGAATAGCAATTTCGGGTCTCGCTGCACGGGTGAAGCCCGGGCGGTTTCCCTTTTTAGTTGCGGCGAATAAGGTGAATTGGGATATCAGAAGAATGGACCCATCCACATCAACGACCGAGCGGTTCATCTTACCCTCCTCATCGCTGAAGATGCGCATGTTCACTATTTTCTGCGCCAGCCACTCCAGCTCCGCTTCGTTGTCGCTCTCCTCCACTCCCAGAAGGACGAGAAGACCTTGCTCAATAGCACCTGTAACTTCGTTGTCTACCCTGCACGAGGCTTCACTCACGCGTTGAATAACTGCTCTCATGATTAACTTCTGGTATCGTGGTTATGATAAATGCTCAGGTAGCTCTCATAGCGCGAAAGTTCAATCTCATTTTCCTCAACCGCTTCAAGCACGGCACAACCGGGTTCATTGATGTGTCTGCAATTGTTAAACCTGCATGCATTCATGCGGCTCCTCATCTCCGGGAAGAAGTGTCCCAGCTCCGCTTTATCAATATCGATAACACCCAGCTCCCTGATACCCGGTGAATCAATCAGGTATCCGCCCCCGGGGATCGGGTGCATTTCAGCAAAGGTGGTGGTGTGTTTTCCCTGATCGCTCCAGTCAGATATCTCACCCGTTTTAAGGCTCATACCCGGGATAAGCGTATTGATGAGGGTCGATTTACCTACACCCGAGTGGCCTGTGAAAAGACTGACTTTATCACGCAAAAGCGCCTCTATGATTGGCAGGTTTGTTCCCTCCAATGCCGAAACTTCATAGCAGGGATACCCGATGCTGGTGTAGATCTGCTGATATTCGGCAAGAACCTCCATGCCCTCCTCACTAAAGAGGTCCAGCTTATTGAATATGAGTTTTGCGGGTATATCGTATGCCTCAGCAGTAACCAGAAAACGGTCTATAAAACCAAGCGAAGTGCGTGGAGAAGCGAGTGTAACCACCAGGAATGCCTGGTCGAGATTAGCTGCGATGATCTGTGCCTGCTTGGAAAGATTTACAGACTTCCGGATGATGTAGTTCTTTCTGGGAGCCAGTTTTGCGATAACCCCGGTCTGCTGCTCCGGTTCCATCTCAATCTCCACTTGGTCGCCAACCGCAACAGGATTGGTGGTCTGTATATCCTTTGTTCTGAACTTTCCTTTGATGCGGCAATCTACAATACTCCCCGAATCTGTTGCAACCTGGTACCAGCTTCCTGTAGACTTAATAACTAATCCTTGCATAAGCGTGTAAATTTAAGCATTGCATGTAAACCGATTATACCTTATAACATAAATATGTCTCCAAATGATTTTTTGATAAAAAAAGCGCCAGCAGATTGGTTTTATTGATTTTAACTATGTATTTTAGACAAGCAAAAATGAATGTACTCATCTATACCATTTTCATCACGACTACTACCATCACGCTAATATGGCCTGGAGGAAGATCGGTTATGGTGTAACTTTAATAGAAAGATAGAAACCATACAAGCGCCTTCCTCCGATAAGGGGAAGGCGCTTTTGTTTATAAAATAACGAATAAATGAAGGTCCTTAAATTTGGCGGTACTTCCGTAGGCTCAGAAAAAAGTATTAGTGCTATAATCGAAATTCTTAAACAGGAGACGGTAGAGAACGGATCTCCTGTCGTTGTGCTCTCCGCCATGGGAGGAGTAACGAACCTTCTTTCTGCGATGGCCACCAAGGCTGCTTCAGGCGAGAGTTTTATTGAGTATCTCTCTGAACTTCAGAACAGGCATTTTGACGTGATCAAGGCCCTGCTGGATGTACCCCGCCAGAATCCGGTATTTACCAGGCTCAAGCTATACTTCAATGAACTGGAGGATATCCTCCAGGGTATTGCCAGCCTGCGTGAGCTGACTCCAAGAATTAATGATCTTGTATTAAGCTATGGCGAGCGCTGCTCGACTTTACTCGTTAGCAAAATTGCCGAACAGCACTTCGGAGAAGCCGTATTCGCGGATGCTACGGAACTGATCAGGACGGATAGTAATTTCGGCCAGGCACATGTCAATACCGAACTGTCGGAAATGCTGATCCGCAACTTTTACCAGGAGCATGCCGGGAAGCTCATCTTCGTTACGGGCTTTATCTCCAGCAATGATGAAGGAAGGATAACTACGCTCGGAAGAGGAGGTAGTGATTATACAGCTGCACTGATCGGCTCAGCCCTGCATAGCGAAGCTATTGAGATCTGGACAGACGTCAACGGTATGATGACGGCCGACCCACGCATGGTCAAGAAAGCTTTCCCTCTGGAAGAGCTCTCCTATACAGAAGCAATGGAACTTTCTTATTTCGGAGCGAAGGTGATCTATCCTCCTACGATGATCCCTGCTTTCCTGAAGAAGATCCCAATCGTTATACGGAACACATTTGAACCCGCGTTCCCTGGAACGGTTATCCGTCATGACTGCCGTGACGCGAAACACAATATCAAAGGGATCTCCTCAATCAATGAAATCAGCCTGCTCAACTTGCAGGGAAGCGGTATGGTCGGCAAAGCCGGATTCAGCGGAAGATTGTTCTCCCTGCTGGCCCGTGAGCAGATCAACGTGATCCTGATCACGCAGTCGTCTTCTGAGCACAGCATTACCTTTGCCGTTAAGCCGGCAGATGCCCTGAATGCCAGAAAGCTTATAGAACGTGAATTTGAACTCGAGCTTGAAGCCAAAAAGATCGATCTTCCGGTAATAGAAGACTCGCTCTCTATCCTGGCCATTGTTGGTGAGAACATGAAAGAAACCCCCGGTATCTCCGGAACACTCTTCCAGGCACTTGGCCGTAACGGGGTCAACGTAAGGGCTATTGCTCAGGGATCCTCGGAGTATAATATCTCCGTGATCATCTCCCGTCATGATCTCGCAAAAGCGCTGAACGCTGTTCACGATGCTTTTTATACCGACCTGAAGAAGACCCTGAACGTCTTCTGCCTGGGAACCGGCAACATCGGCAGAACCTTGTTTCGCCAGATCGGAGAACATCGCGACTTCCTTCAGAAGCAGAATGGCATTCTGATCAATGTAATCGGCGTAAGCAACAGCCGTAAAATGGCCTTCAATGAGGAAGGACTTAACCTCGATAATCTGCAGGAAGCCCTGTTTGAATCGGGCGAAGAAGCTGACCTCGACCTATTCATTTCACGCATGAAGGAGATGAACCTTCCAAACGCCGTTTTTGTTGATAATACAGCAAGCCCGCTTCCCATCTCGCGTTATGCTGAAGTATTCAGCTCGAACATTTCCGTCGTTACCTGCAATAAGATCGGAAACTCCTCCGACTATGCCCAATACCGCAATTTCCGCGATCTGGCGCATAAGCATGGCGTCGACTTCTATTATGAAACCAATGTGGGTGCGGGACTTCCCATTATCCGTACATTGAAAGATCTGATGATGAGTGGCGACCGGGTAATCCGCATCGAAGCGATCCTTTCGGGAACCATATCTTTTATATTCAACAGCTTTAAGGGCGACGCCAGTTTCCACGATGTCGTGAAGCTCGCCCAGGAAAAAGGCTTTACTGAACCTGACCCACGGGACGACTTGAGTGGTATGGACTTCATGAGAAAGATGCTCATCCTGGCGCGCGATGCCGGACACGAGCTGGAGCAATCCGATATCCGCATCCAGAACATCCTGCCTCAGTCATGCCTTGAGGCGCAGTCGGTTGACGAGTTCTACGCTGAACTTCTGGCTAACAATGACTATTTCGAACAGATCAAGAAAGAGGCTGAAGCCAATGGTAAAGTGCTCCGCTACATCGGAAAGCTGGAAGACGGAAAGGTAGCCATCACACTCCAAATGGTAGACGACTCCCATCCGTTCTATATGCTGTCTGGCAGCGACAATATCATATCTTTCACTACAGACCGTTACAAAGACCGGCCACTTGTAGTGAAGGGCCCTGGTGCAGGTGCTGAAGTCACTGCTGCAGGAGTATTTTCTGACATCGTTAACGTAGGAGCATAATGAAAGAGTCTGTTAAAGTTTTCGCTCCTGCCACCGTAGCAAACGTAGTCTGCGGATTTGATGTTCTTGGCTTTGCTGTAGATGCCCCGGGTGATGAAGTGATCATGCGCCGCAAGGCAGAGCCCGGTGTCATCATAACTAAAATTACCGGAGACGAGGGGAGGCTTCCTATGGAAGCTTCAAAGAATACAGTTAGTGCCAGTGTTCAGGACTATCTGGCGCATATAGGTCGCCAGGACGTCGGCATCGAAATCGAACTTCATAAGAAGATGCCTATCGGAAGCGGATTAGGGTCCAGTTCTGCCAGCACTGTTGCCGGCTTATACGCCATCAATACCCTGCTTGATGAACCGCTCAGCCGGATGGACCTCGTGCCTTTCGCCATGAAAGGGGAGGAGCTGGCCTGTGGATCCGGTCATGCTGATAACGTGGCTCCTGCCCTGCTGGGTGGCTTCATCCTCATTCGCAGTTACGAACCGCTTGATCTGATTAAGCTGCCTTATCCCGAGTCCCTGTACTGTGCTATCGTTTTCCCTGATGTCGACGTGCCAACCCGTGACGCGCGGCGTATGATCCGGGATAAAGTTTACCTGAAAGATGCAGTTACCCAGTGGGGCAACGTAGCTGGTCTGGTGTCCGGCTTGTTTACCAAAGATATCGACCTGATCGGCAGAAGCATGATCGACGTACTGGTTGAACCGGTGCGATCCATCCTGATTCCCGATTTCTATAAATTGCGGGAGATCGCCATGGGCCTTGGCGCCGTGAGCTTCGGCATATCAGGCTCCGGTCCTTCTGTATTCTCCTTCGCAAGGGATAAAGAGACCGCGGATAAAATCACATCAGCAATAAAGAAACACCTGACCGCGCTGCAAATAGGATGTCAAACCTACGTGTCTCCCATTAATGGTGAGGGACCACGCATTTTAGATTGATAACAATGAAATTATATAGCACCAATAACCCTGACCTGAGCGTCGATTTCAAAGAGGCTGTTTTCAATAGCATGCCGCAGGATAAGGGACTTTACATGCCGGATACCATCAGACCACTTGATCCGGAATTTATCAACAACATAGAGATGTGCTCTCTGGAGCAGATCGCATTTAAGGTGGCTAGTCATCTCCTTGACGATGCCATCCCTGCAGATGATTTGAAAGCCATCGTTGCAGAAGCGATCAACTTTCCTGCTCCGGTGGTGAAGCTTGATGACGATACGTATGTCCTGGAATTATTTCACGGACCATCGCTTGCTTTTAAAGACTTCGGAGCGCGCTTCATGAGCCGTGTGATGGGCTACTTTATGGAAGAAGGGGAGAAGACGCTGAACGTACTGGTAGCGACCTCCGGCGATACCGGTGGAGCAGTAGCCCTGGGCTTCCTGGGCGTACCCAATACCCAGGTGACTATCTTGTATCCAAAAGGCAAAGTAAGTCTCATACAGGAGCTGCAATTGACCACAAACGGGCAGAACATCCGCGCAGTAGAAGTGGAAGGGACCTTCGACGATTGCCAAGCACTCGTCAAGCAGGCTTTCACCGATAAGGACCTGAACGAAAAGTTCCGTCTGACCTCGGCCAATTCCATCAATATCGCCCGACTGATTCCGCAGACCTTTTACTATTTCAATGCTTACGCACAGCTGAAGCGTGAAGGTAAAACTGATATCATCTTTTCTGTTCCAAGCGGAAATTTCGGTAACATTGGTGCAGGTCTTCTTGCCTGGAAAATGGGACTGCCCGTGAAACAGTTCATCGCGGCTACCAATATCAATGATACCGTGCCGCAGTTTCTTGAAACAGGCGTGTATACGCCTAAACCATCGGTTGCAACATTATCGAATGCAATGGATGTTGGGAATCCGAGCAACTGGGTCAGGATCATGGACCTCTTCAAAGAGGATGCCGAGGCACTGAAGAAAGTGGTAACGGCTTATAGCTATGACGATAGTCAGACTGCCGATGCGGTGAATGTGGTATTTGAAGATTATCAGTATGTGGTATGTCCGCATACGGCCATAGCCTGGATGGCTACCGGCCAGTACCGTTACGATAGCAGGGATAATATGAGCACTG
The DNA here is from genome assembly GCF_053551015.1 of Arcticibacter sp. NCBI lineage: Bacteria > Pseudomonadati > Bacteroidota > Sphingobacteriia > Sphingobacteriales > Sphingobacteriaceae > Arcticibacter > Arcticibacter sp. The sequence goes on along the minus strand of NZ_JBMQOB010000022.1, from coordinate 201,330 downwards.
CCGTATTCCTGGCAACCGCCCATCCATGCAAGTTCCCTGATGTCTACCAGGGTCCTATTAAAGATAGTATTGTCATCCCGGATCAGGTTCAAAATCTGTTGGACAAGCCTAAGCAGGCTGTTCAGATTGGTGCAGATTTCGATGCATTTAAGAACTATCTGCTGGAAAGTTAGTCTTCCGCTTACCGGATATAAGAAAAGGGGAGTCATATCACATGAACTCCCCTTTTCTTTTGGCTTAAAGCCTGGTGTAATGCTTTAACAGGATTCTAAAATACCGCACGCGCAATACGCTTTGTAGGCTCCGCATTGCCCATAGTGTAGAAATGCAGTACAGGTGCGCCAAACTCCACAAGCTCTTTGCATTGTTGTATCATCCATTCTATACCTACTTCTTTCACATCCTTATCGTTCGAACAGGCCGCAATGGCATCGCTCAGATCCTCGGGGATGTCAATATGGAAAATCTTCGGAAGATTGACGATCTGCTTGGGAGCCGTGATAGGCTTCAGTCCCGGAATGATGGGAACATGAATATCATTCTCGCGGCACATCTTTACAAAATCAAAGTACTTCTGATTGTCAAAGAACATCTGGGTGACAATGAAGTCGGCCCCCATATCCACTTTCTTCTTTAAAAAGCTAAAGTCGGTCTTCAGATTGGGAGATTCAAAGTGCTTCTCCGGATATCCCGCCACACCGATACAAAAATCAGTTTTGTTCGTATCGTAATGGTCATGCAGATACTTACCTTGATTGAAGTTAGCCACCTGCTCCAGCAAATCTGTCGCATAAGCATGACCTCCCGGCGTTGGGATAAAAGAAGCATCAGCCTTGCGGGCATCGCCACGCAGAACCAGCACATTGTCGATCCCTAAAAACTGCAGGTCGATCAACGCATTTTCTGTTTCCTCCTTGGTGAATCCTCCGCAGATCAGGTGCGGAACCGCATCAACCTTATACCTGTTCATGATCGAAGCGCAAATCGCTACGGTTCCGGGGCGCTTACGATATGTTACCTGTTCCAATAAGCCGGTCGGGTGCTGTTTGTAGATATAGTCTTCCCGGTGATAGGTTACGTCGATAAAAGGAGGGTTGAACTCCATCAAAGGATCTATGGCATTATAGATCTGCTGGATGCCACTTCCTTTGACAGGGGGTAAAAGCTCAAAAGAAAACAGCGTTTTGCCCGCTGCTCTCTCGATATGTTCGGTGATCTTCATCAGAATTGTTTCTTTATAGTTAGGCCGGAACACGCTATCAGCATGTCATTTCCCGGGCCATTTGTTTATCTTAATTCAGTGATTCCTAATAAGCCAGATTCGGTCCAAGCCACTTTTCAACTTGCTCAACAGGCTCATTTCTTCTCTGTGCGTAATCTTCCACCTGATCTTTGTTGATCTTGCCCAGGCCAAAGTACCGGGCTTCCGGATGCGAAAAGTAGAACCCGCTTACCGAAGATGCCGGATACATGGCAAAGCTCTCTGTCAAGTGGATTTCCGCGTTCTTCTCTGCCTCGAGCAGGTCGAATAAGGTGCGCTTCTCCGTATGGTCGGGACAAGCCGGGTAGCCGGGTGCAGGCCTGATTCCCTGATACTGTTCTTTGATCAGATCGGCGTTCGTCAGTGCTTCGTCGCTCGCATATCCCCAATACTCTCTCCTCACCAGCTCGTGCATTCTTTCTGCGAATGCTTCTGCAAGACGGTCAGCAAGTGCCTTAACCATGATGCTGTTGTAATCGTCATGCACCTTTTCAAAGCGTTCAACTAACTCGTCCGTGCCGATACCGGCAGTAACAGCGAAGCCACCGAAATAATCCTTTATTCCCGACTCCTCAGGAGCGATAAAGTCCGAGAGTGCGTAGTAAGGATCATTTTTGACCTTTTCTGCCTGCTGCCTTAATGTATGGATGGTTGCGGTATGCCCTTCTTTGAAGGTTCCGTCGCCCTTCAGGTCGAGTATAATATCGTCACCTGATGAACGTGCCGGCCAGAAACCGATCACCGCCTTGGCTTTCAATAGCTTCTCATCGATGATCTGCTTCAATAGAGTCTGCGCATCCTCAAACAGGGTTTTCGCTTCCGGACCTACATTCGGATCATTGAAGATCTTCGGATAGCTGCCCCTCAGTTCCCAGGTATGGAAGAATGGAGTCCAGTCGATATAAGGAACGAGTTCCTCTAACGGATAGTCCTCAAACGTCCTGGTGCCTGTGAAAGCGGGTGCCTGCGGTACCACGGCATCCAGATTGATCTTAAAGCGGTCAGCGCGGGCCTCTTCAATCGTTTTCAGCTTCTTGTCTGAACGTTTGTTCAGGTGAGCTTCCCTGGCTCTTGCATATTCCTCTTTGATCTTTAGAATGTACTCATCCCGGGTTTCGGCATTCATCAGGTTGCTGCAAACCGATACGCTCCTTGAAGCGTCAAGCACGTGTATGGCGCAGCCTGAGTAATTAGGTGCCACCTTTACGGCAGCATGTATTCTGGACGTGGTCGCACCACCGATCATCAATGGAATAGTGAATCCTTCACGTTCCATCTCCTTGGCGAAGTGAACCATCTCATCCAGCGAGGGGGTGATCAGGCCACTAAGGCCGATGATGTCCACGTTTTCTTCTTTTGCTTTCCGGAGGATGTCTTGAGCAGGTACCATTACACCCATATCGATCACTTCAAAGTTGTTGCAGGCCAGTACCACCCCGACAATGTTCTTGCCGATATCGTGTACGTCGCCCTTTACGGTCGCCATCAGGATCTTTCCTGCAGAGCTCGAGCTCGTATCCGCGGGGTTCTGCAGCTTCTCCTCTTCGATGAAAGGAAGAAGATAGGCAACCGCCTTCTTCATTACCCTGGCCGATTTAACCACCTGTGGAAGGAACATTTTCCCGGCCCCGAAAAGATCTCCTACGATGTTCATGCCGTCCATTAAGGGTCCTTCAATAACCTGAAGCGGCCGCTCATAGCTTAAACGCGCCTCTTCCACATCTTCATCCAGATATTCGGTGATCCCTTTCACCAGGGAGTGCGATAGTCGTTTCTCTACAGACTCTTTGCGCCACTCTTCGTCTTTCACAATCTCTTTGCCTTTAGCCTTCACCGTTTCGGCAAAGTCTACAAGTCGCTCAGTAGCGTCGTCCCGGCGGTTTAGCAGTACATCCTCTACGCGCACCAGCAGTTCCTTTGGAATCTCCTCGTACACCTCCAGCATACCAGCATTCACGATCCCCATATCCAGTCCCGCCTTAATAGCGTGGTACAGAAAAGCGGAGTGCATCGCTTCGCGGACAACGTTGTTCCCCCTGAAGGAGAACGAGATGTTGGAAACTCCGCCGCTTACCTTTGCATGCGGGAGGTTCTCTTTTATCCAGCGCGTAGCATTGATAAAGTCGACCGCATAATTATTATGTTCTTCCAGTCCGGTAGCAACCGTCAGGATGTTCGGATCGAAAATAATGTCCTGAGGAGGGAACCCAACCCCGTTCACTAAAATATCATACGAGCGCTTGCATATTTCTATGCGGCGTTCATAGTTATCTGCCTGGCCTTGTTCATCAAATGCCATCACTACTACGGCAGCGCCATAATTCATGATCTTTCTAGCGCTGGCAATAAACTTTTCTTCGCCTTCTTTAAGCGAGATCGAATTGACGATCCCCTTTCCCTGAAGGCACTTCAGTCCGTTTTCGATGACGCTCCATTTCGATGAATCGACCATGATCGGAAGCTTCGCAATATCCGGTTCAGAAGCGATCAGATTCAGGAAGCGCGTCATAGCCGCCTCCGAGTCGAGCATCCCCTCATCCATATTCACGTCGATGATCTGGGCACCACCTTCAACCTGTTGCAAGGCAACTGCCAGGGCAGCTTCATAGTTGCCACCCAGAATGAGCTTGGAGAACTTCGGCGAACCCGTGATATTGGTTCGCTCTCCGATATTAACAAACATGGTATCCGGCTTAATGGTAACCGGTTCCAGTCCGCTCAGTCGCATATAAGGCTCGACATGAGGGATTTTCCTTGGTACTACCTTCGCTGCTTTCTCCGCGATACAACCGATGTGGTCGGGCGTGGTTCCGCAGCATCCGCCAACAATATTGACGAAGCCGCTTTCAATGAAATCTTCCAGCAGGTGAGCCGTTTCGTGAGCGGTTTCATCATACGCGCCAAACTCATTCGGGAGTCCCGCATTGGGATAAGCCGACACGAAGCAAGGCGCCTTTGCAGCGAGCTCCTCAATATGCGGTCTCATCTCTTTCGCGCCCAGCGCACAGTTTAAGCCGATGCTGAGCAGGTTGGCGTGAGTAAGTGAATTCAGAAAGGCCTCTACGGTTTGTCCCGATAAAGTCCTGCCGCTGGCATCCGTGATTGTGCCGGAGATCATGATGTCGATCTTCCTGCCAATCACCTGCTCGTATTCTTTAATAGCGAAGATCGCCGCCTTGGCATTCAGCGTATCGAAGATGGTCTCTATAAGCAGTACATCCGCACCACCGTCTATCAGTCCCCTGATTTGTTCGTCATAAGCACCAACGAGATCGTCGAAGCTCACCGCCCTATAGCCCGGATCGTTTACATCCGGAGACATCGATGCAGTGCGGTTGGTAGGACCTACGGCACCAGCAACAAAGCGGGGTTTATCCGGGTTGAGCGCCGTAAACTCGGCGGCCACCTCCTTCGCAATTCTTGCGCCTTCAAAGCTAAGTTCATAGGAAAGGCTTTCCATCTGATAATCAGCCATCGAAATGCGCTGTGTACTGAAGGTATTTGTTTCAATGATATCTGCACCCGCCTTCAGGTATTCTGCGTGAATCGCTTTGATGATGTCAGGCCGGGTAAGGTTCAACAGGTCATTATTGCCCTTTACATCGCAAGGGTGATCCTTAAAACGTTCGCCTCGAAAATCATCCTCTGAAAGCGAGTAGCGCTGGATCATAGTTCCCATAGCGCCGTCAATCACGAGAATGCGTTTTTCTAATTCTTTCCTGATATTCATGTTGTATGTAGCATTAGCAGGCATGCCTGCATAAAGCTTATTTTAGAAAGATCCTTCGGATTCTGACATTAACTTATCTTTTCCCTTATTTCTTTGAATAAAATCGAGATAGAATGTAGCACCTTGTAAGCACAGGTTGCTAAGACTTCGCAGGGTCTACTCCCTCCGTCTTTCTTTATAAGCATTGCAAAAGTGCGATATAATTCAGTCAAAAGCAAATGCTTGCTGAAAGCAGGTGGAGATCCTTAATAAAGCCGTTTGGTCAGCTGATCTTCTACCCGTGCAAAAAGCTGTTGCGGATTGAGGGTTCGCCACGGAAGGTTGTCCAGAGACCCTCCGAAATTGATATAATAGTCGATATTATTCTTCTTGAACTCTTCGATCACGTGCTCGCGGAAATTGATCGCTGCAATCCAGCCATCTTCCACATCCTGAAACCATTCTTCGTAATACAGGTCGTCAGACGAATGAAAGTTCAGGATATTTTCACCCAGAAGAATAAACTTGTTGATCCCCTCCTGCATCATCATTTCAATGATCTCGCGCTTCAAGAGCATAATGTCATTGTAGATGGTATCGTTCCACTCACCGATAAATTCAATGATGGCGAAATTGTGGTCGTAGTCTACAAATAAGACCTTCAGGTAGAGAGTCTGCGATCCAAAGTAGTCCCACTGCGGATGGATGAAATAGTTGTAGATCTTCTTATCGAATTCAAACTCGCTGTACTCCGTCTGATAGAACGGCGAAAGCTCATCCTCTGCAGCAACGTAATCATCCCGCCAGCGATAAAAAGGTTCTATTTCGTGCATTTTACAGGTAGTGTTTAAATGTGCTTACTTACGGTAAGCACAGGCAAATATAAGGCCATTTCTTTTTAGCGAGACGGTAGCTGCGCTAATTTTGATTTCCCATCATTATACCACGCGCGTACTACGATGTCCTTTTAACGTCGCTTTTACTTCGAACCCAAGTCGAACTTTCTTCGGCTTTTCTCGAAGCAGGTCCGAAGCCAGTCCGAAGCAGGTCCGAAGGCAGTTCGACTTTGAAATTACGGCGGAATAACGTAAGGTGCCGGTAGGGATCTGGTAAGGCTTTCTGCAGACTCAGATGACTGCTAAGAAAAACTTAAAAAATCTTGGATTTATTTAAAAATGGGGGCACGAAAATGGTTTTCCATATGTTAATTTAGCATCGAAATAATCACACATTGTCTACGAGGAAAAATTTATTGATAGCTGCCTGTTATTCAGGTGCGCTGGTGTTAGGAATGATTCTGGGTCCTAAATTTCAGAGAGAAAATCTGAACTCCAGAAACGGCTCGTTTAAAATTTTTCAGACGGAAGGAGATGGTGGTAAAGTTGAACAGGTCCTGAATATTATCAGGGAGAATTATGTAGATCCCGTGAAGACGGACACTTTGCAGAATCTGGCTATCGATGAAATTCTCAACAATCTGGACCCCCATTCCACATATCTTCCCCCTGTAGAGGCACGTATGTTTACCGACGATATGGAGGGGAACTACAATGGAATCGGTATAGAGTACCAGCTCCTGAACGATACGCTGATTATTACACATATCAACAAAACCGGGCCTGCTGCAAAAGCGGGGCTCCAGAGCGGTGATCAGGTGATCAGGATTGAAAATCAAAATATTGCCGGCGTGCGGATAACACCAACGAAGATTGTCGGCCTCATCCGCGGGAGACAAAGTACCCTGGTGGAACTGACAGTAAGACGCTATGGTCTGCATGAGGACGTGGTTTTCAAAGTTCCACGTGAAAAAGTTACCGTCAGTAGCATTGACGTATCTTATCTGCTCCCCAATAAGGTTGGTTATATCAAGATCAGCAAGTTTGGCGCGAAGACAGATGAAGACTTCCTGGCCGAACTCAGGCGGCTGAAGAAGCAAGGGATGCAGGGTTTGATTGTGGACCTTCGCGGTAATGGCGGCGGATACCTGAATGCAGCGACGGCGCTTGCCGATCAGTTCCTGGCAGATGAGCAGCTGATCGTGTACACACAGGGGGAGCATGAACCACGCACGGATTACTTTGCTACAGATGTCGGGGATTATGAAAAAGGCAAGTTGGTGGTACTGATCGACGAAGGAACGGCCTCTGCCAGTGAGATCATTGCAGGTGCCCTCCAGGATCTGGACCGGGCAACTATCATTGGAAGGCGCTCTTTCGGCAAGGGACTGGTGCAGGAGCAGTTTAACTTTGGCGATGGCTCTGCCCTGAACCTGACTGTTGCACGCTATTTTACACCGTCAGGCCGATCTATTCAAAAGCCTTATACGAAGGGGAAAATTGAATATTTCAAGGAAATCTCGAACCGGATTAAAAACGGGGAGCTGGTGTTTGACCAAAAACACCTTACTGACAGTCTTTTTGCAACGCGGGATAAATACTTCAAAACGGTTTCGGGAAGAGTGGTGTTTGGCGGTGGTGGCGTCATGCCGGATATCTACGTCCCTATTGACACGACGGGGCATACACCCTTATACTATTCACTCAGCAGTAAAGCGGTATTAAACGAGTTTGTGTATAGTTACCTGATTAAGAAGGCCAGGCCGGCCAGTTTGAGTGAGCTTTTGGCTCATTTTAATCTCAGCAAGGCTCAGTATGATCAGCTTCAGGCATTGGCCGCGAAAAAGAAGATCACCTTTACCTTAAAGGAGTTTGATGAAGCACGTGAGGTGATTATGCTTGACATTAAGGCGCTTCTGGCGCGGTTTTATTTTGGCGAGGATGCTTACTACCGGGTCTTGAATGAGACCGACAATATGATCAGAAGGTCATTGGCTGCACTGAAGTAGCCAAACTTACTTTTTCGGAGAGGTAGAAGCCGTGTCAGGCTGCAATTCCACACTATCATCCAGGTTGAGCTCCAGGTGGAGCAACGAATCGGCAATACGCACTGTTTCCAGCGAATCGCGTACTTCGATCTCCCGTTCGCTATCGCCATTCGCACATCCTGCGATTTGCAGGATGAACGATAAGCATAGCAAGCATAAAAGCTTGAATTTCATTTTATTTCTGTCTGAAGAATATCTGAATAGGAACTCCCGTGAAGTCGAAGTTCTCGCGCAGCTTGTTTTCGAGGAAGCGTTTGTACGGATCTTTGATATACTGTGGCAGGTTACAGAAGAAAGCAAACATCGGTGAGCTTGCCTGAATTTGCGTGATATACTTGATCTTGATGTGCTTGCCCTTCAATGCCGGCGGCGGATAGTTTTCGATGATCGGAAGCATAACATCGTTCAGTTTAGATGTTGAGATCTTCTTCGTCTTATTCTCGTAAACTGCAGCTGCAGCCTCCAATGCTTTGAATATACGCTGTTTCTCAGTTACTGACGTAAAGATGATCGGTACGTCGGTAAAAGGAGAGAGGCGTTCTTTGATCGTTTCTTCGAAAACCTTGGTAGTCTTATGATTCTTTTCGATCAAATCCCACTTGTTGATCAAGATAACGATACCCTTTTTGTTTTTCTCAGCCAGGTGGAAGATATTGATATCCTGAGATTCAATTCCATCAACAGCGTCGATCATCAGGATGTTCACGTCTGCTTCTTCAATCGCTTTGATCGTTCTCATAACAGAATAGAACTCAATGTTCTCTTTTACCTTGGTCTTCTTGCGGAGACCTGCAGTATCAATCAGCATGAAATCATGTCCATACTGGTTGTAATGGATATGAATCGAGTCGCGTGTTGTGCCTGCAATAGGTGTTACGATGTTCCTGTCTTTGCCGATAAGGGCGTTGATGAGAGACGATTTACCTACGTTAGGGCGACCTACGATGGTGAATTTGGGCAGGGCACTTGCTTCTTCCTGATTTTCTTCGAAGTGGCTGACCACCTCGTCCAGAAGTTCTCCGGTACCTGAGCCTGTCATGGAGGAGATAGAATAGATGTCTCCCAATCCAAGGCTATAAAAAATATGCGTTTCGTTGATCAGTGCATTATTATCCACCTTGTTGGCTACTACCAGCACCGGCTTTTTGCTTCTGCGGAGAATATCCGCGATGCTATCGTCCAGGTCAGTGATTCCGGTGGTTACATCTACCATAAAGAGGATCACTGTGGCCTCTTCAATGGCGATCATGACCTGTTCGCGGATAGCTGCTTCGAAGATGTCTTCTGAATGCGCCACGTATCCGCCTGTATCTACTACTGTGAAAGGTTTCCCGATCCATTCTGCCAATCCGTAATGGCGGTCTCTTGTAACGCCGCTCATATCATCTACAATTGCCTTCCGGGTTTCGGTAAGGCGGTTGTATAAAGTTGATTTTCCAACGTTTGGACGTCCTACTATGGCTACTATATTGCTCATTATTATTAAAATTTCAGGTCTGTATTTCCGTTAACAGCCTGTTTGTGTGCTGGTAAAGATACGCCATTTGTGGCGTATGTGCTTGTTTTAATCTTCGTATCCGAATCGCTTCAGATAGTTCTTACGGTTCCGCCAGTCAGGAATCACCTTAACAAACATCTGTAGAAATACTTTTTTACCGAGGAATTCCTCGATGTCACGCCGTGCATAGGTGCCCACTTTCTTTAGCATTTCGCCGGCTTTTCCGATGAGGATATTTTTTTGAGAATCGCGCTCGACCATGATCTCGACACTGATCCGGTCCAATTTTTCCTCTTCTTTGTATTCGGTAACGATGACCTCTGTGCTATACGGGATCTCCTGAGCGTAGAGGGTAAAGATTTTTTCGCGGATGATCTCGGATACAAAGAAGCGTTGGTTACGGTCAGTCAGTGTATCTTTATCGTAATAAGCGGGATGTTCAGGCAGATTCTGGATGATGTAGTCCATAACACCGGCAACGTTGTGCTCATGAAGAGCAGAAACGGCAAATATAGCATTGGGGTTCAGTTGCTGCTTCCAGTATTCGATTTTGGCAAACACGTATTCCTGCTGCGATTTATCGATCTTGTTAATGATCACTGCCACGGGAGACTGCGTGTTCTTGAGCTTCTCGATAACGTCAGACTCATCATGGCGTTCGTTGATATCGGTTACGAACAGAATGATATCGGCATCTACAAGTGAATCATTGACCGCGCCCATCATGCTTTCCTGCAAACCATAGACTGGTTTGATAACTCCGGGGGTATCCGAAAATACAATCTGGTAATCCGGTTCATTAACGATTCCCAGAATCCGGTGTCTGGTCGTTTGCGCTTTGGGTGTAATGATCGACATTTTCTCTCCAACCAACGCATTCATCAGTGTTGACTTTCCTGCATTAGGTTTCCCAATTATGCTTACAAATCCGGCTTTATGTGACATGAAATATTTTTTAAAAAAGATTTGGACTGCAAAGAAACGAAATATATCTTTGCAGACCAATTCAAAACAGTGCTCGAAGTTATTCTTCAAAGCGAAAACGGTAAAAAAGCCGTTGCTGATTTGAAAAAAAATAGTGCGGGGTGGAGCAGTTGGTAGCTCGTCGGGCTCATAACCCGAAGGTCATCAGTTCGAGTCTGGTCCCCGCTACCTGAAGTAAGCAGAAAGATTAATCTTATGCTTAGCTTGAATGGTCCATTCGTCTAGGGGTGAGGACGCCAGATTTTCATTCTGGAAACAGGGGTTCGATTCCCCTATGGACTACCAAATATGGGGCTTGGAAAAGCCGAACAAGTAAGGATGGTCAGCAATGATTGTCTGGACATAAAACAGTGCGGGGTGGAGCAGTTGGTAGCTCGTCGGGCTCATAACCCGAAGGTCATCAGTTCGAGTCTGGTCCCCGCTACCAAAGAAAGCATGACAGAAATGTTAGTCGCTTTTAATGGCCCGCTCGTCTACCGGTTAGGACGCCAGATTTTCATTCTGGAAATAGGGGTTCGATTCCCCTGCGGGCTACTGGAAACAATAGCAAAAATCATTAAAAGCCTGCAATCAACCGATTGCAGGCTTTTTTGTTGGAATCAAATCGCCAAAAGATGCATGATTTCGCATAATTCTGGGATCAATCCGGTGAGCACTTTTTCCAGGAAGAGGTGCTCATCAGAAACGTTGTAAGATTTTGACAGTCAACCTGTTCGCCTATTGAACATCTTGTAGGCGGGAGCTGCGAAAGGTAACTTTGTTTCACCTTTTAAGTGCTATTTTTTATGTTCACTCCGTACAATGTGCTTTTTATCTTGAAAAGCGTAACACTTACAAATCAGGCCCAGCTCCTATTTATCTTAGAATTAGCGTTGATGGACAGCGTACAGAAGATTCTGTGGGCCGCGAATGCGATCCATCCCGTTGGAACTCCCATGCCGGTCGGGCTACTGGGAATAAAGAGGATGTTAGAGCACTAAACACATTTCTCGACAGTGTGCAATCCAAATTAAATGTAGTTTCACCATAATCGGATCTTTTCCGATTATCTTATGGGATTTTAACAAAAGTAGAGAGTTTGGTCAGCAATCCCCAAATGTCAACCTATAGGCCACCGGCATTTGGGGGAAACCTAAGTCGTTTTTGTAGCTCTTTTATTTTTCCAGATCTCTAGTAGCTTCTAGCTCCTGCCCATTTTGAAATAAGACAAGTTTGTTAATTTTTCCAGATTCATCCTTAAAGAATTTAATTCTTGCTGCCACTACAGTATAAAAAAATTCCAGCTCAGATTCAGGGTAAATTTCGGCTCTGGGTTGGCCGGTAAGTTGTGCGTAAATCTGCCCCATCTCGGAGCTTATCGTGAACTTTGCCGTTGGCGCAACGGTTAATGAATATACTCCTTCGAGCATTTTTAACTGGCCGGGATTGAGCGCAACGCTTTTTTTAAAAGGCTTGGTCTTGGGTATTGTGAAGGGCTGATTAAACAGAATGCTCTCGACGGCACTAGCGAGCTGATAAATGTTAATTACGTTATAGACATTGGCAAGTACTACCACAGTTTTCTTTTTTTCAGGATATCTCACGATGATGCTCATATATCCAGGATATCCGCCAGTGTGCATATAGGTTTTTCCGGCAAATTCCCTGCCGGGCTTGATAAGCCAGCCAAAGCCATAGGGCAGACCCATCAGGGCTGCAACCTTATCATTATTGAGTTTTGATGGTTGGTACGCAAATTCCTGACCTGCTTTACTAATTAGCTTTTCGGTGTAAAGTGCCTGGTCCCATTTCAACAGATCGCGGGCAGTACTGCTAATACCATAAGGGCCGGCTGCGCCATCAAAGTAATACTGATATCTGTTTGCCTGTATGTTGTCGTTAATTACAAACTTGCCTTTTGCCGGGTCATAGATATGTCCGTACGCATAATCCTTTATTTTAGGGTTGGCTGCCCTTTGAGGGTAGACCCTCGTATGATTCATTCCTAGAGGTTGAAAAATGTGTTTATGCATATAATCAGCATAGGACATATGTGAAGCTTTTTCTATAATAAGGGCCAGCAATATGTAATTTGTATTGGAATAGGAAAGCTGCTCGCCCGGTTTGAAATGGAGTGGTTGAGGGTCCTTAACTATTGTGGCCAGAACATCTTTATTGTAATTTATTTGATCTATATTAACTCTCTTATCATCCCAGCCTAGAAATTCGGGAATTCCCGAGGTGTGGTTTAAAAGATGCCGGATGGTAATACCATGGTAGGCAATGCTTGGAAAATATTTGTTCAGACTATCTGTATAGGCTAATTTGTTCTTTTCATGCAACTGCATAATTGCCATTGCCGTAAACTGTTTAGACACAGACGCCAATTCAAACATGGTTTGCCCGGTAATTGGTTGCTTAGTTTCAAATTGGGCATAGCCCATTGTCTTCTCGTAAATGGGCAAACCATTCTCTGCAATTAGAACTGAGCCACTAAAAGCACTGTCTTTTTGCATTGCTTCAAAAAGAGAATCGAGTTTTCTTATCGACTGGGCGTTTACTTGACTTATGCCTAAGAATAATAAGAAGCAAATAATGATATTGCAAATGTGGGTAGGTATGCGATCCATCGTTTCTAGAAAACCAAAGTAATCAAGTTTATTGAATTATACGATATAAATCACTGCTAAGCAATATCATAGAGATGCATCTTTAGAAAACTGTTCCATCCGTTTTGATTTTTCCGTACCTTTATTTTGACCATTTGCAGCTCAAAAACTGCCTTCTGGTGAACATTTGGTGAACAGGCCAAAATTGATTTGGTAAAATATTGATTTCAGTATAGGTATGGGGTGGTTCGATTCCCCTGCGGGCTACTTGATGGCAACTCCCGGAAAGTAAAAGGATTGCTCCAACAGAGCAGTCCTTTTTTTGTATCTATTTATTTGAGTTCTCTTATGCTGTTTTTTTTAATAAAGTATTTTAATCTTCCTGGGGAGCGTTGATCTGGTATAGCATCCATTGTTCATTGTTCTCTTGATAGCTGTGCCGATAGGTCAAGCCTAGTTTTTCCAATACATGGATGGAAGCGATGTTCTCTATTCTGACTCTGGCGATAATCCGGGTGATTTCAGGCTTCGTGAGGCCTTTTCCCAAGATAGCTGTAGCACTTTCTGTGGCGTATCCCTTGCCCCAGTACTTTTTAAAGAAGCGATACCCGATATCATATTCAGCAGTGTCGGGGTGGTATTTTAGGCCACACCATCCGAGGATCTCGCCAGTCTCCTTTAAGATTGTTGTCATTCTCCCGACTCCATAAAGGCCATATTGATCGTAATTTTCGAAGAAAGTTCTTGCTGTTAAGATGTTCGAAAACTGTTTGTCGCCGGTATACTGCAGAACCTCGGGATCTTCGTTCAACGCGAACATAGTTGGGGCGTCGTCGGCGTTAAATGGGCGAAGCAATAGTCTTGTTGTCTCTATTCTCAAGCTTTTCATGATTGGTTATCGCTCGTTGCGGCTATTTAGGTTCCGTAAGGTAGGAATAAAAAACTTACTCATTTAGCAAGAGGTGCTTGTGTTTGTTTACGAATAGTTGTGCTCTTGTGGAAAAATGATTAGCTTAATGTATTCTTATTCTGATGATTGAGCGTCAAAATTTGATCTTGTTGCGGGATTCCGATTTCAGGGTTAGTCCGCGGCAGTGAATTCAGCTTCTCTGGGTTGTGTTGGATTGTCTTTTCGTGTACAGAAGCTGATTGTCGGATGTAGTGGATTGTATGTGTAATACTTTTACGAAACCAAGCAAACCTAATATGAAGACCATCAATTTCTTCAGATCAAAGCTAAAGTGTATAGTTCTTCTCGTTTTGTGTCTTTCTTCCCTGCGGGGAGCTGCACAATATCCTTTCAAAATTCGGATAGAGGCTAGTCCCATGTTTGAAGGAAAGTGGGTGTATTTGCTAAGAGATAATAATCATGAAACGATCAGCAAGAAATTTACACTTGATTCTGTAAAGGTAAAAGGGGGGATTTGGGAGTTTGAAGGGGAAATGAAGGAGCCGTGTAATAAAGCGAGGCTCCGGGCGAAAGTCAATGGCGTTTCTTGCGAGGCTAGATTCATAATCGATCCCGGACTTAACAGTATGAAGCTGGATTCAATTCAATATATAAAGTATCTCAGCCTTGTTACGCCAGAAACACCCTCAAATTTGTTGTATAAGGAAATGAATTCTATTAAAAACAGATATTATGATGAGTATAGAAAAGAAACGGGGAAGCTTTCAGGGCCAATACAGTTGCCGGGTAGTAGGTTATTCTCAGCTGATCAGGAGATTTTTCCACTCCTAAGAGCAAGTTCGAGTCTTTATTACAGTTTAATCGCCTTGAATGACATGGCTCAGTTTTTTTGGATGAATAAGGAAGATTCGCTGCTGTTGGATGTGTTTAAGGATCTTGACCCCAATTTGAAAAACTCTGTTTTTGGTCGCAAGTTCTCAGAGGAAAGACTGGCCAATATTGCTGGTTTCAGGTTAATAAGAGTCGGCAATGTTATGCCTGTGTTTTCTGTTGGTCAACCTGATGGGAATCAATTTTCGAACAGTTCCTTAACAGGTAGACCCTATCTTGTGGTCTTTTCGGCGACCTGGTGCGTGCCCTGCATTAAAATGCAGCCGCAGATACAAGCCTTATACCAGAAGTACGCTCGTGTGGGGATCAAAGTCGTCTACTTTAATTTGGATGATGACCGGAAGAAATGGCTATCCAATATTAGCTCAAAGACATCCCAGTGGATTAATGTTTCTGAAATGACAAAGTTTAAGGATAGTAAGATTGCAAAACGATTTGCTTTCTCCTCAATACTAAGCCTTGTTCTTGTAGATTCAGCAGGACGTATTGCTTACAATGCTATGGATGTAAATCCTGACTTTAAGATATTGGATGAACTTTTGGGTAAGTCGGGAACGCTATAGTATGTTAATTGTAAGGTCTAATAGCCTTCGTTTAACTTGTTGCTGCTGATTTGGATTAATATACACCCGTCACTCAGTACTCTATAGGCTTCGATACGAAGCTAGCATTGTCCTTGGTTCTAACGCTAGCTTCGTATCCGTTAAGCGCGTTCGACATACATGCAGACGCAGATTCTAATAATTTACTTAGCGGGTTTTAGCTTTGACTTACTCACATAAACCCTGGTTCCTTTTTTATTGACATAATAGTACCGGGATTGGTTGTCGATATAAATGGTCTGTCCTTGTGGTCCTACTTTATCTTTGTAAGTTTTATCAACAACCTTGGCCGCGCCTTTCGCAGCTATTTCAGAAGTTTTGTTGCCTACTTTCTTCGCGGTCTTTTTGATTGCCGGGTCAGGATTTACTTTAAGCGTGTCGTTACCGTTCTGAGCAATGGTTGCAAGTGGGATACTGATCGCGAGTGCAAAAAGTATGCTTTTCCATTTCGTTTTCATAGCTATTTGTTTATATACCAGTATATAACATGTAATGCCGGCGTTCTGTTTCGATTATAACAGCAGCGTGTCAGAGAGCTAGTCTGGCGAGTACAGTGGTTATATAGTTAGGAATAGCTTCCCGGTGGCCGGTATTTCCTAATGAGATAAACTGAACATTTCCGCCAAGTGCGTTCATCGTCTGTTGAGCTCTTTCTGCGTTGAGAACAGGAACAATTTTGTCTGCTGCGGCATGGAAGAGGGTTAGCGGTGAAGCTGGTTTCCAGTTGTACACGTTATTTCGTTCCAGAGCAGCCATGAAGGGCATATTGGTGCCGTTTTGGATTCCCTGGATGAAGGCGGTGGTAAATAGCTCGTGTGGATTATTGGGAATTGGAGCTGCCAACGGCTTGCCCTGTGAGATGGCCTGGGCTACAGCGGCGGCATGATTGGGTTGAATCATGTCTGTAAGCGGGATTTTCAGCTGATACAGATTGTTGTAGGTCAGCAATGTCCAGAGGTAAAATGATGTGGCTCCCTGCGGAAGGTCTTCGTTTCGCGAAACTGCCCATTGAGCAGTTCCTACCATGTCATAAGCGCCCGCTGCGGGGTAACTCGCTTCAACTTTAAACCACTCGTCTCCCTGTTCCTGAATAGCCTGATGTAAAGCCATTGTGGCGTATCCGCCTTCGGAGTATCCCAGTAAGCGAATCTCTTTTTTTGTTTGGAGTTTCTTTTCGTCTGCAAATTCTTTTGCTGCTTTTAACATGTCAAGGCAGGCTGATGCCAGACTGGATTTCTCCTGGTAAAGATGCTGGATCTGTTTACTATCTCCGAAGCCGATATAGTCGGGCATCACGACGATATATCCTTTGGCAAGGGATGCTCCAATCGTTCCGCCGAGGTAAGCTTCCATGTTGCCGACAGGCTTGTATGCTGATGGGGCTTCATCCTGGGTCGTGATCGTTCCATGTTGATAGCCGAGCAAGGTCAAAGTTTGTGGAGCTTTGTCCGGTATAATAACCAGCCCTGATGCTGTGATGGAGGTTCCTTTGGGGAACTCTGTCTTGTAAGCGATCTTATATGCCTTTACGCTACTGCTAATCAGTGGTGCAGCCTGGGGGAGACGGGACTTTATTTCGTCCGCGCCGACCTCTGCTACAAGTTGACTGCTAACCAGGTATTGATTCTGTGGTTCGTCTTGATCGTCATGATCTTTGGAGCAGCTTGAGATGGAGGTGACGAAGAGGATAAAGTAGAAGAGGTGTAAAACTTTCTTTTTCATGAGGCGAGATTTTAGATGTGGCGTTATTAGCTATATTACGGGTTTGTATCGGCTTTTTCAAATGTAATATACTGAATAATAGGTTATTGTGATTTTATTTGGTTGGGGCTGTTTATTTGCTTGTTTATGCGGTTTTCAATCATTATCTTTAATAAGCCAATTAAAAAATACCCAGGTTTACGAATTAATATTTCAAAAACTGTTTATTATCAAGTGCAATTATAAACCTAGACGCCATTTACGCTGTCGCTAGTTGTGCTACGTTTGACTTTTTGTCCGTTAAAGATTATTGTAAATTACATCTTAATGCCAAAGTTTATGTTGTTATGGTAATAGAATGCCATTTATTTTGAAAATATGGTCGTCTTAAATTGATTTTTACTGCGGAGATGCGAGTTTTTATATAAAAAGTTCGGATTTGTACGTTTTTTTTTCGAAACATGCATCTTTTTTCATTTTCATATCTATATTAGAGATACTAAACCGCTGGTTTAAAGTAAACTGGATGCCTTATCAGTTCGAGACGTCGAATCGCTAACCGGAATCTCTGTTTTAATTCTGCTTTCAATTAATTTCTTTCAATATGATTAAACGACTACTCAATTTTGTGGTGGGGCTGGTCTTTATTGCCGCTTAGGTTCATGCGCAGCAGCGAACTATCACCGGAAAGGTAACTTCTGCAGAGGATGGAGAGCCTCTACCAGGGGTTTCCGTAAAAGTTAAAGGATCTCAGACTGGCACAAGCACGGGATCCCAGGGGAGTTTCTCCATTCAGGCGAGTTCTGGTCAGGTTTTAACGTTTTCTTTTGTAGGAACGACTACTGTAGAACGGACTGTCGGGACCTCAAATACGATTAATGTTGCCTTGGAGTCGAGTTCTGCCTCGCTCAACGAGGTTGTGGTTACAGGTCAGGGGGTAAACCGGGATTCAAAATCTCTCGGATATTCCATTCCCACCGTGAAAGGGGATGAAGTTGCACAGACCCAAAGAGCCGATTTTTTCGGCGGTCTTCAAGGCAGAGTACCAGGTCTTTCTATTAATTCGACGAGTGGTAATCCTGGTGCTTCTGCGCAAATTGTTCTCAGAGGCTTCGTTTCCATTAGTGGGGATAATAATGCCTTGATCGTTGTCGATGGAGTACCGATAGATAACTCCATTTTGAATGAAAACCAATTAGGATCGGTCGGCACCAATCAGGACCGTGATTATTCAAATGGAGCAATGAACGTCAGTCCGGAGGATATCGAGAGCTACTCCGTTATGAAAGGTCCTGAAGCGACGGCTTTATATGGAAGTTCGGGGGCTAGCGGTGCAATTCTTATTACCACGAAAAAGGGTAAAGCAGGGAAAGGAACTATAAATTATAGCGGATCAGTTGCGTTGCAAAAGGTGAACCGTTTCCCTCTCTTTCAACAGAAATATAACTCAGGTCAAAACGGTGTATTTGCCAGCAATACGACCATATATGGCGGCCCTGCCTTTGTAGAGGGGACAAAGATTTATGATAATGCAAAGGAATTTTTTCAGGTAGGCGTTGCTAACAACCATTCTCTCTCATTTGAAGGAGGAACCGATAAATTCTCTTACAGATGGTCGAATCAATACTACGATGAGGATGGTACTGTACCGACGACGAGTTACAAGCGTCTTACCAGTACTGTCACTGGGGTAGGTACAATAAGCAGACTATTGAAGCTGACATCAACGTTCTCCTTTACCAATTCTGACAATGTGAAGTCTAATAAGGGACTGAATGGCTACATGGTGGGTCTTTCCCGTTTTAACTCCTCTTACGACATCAATAATTGGCAGGATGAAAATGGCAATCGACGCCTTTATGTAGGTAGTATATACAGTGAGATGGATAATCCTCTTTGGGATATTTACAAAAACACAAATGAGGATAGCGGTACCGCCTTTAGAGTAAATACAAACCTGCAGTTTACTCCCACCAACTGGTTGACGATTACGGCGATAGGAGGTGCGAATATTACCAATACGGAAGGTATGCGCGTATATCATCCACAGTCTTACCGTGGCTCCGGCTCTGATGATGATCCTACAGGAGGTTTCATCGAAACGTATGAAAGAACGGTAAGGATTCTGAATGCTACTGCAAATGCAACAGCGCGTCATAGTTTCGGACGTTTCAACAATACCTACATCATCGGTGCTGATATTAGTAATAATGAGATCAATGTGGACTCTCAGCGAGGAGAGCAATTCTTCGATCCAAATTTCAAAAGCATCAACAATACTTTGCCTACAAGTCAGCGGTCGAGAAATGTGATCAGTCAGGTAAGGAAGGTCGGGATGTTCGGGCAAGCAGTGCTTGGTTACGAAAGTCTGGTCTTCTTAACGCTGGGTTTGCGAATGGATGGTGCATCTAAGTTAATGCCGAACAACCCGTACTTTGTTTATCCATTGACGAGTTTAGCCTTTAACTTCACAGAGATCCAATCTCTCGCCAATGCGATGCCCTGGCTGAGCTATGGTAAGTTAAGGGCATCCGTTGCATTGACCGGAAAAGAACCTTGGAGGGAGTACTCAACAGGTTCGAACCTGGTCGGTAAATCTTCCACAGGCGGTGGTTTCGGTCTTGATTATTATGGAGGTAATCCTAACCTGAAACCGGAGAAGTCGACCAATTTCGAAACGGGCTTTGAAATGCAGTTCCTTAAAAATCGGATTGGGGTAGACTTCACATACTACAGTCTCCGTAGCGATGCCCAAATCATTAATCCAAGATTAAGTTATGGAAGCGGCTTTGTACTTAGGCTGATGAACGGAGGGGCGGTAGTGAATAAAGGCGTAGAGGTACAGTTGAATGTAAATCCTGTTAGGAGGCCTTCATTCAACTATGATTTCACGGTTAACTTCTCTCGTAACAGAGGCAAGGTGTTGAGTATCGCTGAAGAATTACCTGAGCTATATGATTCAGATACATGGCTTTTTAATGGCGTAAGAAGTGCGGTCCATCCGGGTTATAGTACAACTGCTATTAGTGGTAATATTTTACCACGCAACAATAATGGCGATTTGCTGATTAACCCTGCTACCGGGTTGCCCATTACCTCTACCGATACGAAATATTACCCCATCGGTGATAGGAATCCAAAATTTACCGTAGGGCTTGTTAACCGGTTTAGGTACAAGAATTTGGGCCTTTCGTTCCTGTGGGACTTAAGATATGGAGGTGACGTGCTTAATGGCACAGAGTATCTGAATTATACGCGAATGATTAGTTTGAAAACATTGGACAGGGAAGTTCCACGGATTATCAAAGGTGTGCTACAGGATGGACTTGAAAACACAGCCAACCCAACGCCTAACACCATTGCGGTGACCCCTTATCTTAATTCAAATTATTACACCACTAATGTAGGGCCCGAAATGTTTATTGAGCGGAATATTAAAGCGCTTCGCTTAAGGGATGTTACGTTGAACTTTACCATGCCAAAGTCGGTATTATCCAGGCTGAAATTTGCAGAGAGTCTAAGCGCTTTCGTTACGCTCAGAGATCTCGTACTGATATCGAACTACTCTGGAATGGATCCTGAGAGCAACGCAAATACGCCGGCACTTGGCGGAGTGGGAGGATATGGTATTGACAACGGGAATGTTGGAAAGCCTATAGGGATGAACCTGGGTCTTAGGCTTAAACTATAAGATTGAACTAAAATGCTGAAACTATATAAAATTGTGTGTCTGGCGGTGATTGCACTGCTGACAGGAGGGTGCAAAAAGTATTTGGATATTAACAGTAACCCGTCTGTTCCACAGGAAGCCCGGGCAGAGTTTTTACTGGCGCCTATTACATATCAGATGGCTAATGGCACGTCTCAGGACTACCGGGTAATTGGCAAATTAACGCAGGGCTTGACGGGATCTGTAACTGATGTTGCTTCAGTAATCTGGGAGCGACATGGCTTCCCCGCAGGGAGTGACGTGGGGGGAGTGATTTGGAGAATGACTTATGTGGATCTGGGTCTTAATCTGGAGAACATGATCAACGATGCGCTAGCCAATAAAAAGTATGAATATGCAGCTATCGGTTACGCCATTAAAGCATGGGCTTATCAGCAAGCCACTGATCTGCATGGCCCGATCATTCTCGATGAGGCATTTACTCCGGGAATGCTTTCCTTTCCGTATCATGATCAGGATGAGGTATACGCGCGGGTACGCGAGTGGGGTGCATTGGCACTCAAATATTCGAATATGAAGAGTCCGATCGATCAGTCATCAAAGCTAAACGATGTAACCGGTGATAATATCTACCGGGGTAATATGTTGAGATGGAGAAAGTTTGTATATGGCTTATTCGCCTTGCAGTACAGTCATTTGGTTAATAAGCCTGAATATGCTTCACGGTATGCTGATAGTGTTGTTAAATATACAGATCTTTCTTTTGCGACTTCCGCTGAGGATGCGACCATATTTTTCTCTGCAGCTGCCTCTACGGATGTAAATCCTTTTGGCCCGACTTCGGGATTGCTGACATCTACTTACTATTCACGGCCCGCGACGAATATAGTAGACTATCTAACGGGTCGTACGAGAGGTGACACAGTGATCACCGATACAACGGCATATATTGATCCGCGGTTGCCGAGAATGCTTGTCCCGCATACCCTAACGCGTAAGTATGTGGGATCGGTGCCGACTAAAGCAGCTGTTACAGAAGTTGCGCCTCTGTTAGGGTATTTAGCATCCAGCACCGCCAGCCTTGAAGGCCATTACCTTTTCACCGACAACGCCCGATATCCCATCATGACTTATGCCCAGTTGCAATTTGCAAAAGCTGAGGCCCTGTACCTGAAAGGAGATAAGATGGCAGCCTTAGCGGCTTACAGAAGTGGAATCCTGGCTCATATGGACTTCGTAAACCTCTACGGAAGGACATCTAAGAGTCCTGCGCCCGCGATCACTCCCCTCGAGATTGCAAACTATTTGAATTCTTCAGAAGTAGCCCATTCTCCAGCGGAGCTGACTTTAACCGATATAATGGGGCAAAAATACATTGCACAATGGGGCTGGGCTTTCCTGGAGCAATGGACCGATATCCGCAAGTATCACTATGACGCCACTATTTTCCGGAACTATTATCAGTTAACAAGAACTGAGCTGAGCGCAGATAACAACGGGAAGTTTGCATATCGTTTCCGGCCAAGATACAATTCTGAGTACGTTTGGAACCAAAAGGAATTAGAGAAGTGGCAGGGGCTCGACCGCGACTATATGACTAAAGAACTTTGGTTCAGCAAACCTTAATCCTTCACATTTAACGAATTTACAAATGAGACTATTTTTAGTGATGTCCTTTTGCATAGCCATCTTTGCGATAGCAGCATGTGACAGGAATGAAATAAATTATGGAGACACAGAGTATGTGTCAGCCAGCGATGCAGTTGTGAAGCTGAACTATGCTTCTTTATATCCAGATAACCGGTATGTGTTCATTAAGTTCAACGGTAAGCGGGTGACGCCACTAATCAGAGGAAGGCAGCCTTTTCCGGGCGGTGGCTATAATACTTTGGGCGATGTCAGAGCCGACTTTTTGAGTATCAAACCAGGAGATGTAAAGATCGACGTTGTGCTGCCACACAGTAAGGATGATGGGCTCGATTCTTTAACCCTGTATTCGACGAATGTAAAGCTGGAAGCCGGCAAGCGTTATACCGTTCATTTTACAGATACAGGCAAGCTGACCAAGTCGGTGATGACAGAAGAAGACTTTTCTATGCCGGATTCAGGATACGCGCGATACCGGTTTATTAACCTGATGCCTAATGTGCCCGAGGTTGATCTTTATTATGGTCAGAATGCAACTAGCGTGCTCGCTGACAAGAAAGTTGCTTCCGGTATCAAATATCTGGAAAGCAGTGAATACATTACCTTAAACCGAGCTGCTGGCAGGACCTGGAAAATCCGTCCGGCTGGTGCTGCCGTTACTACTGCGACCGTGTTGGCCTCTTATACGAGTGCAAGTACGTTGTTAAACCAGCGAACGTACACGGTGTATGCACTGGGGTATAACGGTGTGAAGGTAGCGCCGACGATGCCTTATGTTTCATTCTTTCACATCCGGTAGTTAAGTATTTAATTCTAATTAATAGAATATGAGAAAATTTACGAAGCCGGTAAGAGCCGGCAGATATATATTGTCGCAGGTGTCGCCGTATTGCATGGCACTTCTGGTCATGATGGCTAGCTTTTCGGGCTGCAAGGACGATTCAGAGGACAATGTTGAGGTTGTGACACCTCCCGAGGTTGTCGATACAGACGTCACTGATCTAACTCAGAAACTCATTTCGGGAACCGGTCTTGTCAAGCAATTTAAGTCAGACACGCTGACGCGCATTGCCGATGGGCTTGCGCTGACTAAACTCTCCTATGTGGGTCAGGCAGATTTACCTGTGACCATGTTTATTCTTGAGGCAGACCTGAAAAACCCGAAGCTCACCATGCAGGCACTTCTTCCTTATAATGACTATCTGAATGGCTTGCAGCGTTTATCTGAGATGTGTAAGGATAATCAGAAGCCCTCATCAAAGATCATGGCTGCAATCAATGGTGACGTCTACAGTACTACTGGCTTGCCGGATGGATATTTCTATATAGACGGGTTCGGTTTGAAGACGACTCGCACAACCACCAGCAGTTCTTATTTCGCCCTGTTGAAAGACAAAACTCCGGTTATAGGTGGACTGGACCCAATAACAAGGGCTGAAGTGCCCGGCATTACATTAACCAATATTCAGCATGCTATTGGAGGAAGACAGTGGCTCGTGAAGGAGGGGCAAACTATTTCCTCTACCGATGCTACACTGACGGCCAGGACAGCGTTGGGATATACCGCTTCGAATGTGGTGTATGCTGTTGTGGTAGACGGGGGGCAGGAAGAATACTCTATCGGAATTAATGTGAACGATCTTGCTAAGATCATGCAGACACTAGGCACTACCCGTGCGATCAATTTGAGTGGTGGTCTAAGTTCTACTTTGGTCGCTGGAAGCAGTAGCTCAGATCAGTGGACGATGAAAAATCATCACCCTAAAAAGCTTGAGTCGACCGTCGCAAACGGTTGGGGCTTTGTAGTGGCTAACTAGCTGGTTGAGCTGATATTTTAGGCCACCGCAGGTTTTGAAGAACTTCGCGGTGGCTTTTTATGTTTAATGATTTTGTATGATATGAAAATAGCAACATATAATGTCAATGGAGTGAATGGCAGGCTGCCCGTTCTGTTGCGGTGGCTGGAAGAATCGCGTCCGGATATAGTATGCCTTCAGGAGCTGAAGGCTCCTCAGGAGAAGTTTCCGGAACAGGCTATCCGGGATGCAGGGTATAATGCTATCTGGCACGGACAGAAGAGTTGGAATGGTGTTGCCATTCTTGCCCGCAACAGAGAAATCAAGGAGGTTATACGCGTACTGCCGGGTGACCCGGAAGACGAGCACAGCAGGTATATTGAGGCGATCGTGGACGGCATACGGGTAGGCTGCCTGTATCTTCCTAACGGAAATCCGGCACCGGGACCCAAGCTTGAGTATAAAATGCGCTGGTTTGAAAGGCTGACGACGCATGCCGCAGAATTGCTGCAGTCTGGAGAGCCTGTTGTATTAACGGGAGACTACAATGTGATGCCTACAGATCTTGATGTGTATAAGCCGGAGCGCTGGGTAGAGGATGCTTTATTCAGACCTGAAGTACGGAAGGCGTTTAAGACGCTTGTTGATCAGGGCTGGACAGATGCTTTAAGGAAGCTTTATCCCGATCAGAAGATATATACCTTCTGGGACTATTTCCGCAATGCTTATGGACGCGATGCGGGATTGCGCATTGATCATTTCTTATTGAGCCCGCAACTCGACAAGCGTCTGCTCGCTGCGGGAGTGGACAAGAATGTGCGTGGCTGGGAGAAGACCAGTGATCATGCACCGGTGTGGATTGAGCTGGCGGATACCAACAAATAAAGGCATAAAAAAAGCAAGCAGTTTAGTTCTGCTTGCTTTTTTAAGTTGATCAGCTGATTACTTTTGGTGAGCTTCTAACCACTTCCTTGCATTGACGAAAGCTTCCATCCATGGTGTAACTTCGTCTTTTCTTCCTGCAGGATAGTGCGCCCAGTTCCATTGGAATATGGAGCGTTCGATATGCGGCATCGTAACCAGGTGGCGACCTGTATCATCACATAGGATAGCAGTATTATATCCGGATCCGTTTGGATTAGCCGGATAGCTTTCGTATCCGTATTTGGCTACAATCTGGTATTGGTCCTGATCCATTGGCAATTGGAATTTACCTTCTCCGTGTGAGATCCATACACCAAGTGTACTGCCTGCAAGGCTGGATAGCATAACGGAGTTATTTTCCTGGATAGTCAGTGAGGTAAAGCCGCTTTCGTGTTTGTTAGAATCGTTATGCAGCATCTTTGGCTTGTCTGCATGATCTTTGTTGATCAATCCTAATTCAATGAACAGCTGGCAACCATTGCAGATACCTACTGAAAGGGTATCCGGACGGTCGAAGAAGTTTTCAAGCGCTATTCTCGCCTTCTCATTATAGAGGAATGCACCAGCCCAGCCCTTTGCAGAGCCAAGAACATCGGAATTGGAGAATCCACCAACGGCGCCGATGAATTGAATATCTTCGAGTGTTTCGCGCCCGGAGATCAGGTCGGTCATGTGAACATCCTTCACATCGAATCCTGCCAGGTACATCGCATTAGCCATTTCCCTTTCGGAATTACTTCCTTTCTCACGGATGATAGCAGCTTTAATGCGTGGTTTACCTGAGTCAATAAGGGGCTTCTTTCCGTCAAAATGGGATGGGAATGAATAGTTGAGCTGTTGATTTTTGTAGTTTTCGAAGCGTTCTTTAGCCTTTGCAGGTCCACTCTGTTTGATGTCAAGCAGATAGGAGGTCTTGAACCAAACATCGCGCAAGTTGTCGATATCGAGTTTCAAGGTTTCAGACCCTTTGTTGTTAATGCTCAGTACAGGATTTTGAGTTACTTTTCCGATTTTGTGGAAGGAGATGCCGTTCGCAGAAAGGGCTTCCTCTACTTCATGGTGCGCCTGGAACACCACTGCGATGTTTTCAGCGAAAAGAACTTTGACTATATCCTGTTCTCCGAGTGATGAGAGATCAAGATCTGCTCCCAGATCGCGGTCAGCAAAACACATCTCCAACAGGGAAGTAATTAAACCTCCGCTGCCGATATCGTGGCCTGCTTGTATCTTTCCTTCTTTTATAAGCGTTTGAAGTGTGTTGAAGACAAGTTTCAGAGTTGCTGCATCTTTTATGTCAGGTGCTTGGTCTCCAATCTTGTTTAATATTTGAGCAAAGGATGAACCTCCCAATTTGAAATCGTCATTTGACAGGTTGATGTAGTAGATGTCGCCACCATCTTTCTGCAGCACCGGTTCAACCACGGCTGTAATGTCATTACAGTTGCCAGCTGCAGAGATGATTACGGTTCCGGGAGCGATTACATCCCCATCTTTATATTTTTGCTTCATGGACAGGGAGTCTTTTCCTGTCGGGATGTTGATACCCAGATCGATAGCAAAGTCCGAGCATGCCTTTACTGCCTCATACAAACGTGCATCTTCGCCTTCATTTTTACATGCCCACATCCAGTTGGCAGAAAGTGATACGCTGGTCAGACCATCTTTGAGGGGAGCCCATACGATATTGGATAGTGACTCTGCAATTGCATTGCGGCTACCTGCTGCGGCATCGATCAAAGCGGTCAGCGGAGAATGTCCTACTGATGTGGCAATACCCTCTTTTCCTTCGAAATCGAGTGCCATAACCCCGCAGTTGTTTAATGGCAGCTGCAGAGGACCTGCGCATTGCTGTTTAGCAACGCGTCCGCCAACGCAACGGTCCACTTTATTGGTCAGCCAGTCTTTACATGCTACGGCCTCCAGCTGCAGTACCTGCTCCAGGTAGGTGCTGAACATAGTGGCATCGTAAGCTAGTGCTTGATATTTACGGTCGACTTTCTTGTCTTCCATCACCATTTTCGGGGAGCTTCCGAACATGTCTTTCAGCTCCAGGTCCATGGGTTTGATTCCTGTAGTAGCGGATTCGAAGGTAAAGCGGTGGTCTCCGGTAACCGTTCCCACGGTGTACATGGGAGAGCGTTCACGATCGGCGATCCTCTTAAGGGTATCCAGGTTTTCCTGGCCGATAACAAGACCCATACGTTCTTGTGATTCATTCCCGATGATCTCTTTGGCTGAAAGGGTAGGGTCGCCAACAGGCAATTTATCCAGATCGATCTTTCCTCCGGTTTCTTCTACCAGTTCTGAAAGGCAGTTCAGGTGTCCCCCTGCACCATGATCGTGGATAGAGATGATGGTGTTATTGTCGCTCTCTACCATACCACGTACGGCGTTGGCTGCTCTTTTCTGCATTTCAGGATTTGACCGTTGTACTGCATTCAGCTCAATGCCCGAACCCAGTGCTCCGGTATCGGCCGAAGATACGGCTGCACCACCCATACCGATACGGTAGTTTTCTCCGCCTAGAATGACGATCTTATCACCTTCCGCAGGCTTTTGTTTCTGAGCCTGGCTGGCTTTTCCGTATCCTACACCACCGGCAAGCATGATGACCTTGTCGTATCCAAGTTTGCGATCCTCTTCGGTGTGTTCAAAAGTCAGCACGGATCCGGTAATGAGTGGCTGACCGAATTTGTTTCCGAAATCAGAAGCTCCGTTAGAGGCTTTGATCAGGATGTCCATCGGTGTTTGATAAAGCCATTGCCTTTCTTCCATGCCTTGTTCCCATGGCCGGTTTTCTTCCAGTCGGGATAGCGCGGTCATATAAACTGCTGTACCTGCAAGGGGTAAAGAACCCTGTCCGCCGGCAAGCCTGTCTCTGATCTCGCCACCTGAGCCAGTAGCTGCTCCGTTGAAGGGTTCAACAGTGGTTGGGAAGTTATGCGTCTCAGCTTTAACAGAGATGACAGATTCGAATTCACTTGTTGTATAGTAGTCGGGAATATCCGCGCGCTGAGGCGCAAACTGAACGACCTTAGGGCCTTTGATAAAGGCTACATTATCTTTATAAGCTGAAACGATGTCATTGGGATGTGTTTCGGATGTTTTTCTAATCAGCTTGAACAAGGAAGATGGCTGCTCCTCGCCGTCTATTACGAATTTGCCGTTGAAAATTTTATGGCGGCAGTGTTCTGAGTTGACCTGCGAAAAGCCGAACACTTCAGAATCGGTAAGAGGACGACCCAAGCGTTGCGCGAGCTTGTTCAGGTAGTCGACTTCTTCATCGCTTAGCGAAAGTCCTTCCTGAGCGTTGTATGCTGCAATATCCTCGATCTCCCTGATCTCTTCTGGTCTAACATTTACGGTATACAGATCCTGGCTGAGCTCGTTGTATTTTTGAGACAACATGGGGTCGAAGTCCTTGAAGTCCTCGTCAACACGGCGAAATTCTTCGATCCTGATGATACCCTGGATCCCCATGTTTTGAGTGATTTCCACAGCATTGGTACTCCAAGGAGTGATCATGGCAGCCCGGGGGCCGACAAACGGTGCCGTTAAAGTACTTTCATTGCTAAGCTTTGCGCCACCAAACAACCATTCCAGCTTCGGAATGTCGCCCTCAGACAGCTCTTGTTGTGATTGTAACGCGAAAACTATGTTGGATTGACTTGAGAAGAAATAGATCATTGTAGTATTTTGATCTGCAAATTTAGTTTTAATGCTTGGAATGCCTAACAGATCAAGGGAATAAACCACTTTTTTCGTTCATTTTTAGCACTTTTTGAAATTCTTCAAATCTTCTTGTGGATTTTCAGCGTGTCTGCCATCCTAGTATAAAGTTGACAAAGGATCGTCTTCGAATCACATCATCTGTAGAGGTACCGCTATGATAATGGGTTTATAAGGCATGATTCTGTGAGAATGAATCATTTATAACTCTAGCGACAATGGCACAATTGGATATTTTTAACCGGCAGTGGATAGATGTTGTCTTCACCGGCCGTAATCAGGCGTATGGAGCCTATCAATTACGTATGGACAATAGTCGTATTACCAACAGATCTATGCTGTTGGGTGGATTTTTGTTTGTTTTTGTGATGAGTTCACCGCTGATCGCGAGGTACATTAAGGGGGCAGAGGGTGAGATAAAGGGCTCGACTACGGAGCTGCAGACAGATGTGGTTCTGATCACTCCTCCGGCTCTTGATGAGAGCGTTCCTCCTCCAGCCACGGTAGTTGAACCTCCTAAACCGAGGACAGATCAGATCAAGTTTGTTCCGCCCAGGGTTGTACCGGCCAGCCAGGTTGTAGACGAGGTACCTACTGTAGATGAGCTAAGAGTGGCTGATCCGGGTCCGGAAACACTGAAAGGAGATCCCGGGGCTGAGATTTCTATTGATCAGCCTGTCGGTACATCTACGACAACCCAATCTGCTATTGTGGAAAGTGAAAAGGTTTATGATTTCGTGAACCTGGAGCAGATGCCGGACTTCCCAGGAGGTTTATCCAAGTTCTACAGCTATGTCAGCCGCAATTACAATTATCCTGCAGCAGCAAGGGAGCAGGGAGTGTCTGGCCGGGTGATCGTTAGCTTCATTGTTGAAAAGGACGGGAGTCTTACAGACGTAAAATTGGTGAGAGATATGGGAATGGGAACAGGGGAAGAGGCCGTACGCTTGTTAAAGAAATCACCAAGATGGGTGGCAGGAATACAGAACGGACGGCCGGTCAGGGTGCAGTATACCCTCCCGATCATGTTGAATCTGGAAGCCCAGTAGAACGGTCTCCGGTCAGGGAGTTGATAAGCATCCGATAAACTTAAAGGCATTAAATAGAAGCGGAATCGTTTGATTCACTTTTATTTAATGCCTAAGTTTGTATAAACCGCTTTGCTGACCATGAAGTGTTTCTACACCATTATCATTTGTCTGATCTGTTCCGGGGCGCGGGCTCAGGTAAAGCTGCTTAGTCTGGAAGAGTTCGACCGGCGCCTGGCGGAAGGTAAGGACACAACCTTTGTTGTTAACTTCTGGGCTACCTGGTGTGCTCCCTGTGTTGCGGAGCTTCCGCATTTTGAGAAGCTGCAAGCGGAAAGTAATACATCTCCGCTAAAGGTCATCCTGATCAGCGTCGACTCTAAATCTAAACTGAAGCAGCTGGTGGATCCGTTCGTGAAAAAGCATGGGATTAAATCAGAGGTATTCCTATTTGAGGAAACTGACCAGCAGAAGTTTATTGATCACGTGGACAAAAATTGGAGCGGCTCTGTACCTGCGACTCTGGTTGTCAATACTGCCGCTTCGCGCCGGGCCCTTTACGAGCGGGAATTTTCTTATGAAGAACTTAAAAGCTTAAAATAAACTCCAATTAATATGAAAAAAGTTGTTTTGTCATGCGTCCTGCTGCTTGCGATCTGCATGCAAGTATCTGCACAAGGATATTCCGTCGGTTCCGTAGTGGGCGATTTTCGCTTGAAGAATGTTGACGGTAAAATGGTTTCGCTGGCTGATTTTAAGTCCGCTAAAGGTTTTATTGTCGTGTTTACATGTAATACCTGTCCGGTAGCTAAAGTTTACGAGAGCCGTATTGTTGCTCTGAATGAAGAGTATGCATCGAAAGGTTACCCGGTAATTGCCATTAATACCAACGATCCTGTGGCATCTCCCGGCGACAGCTTTGTAAAAATGCAGGAGAGGGCAAAGGAGAAGAACTTTAAGTTTCCTTATCTGGAGGACGCTGATCAGCAGTTAACTAAAAAGTTCGGTGCAGCTCATACGCCCACTGTTTACATCATATCGAAAACATCTAAGGGCAATGTGGTGGAATATACAGGTGCTATCGATAATGACCAGGACGACAGCAATGCCTCTAAGACGACTTTCGTGAAAAATGCCGTTGACGAGCTGATGAGTGGAAAGAAACCATCAGTCAGCAAGACCAAAGCAGTTGGATGTACTGTTAAGTGGAAGAAGGCTTAAGGGCCTGATTCACCTCGGCGATCAAGAGTCCGCTGCCTCCCCCATAGTGAAGTACCACGGGGATGTGGAGCTTATACAAGTCAAGGATCAGACGAATCTCAGACTCGTCTGATCCTGAGCCTAAAAGGATCAGGTCGTATCTGGCCCCCTGCAGACTGTTTTTTGCAGATGCTGAAGACAGTGCAATATCTCCCTCCCAAAGTGGATTTTGATTAATCAGCCGCAGAATGGTTTGCATAATCTTTTCGTTCGTGCCGACGGCCAGAATTCTGATCTTGTTCATTACAGGCGTACCTCCATTGGAACTTCCATAATCAGCAGCTCTGCGTCTGAGCCAGCTTCCAGTTTAACTTCCTGAACGTCCCACACACCGTAGCCATCACGCGTATCTAAGTCTTGCCCGTCAACTTTGAAGCTTCCTTTCAATACGAAGAAATAGATGCCGTTGCCTTCTTTTTTCAGATTGTATGTGGTGCTTGTACCTTTTGTGAAATGACCCATATGGAACCATGCGTCCTGATGTACCCATACGCCTTCGTCGTTAGGATCAGGTGACAGGACCTGATGCAGTACATTAGGTTTGTCGTCAATGTTCAGTTTTATCTGGTCGTATCGTGGCGTCACGTCACGTTTATTGGGGAACACCCATATCTGGAGGAACTTAACAGGCTCATTTGGATTCTTGTTATATTCTGCATGGTAAATACCGGTGCCTGCGCTCATCACCTGGATCTCTCCGGCTTTGATGACTGCTATATTTCTCATGCTGTCTTTATGCTGAAGCTCACCTTCAAGAGGGATAGAGATAATTTCCATATTGTCATGAGGATGATCTCCGAAGCCTCTGCCACCGTCTACCGTGTCGTCGTTCAGTACACGCAGCGCGCCGAAGTGGACACGTTCCGGATTGTAGTATCCTGCAAAGCTAAATGTGTGGAAGCTTTTCAGCCATCCATGATCTGCTGATCCTCTTGTGTTTGCCCGATGTAATACTGAATTGTTCATAATGTTTGTGTTTTATTTGATACAAAGTTACTTTTCCTTAAACCCAGGCTTCTTAATTTAGGTTAAGAAAGAGCGTACCTGTAATTGTTTACCGGATACTTAAACAAGATGATATGAATGTTGATTTTTTGATATTACGTGAGGAGTTCAGGAGGGTGTTACTGAAGATCGGGTTTGAGGAGGCGAGGGCTGAGCTATGTGCGCGTATCTTCGCGGAAAACAGTCGCGACGGGGTGCATACCCATGGTTTGAACCGCTTTCCTTCCTTTGTTCGCGCAGTTCAGGATGGTCTTGTTATCCCATCGGCGGAGCCCGAGCGTTTGACAGCTATGGCTGCCCTTGAGAGCTGGGAAGGGAACCTGGCGCCGGGTATTTACAATGCTATTCGGTGCATGGATCGTGCAATCGAACTGGCAGGCGAATACGGAATCGGTTGTGTTTCAATCAGGAACACCAACCATTGGATGAGAGGAGGAACTTATGGCTGGCAGGCAGCAGAAGCAGGATATCTTGGTATTTGTTTTACCAATACCATTGCCAACGTTACACCTTGGGGCGGATCAGAGCCCCGGCTGGGGAACAACCCGATGGTTATTGCAGTGCCCCGGGCGGAAGGACACATCGTTCTGGATATGGCGATATCCCAGTATTCTTTCGGAAAGATGCAAGAGTATAAGTTCCGGAATGAAGCGCTGCCTTTCGCTGGTGGATATGATGCGGAAGGCAATCTGAGCCAGGATCCAGGAAAGATCATCGCATCTCAGCGAGCTTTACCAATTGGCTATTGGAAAGGATCAGGGCTTTCGATGCTGATAGATATACTACTGACCTCTTTGAGCGGCGGACGCACTACTGCCGATATAACAAAAGGAGGAGCGGAGTCGGGTGTTTCTCAATGCTTCATTGCTATCAAACCAGAAAGTGGAAACGAGGCCCTCATTGAACAGATAGTTGAATTTACAAAATCCGGACATCAGGATGCGGTGAGGTATCCTGGAGAAAGTACATTGGCCAAGCGGAATACACATCTGAAAGAGGGAATTCCCGTTAATGAAAAGATCTGGAATGATGTGCTGAATATGTAGTTTTGTTATTTTTTCTTCAACAGGTTTTTACGCATTTTACTGAAGAACTCCGGCGTAACACCGATATAGGAGGCGACTTGCTTCAGCGGAACATGTTCTATCAGGGAGGGATATTTGTCGCAGAACTTCGTGTACCGTTCTTCTGCTGTCAGGCTCAGATTATCGAGCACCCTTTCCTGAGAGGCTACCAGAGATTTTTCTATGATGATCCGGAAGAAGCGCTCGAACTTGGGGATCTCGCGGTAGATCCGTTCCTGATCGGTTTTAGACAATCTGAGTACTTCGGTATCTGCCAGTGCCTCAATGTTCAGTATGCCGGGTTTCTGAGAAATAAGGCTGTACATATCGGCTATCCACCAGCCTTTGGGTGCAAAACTCAGGACATGTTCCATGCCATTCCTATCGTATGTAAATCCTCTGAGGCAGCCTTGGGTTACAAAGGTGGAATAGCGGCAGATATCGCCTGTCTGCAGTAAAATCTTTTTTCGGGGGACCATCACGGGCTTCAGCAGGGAAGTAAACAGTTCTTTCTCCTGATCTTCCAGATGAATAAATGCTGCGATGTTTTCGAGTATCAAGTCTGCTCCGCTCATAAAAGATAAAGGTAAAGGAAAAAGGGCAGAACTAAATCGCTTCGAAACGGCATTGACAACAGGACATGGCGGCATTTTTCCGAAAACGATTCCGTAAATAAATCCGCAGGAAGCTTGTTCAGGCCAGATTATTTTCATCAATTTTACTCATCAAACAACAATATAAATAACTAAATACCGATATGTCATCAGAATTTTCAGGCAAAGTAGCAGTAGTAACCGGTGGTGGTGGAGTGCTATGCAGTACAATGGCTCAGGCGCTTGCCGACAAGGGAGCTAAAATAGCCATACTAGATTTGAGAGAGGAAACAGCTGAGCGGGTGGCCGGAGAGATCAGAGAAAAAGGTGGTAATGCCATTGGTGTGGCTTGTAACGTTCTCGATCTTGCGAGTCTGAAAGCAGCTCATCAGAAGGTTAACGAGCTTCTCGGGCCGTGTGATCTCCTGATTAACGGAGCGGGCGGAAATCACCCGAAAGGAACGACATCGAAAAATTTCCTGCTTGCAGAAGATCTGGAGTCAACTGAGGAAGGATTAAAGACCTTTTTTGATCTGGATCCTGAGGGAATTAAATTTGTTTTCGATCTTAACTTTATTGGCACCTTGTTACCAACGCAGGTTTTTGCGCGGGATATGATAGGAAAGACCGGAGCGTCTATTATCAATATATCATCTATGAACGCCTTCACCCCTCTGACGAAAATTCCAGCGTACAGTGGAGCAAAGGCAGCTATATCTAACTTTACCCAGTGGCTTGCTGTACATTTCTCGAAGGTGGGTATTCGGGTAAACGCATTGGCTCCGGGCTTCTTCCTTACTGAACAAAACAGGACTTTGCTGACCAATACTGATGGAAGCCTTACTGAGCGTGGAAACACAATTATATCACATACACCAATGAGTCGTTTTGGAACACCGGACGACCTTACAGGAACACTGTTATGGTTGTGTGGCGATGGCTCTCAATTCGTAACCGGCGTTGTTATTCCGATTGACGGAGGTTTCAGCGCATTTTCAGGAGTTTAATCAATATTAGAAAGGAAAATATGTCACTAGAACAAACGTGGAGATGGTACGGTCCAAATGATCCGGTTTCTCTCGCAGATATCAGACAAGCAGGGGCTACAGGTATTGTTACCGCATTGCACCATATACCAAATGGTCAGGTATGGTCTACAGAAGAGATCATGAAGAGAAAGCAGGATGTTGAAGCGGCAGGCCTGACATGGTCAGTCGTGGAAAGTGTACCAGTACATGAAGATATCAAAAAACGTTCAGGCGATTATCAGCAGTACATTAATAATTATAAGCAGACGCTGACGAATCTGGGTACTTGCGGTATTGATATCGTGTGCTACAATTTCATGCCGGTGCTGGATTGGACCCGTACGAACCTGGATTTTGAAATGCCTGATGGATCAACAGCTCTTCGCTTTGAAGCAGCGGCTTTCGCAGCTTTCGAGCTTTATATTTTAAAGAGACCAGGTGCAGAAGCCTCTTATAACGACGAGCAGAAGCAAAAGGCGAAAGCATACTTCGACTCGATAGGGGAGGAAGAAAAGAAGACGTTGGTAAAAAATATCATTGCTGGTCTTCCTGGTTCTGAAGAAGGGTATTCTCTTGAAGATTTCTTGAAAGTGCTTGCAGGTTACGATCACATCGGACCTAAGGAGCTAAAAACGAACTTGTATGCCTTCTTATCGGAGATCGTTCCGGTTGCGGAGCAGGCAGGTGTGCTTTTATGCATCCACCCCGATGATCCTCCGTTCCCTATTCTCGGTTTGCCTCGCGTGGTAAGCACGGAAGCAGATATCGTTGAACTTTATGAAACAGTGAACAGTCCGAACAATGGCCTGACATATTGCACAGGTTCGTTTGGTGTAAGAGCAGATAATGATCTTGCCGGAATGGTTGAGCGGCTTGGACACCGGATTCACTTTATACATTTGAGAAGTACGCGTCGCGATGCAGAAGGAAATTTCCATGAAGCAGATCACCTTGACGGAGACGTTGATATGTATGCCGTGATGAAGGCTTTGGTTGAAGAGCAGGAGAAACGCCGTGCAGCAGGAAGAAAGGATGTTCGTATGCCTTTCCGTCCAGATCACGGTCATAAAATGCTTGACGATTTAAAGAAGAAAACGAATCCGGGCTATTCAGCTATCGGCCGTTTGAGAGGCCTTGCTGAACTCAGAGGCCTTGAGGTGGCGATCCGCCGAAACAAAGGTATTTAAGTAATAGCAGTAGATCTTCGCTCAACTAAGTTTGAGCGAAGAACTATTGTATTGTCTTCCATCCTCACATGAGGTTTTTTAAGCACCTCGAAGAGAACTCGTGCTGCTTCTCTGCCCATGTTGAATGCAGGCTGGGTAATGGTGGTCAGCGCGGGATTGAGCAATGATGCTGTCCGCAGGTTAGAAAATCCGATTATTTTAACATCTTCAGGAATGCGTAACCGGAGCTCTGCACATGCTTCATACACGTATATTGCCAGTGACTCTACTGAAGCAAACACTCCGTCGGGTCTGTCGTCCCGACTAAGCATTTCCTTTATCTTTTTATAGCTTTCTTCGGCATTCGTGTCGCATCGTACAATCAGGTCTTCAGCTGTGGAAAGGCCGTGCTTCTGCACAGCCTCCAGATATCCCTTCATCCGTTGCTGTTCAATGGACAGGTCGCCCGAGAACGTCAGGTAGGCTATTCTTTGGCAGTTTCTGCTGATGAGATGTGTCGTAGCGAGATAGCCGCTTTCGAAGTTGTTGGTGGTTACCCGGATGGTGTCGAAGGTATCCGATACACGGTCGAAGAAAACCACGGGTATATTGCTTTTCTGCAGTTCTGCCAGGTGATCTGTATCTTTTGCACCACCTGATAAGGACATCAGGATGCCATCTACGCGGCCATTCAGCAGAAGCCTAACTATAGCTGCTTCCTTCTGGAAACTTTCATGGGTAATATAGATGAGTACGTGATAGTTGTTTGCCTGTGCAACCTCTTCGATCCCGTTAATGGCGACCGAGAAGTAATTGTTTGCTATTTCCGGGAGAATCACAGCAATTGTCTTACTGCTTCTGTTTCTGAGGCTTCTGGCAAAAGGATTGGGCTGGTAGTTTAATTTTCTTGCCAAAGCGAGAACCTTTTTTTTTGTCTCTTCGCTGATGTCGTGGCTATCGCTCAAAGCCCTGGACACAGTTGACACTGCAAGGTTCAGTTCTTTAGCCAGTCGTTTTAAATTAACCTGATCCATAATCCAACACGAAGATATTAATTTAAAGGCTGATCTTCAGTATTGCAGCAAATGGGGCGGGGGTATAAAAAAAGAGCCGGCTCCATTGGTATGGGCCGGCTCTTTTTTGAAAGCAATATTAATAGTTACCGTCGTTTTTATCGTTGTCGTCTGCATGCAGAGTATCTTTATGTGCATCAGGGTTGTAGTTCGCCTGAAGCTCAGCCAGTTTCTCTTTACCGTAGGCTAAACGTGTGATCAATATAAACAGAACCGGTACAATGAAGATTGCTAGTAGCGTTGCTGCAAGCATCCCGCCAAATACCGTCCAGCCTATAGTTTGTCTGGCTACTGCTCCTGCACCTGAAGATAACATCAGGGGAACAATACCGAGGATAAATGCCAGAGAGGTCATGATGATGGGACGAAGACGGAGCTTCACTGCCTCGATTGTTGCAGCAACCAGCTCCATACCCCAGTCGACACGCTCTTTGGCAAATTCTACGATCAGGATGGCGTTTTTAGCAGCCAATCCAATCAGGGTAACCAATCCAATCTGTGCATAGATATTGTTATCGATCTTCGGCAGGAAGGTCAGTGCAAGGATCGCACCGAACACACCCAAAGGTACTGATAGCAGGATCGAGAAAGGAACAGACCAGCTTTCATAAAGAGCTGCCAACAACAGGAACACGAAGACTATACAAAGCGCGAAGATATATATCGTGCTATTGCCTGACTCTTGTTCCTGGGCACTTAGGCCGGAGAAGCTATACGTATAACCCTGTGGCAGTGTCTGTGCAGCAACCTCTTCGAGCGCTTTGAGTGCATCACCACTACTATATCCCGGTGCTGCACTACCATTTACTTCGATAGAGCGGAAAAGGTTATAGTGGTTGATAATGGATGGCTTTTGAACCATCTCATAGGTAACCAGGGCGCTTAAAGGGACATTGCTGCCAACTGCGTTCTTAACATACAGGTTTCCGATATCCTCAATGTGCTGGCGGTATGTTGTATCCGCCTGTGTTACGACGCGGAAGTTTCTTCCATAACGTGTAAAGTCATTGATATAGGCACTTCCCAGATAGC
Source organism: Arcticibacter sp. (assembly GCF_053551015.1). Lineage (NCBI taxonomy): Bacteria > Pseudomonadati > Bacteroidota > Sphingobacteriia > Sphingobacteriales > Sphingobacteriaceae > Arcticibacter > Arcticibacter sp. The sequence goes on along the minus strand of NZ_JBMQOB010000022.1, from coordinate 163,287 downwards.
TGGAAATAGTGCTGTATATGGTACCGACAGAGACTCCCATCTTTTTAGCTTGATCTCTGTTTACTGTCAGCTGATAGTTTGGAGTATTCGCATTGAACAAGGTATAGGCCATTCCGATTTCCGGACGTTGGTTCGCAGCCCCCAGGAATTTGAATACCGCGGCCTGGAACTGGTTGATATCTCCAGCCTGTTGTTCTTCAAGCTGAAGACTGAAACCACCACTTGTTCCCAAGCCTGGAATAGCCGGAGGAGAAACCGCGAGGACACTACCCTCTTTAGCGCCTGCAAACATTCCCTGAATCTGTCCAAGTACATCCTGAACTGTACGGTGACGTTCGTCCCAATGGTTCATTTGCACGAAGAAAGTTCCCGCGTTCGATTTGAATGATCTGTTCAGGATGTTAATACCTGCAATGGATGTGATGTTCTTCACTTCGGGAATCTCTTTCTGGATCCTTTGGGTTACGTTGGATAAAAATTCATCCGTACGGGAGGCAGATGCCCCTTCAGGTAATGTTATACCCATCAGGAATATACCGGCATCTTCGTTCGGAATGAAACCAGCAGATTTGTTGCTGAACAGGCCAATCGTTCCGATGTAGATACAAACCAGGATAATCATAGCCATCGGGGCTTTGCGGATACACCACTTTACACCTTCGGAATACTTGTTTGTAACTCTGTTGAACCAGCTATTGAACTTATAGAAGAACTTGTTTATTCCCTTCGATTCCTTATTTAAATTCATCGGTACGAGTAACAATGAACAAAGTGCCGGAGTAAGGGATAATGCTACGAAAGCGGAAATGATAACCGATACAGCGATGGTAATGGCAAACTGCTGATATAGCTGACCCACCATGCCTGGGATAAATCCAACCGGGATAAATACAGCTGCCAGGATGAGGGCGATTGCAATTACCGGCGCTGTAATATCATTCATGGCCCTGAGGGTTGCTTCTCTTGCGGAGAGCTTTTCATGGTCAATATAATGCTGCACGGCTTCCACCACCACAATCGCATCATCCACCACAATACCGATTGCCAGAACGAATGCCAGCATAGTCAGCGTATTGATAGAAAATCCTAAAAGGGTGAAGAAGATAAATGTACCGATGATCGATACCGGAATAGCGAGTACCGGAATTAATGTAGCTCTCCAGCTCTGAAGGAACAGGAATACTACAATCGTTACCAGGATCAGTGCTTCAATCAGGGTATGTATTACTGAGTTGATGGAAACGTTGATAACGGATACCGTTTCATAACTGATGATGTAGTCGAGGTCGCTTGGGAAGGACTTTTTCAGCTCCTGTAAGGTCTTCTCAATGCCTTCATAGGTTTGAACAGCATTTCCACCAGGCATCTGGCTAACGGCCATCATGGATGCCACTTTTCCATTTACCATCGAACGTGTTGCATAGGAAAACTCTCCAAGCTCAACGCGTGCAACATCTTTAAGGTAAACGATCGATCCTTCGGCACCTGTCTTTATAACAATATTCCTGAAATCTTCTTCGGTTTCAAGATCTCCATCCAGGATCACAGGGAATTCAAATACCTGGGAAGATTGCTGAGGCGGGCCCCCTACACTACCTCCGGGAACACGTACATTTTGTTCCTGGATAGCAGCAGATACTTCTGCAGGAGTCAAATTAAGTTGTGCTAGTTTTCCTGCGTCAAGCCATACACGCATACTGAAGGGTTGTCCGAATGCCTGCACGTCACCCACACCTTCGACACGCATGATCGCATCTCTCAGATACAAGTTCACGTAGTTGGACATGAATTTCATATCGTGGGTGCCTTTGGGAGAGTATAGTCCCAGTACCATCAGGATATCTGTGTTAGCCTTTCTGGTAGTTACGCCAAGACGTCTTACTGCTTCGGGAAGAGCCGGTTCTGCGATACCTACCCTGTTCTGAACGTCAAGGGTGGCGATATCAATGTCAGTACCGACATCAAAGGTAACAGTGATAGCTGAACGGCCATCAGAGGTACTGTTGGAAGACATGTAAGACATGCCAGGCGTTCCATTGATCTGGCTTTCTATAGGGGTTGTAACGGTTTTTTCAACCGTTTCCGCATCCGCACCTGTGTAGGTACCTGTTACGGTAACAGTAGGGGGAGCAATATTGGGATACTGACTGATTGGTAGGGTTGTTAAAACGATAACACCTATCATGACAATCAGTACGGAGATGACAATAGCGGTGACGGGTCGCCGTATGAATACTTCTGAGATCATATAGATTTGTCTACTTGGGAATATTATTATTGTTTAGGAGCGGCAGCCGGCTGGCCAGGGGCCTCTGTCTGAATTACGGCGCCTTCACGAAGATTTTGGGTTCCTGTGCTAACAATCACTTCGCCTTCTTTAAGACCTTCCTGTATTACAATCTTGTCGCTTACCTTAATGCCGAGTTTAACCTGACGTTGAGAAACCTTATTGCTGTCGCCGACAACATACACGGTGAATTCACCCAATTGCTCAGACACTGCCTGGTAAGGGACGGTAATCTGTTCGCCTGATTGTTTATTGGCCACCTGTACGGTACAGTTCATTCCTGCCACCAGCTTACCGTTAGTATTAGGGAAGCTTGCACGAACACGAATGGTTCCTGTTTGCGGATCCACTGCACGATCAACAGCAAGAACCTTACCGCTTGATGTATATTTAGAATTATCAGGTAAGATGATATCGAAGCTAGTTGCTTTACCCTGCTGAAGTTTGGAGAAGTAGGCGATATCGCTCTCGTTGATGTTGATGTCGACACCCATAGGATCAGGTGCAGATACGGTATTTATTAGAGTAGAACCAGCGGTAACCAGGGCGCCTCTTCTTACCATCGAAATGCCGATCTTACCAGAGAAAGGTGCGATGATTGTGGAGCGACGAAGGTCTGTAGCTGCGTTAGACAATGTAGCCTGGGCTGCAGAAACCTGTGCCTGAGCTGTCTGAAGGTCAGCCTGCGCATAATCTACGCGCTGTTTGGCAATCGCATCCTGAGCGGCAAGGCGGGTGTAACGCTCGGCATCCTTCTGAGTTCGTGCCAGGTTCGCTTTCGCTATCTGGAGCTGTGCATTTGCTTGATTGTAGACAGCCTGATATCTGCTTCTGTCTATCTCATAAAGCTTTTGACCTTTAGAAACCTGTTGTCCGTCTCTAACAAAGATATTGGTTATGTATCCGTTGACTTCTGCTCTAAGCTCGACTTCGTTAAGGGGGACGATTGTTCCCGGATAGGAATCGAGTCCGTTAACGTGTTCTTTGGATACCGTGTAGGTGCTAACTGTTACCGCAGGAGGTGCTGCCGGCGCTTGTTTGCTTTGATCAGATCCGCCGCAAGCTGTAAGCAATGCAGAGCTTAAGACTATAGAAGCAAATTTTAAGTGATTATTCATGATGGATTATTGTTGAAAGGTGATGGTTCCTAAAGCTTGTTGAACGTCTAGTTTACTTGAAAGAAGGCTGTATAGTGCGTTGAGATAGTTTATTTGAGAGGCCCGTAGGTCTGTTTCAGCCGTCATCAGTTCCAGATAGGTTTTGATGCCTTCGTTGTACTGAACTTTGATGGTGTTGTAGACCTCCTGTGATAAGCTTACATTCTGTCTGGCAGTCTTCCAGTCGTTCAGGTTAGCTTTGTAAGACGCCATTGCCGCCTCAGTTTGGCTGTAAATTTGGTTGCGGACGTCGAGCAGGTCAAGGTCAAGTCTTCTTTCCTGAAGTTGGGCTTTACGAATCTCCTGTATACGTCTTGTTCCCTGGAATACAGGAATTCTAAGGGTTAATCCACCAACGGAGCTTGGATAGCTGTTATCGTACAGGTTTCCGAGGTCATTGTTCATGTAGTTCCAGTTATAATTAATAAAACCTGAGAGGGTAGGCAGATAAGCCAGTTTATTATAGCTGGTATTAATGCGTTGCAGCTCGCGTTGTGTTTCCAGCTGCTGATATTCGATCCTGTTCCGGTAGTTTAATTGCTGTGTAGTATCCAGCAATATTTCACTTTCCATGCTGGAGTTGTTTACGTTAATGGTCAGATCTTCAGTCGCTGGATAGCCAATAAGCTGTTTCAGATAAGCATATTTGTATTTAAGCAATTCAGAAATTCTTTTCCTGTCTGCTTGAGAGTTACTTAAGCTGATTTGAGCACGTTTATAGTCTGTCTTGTCGACCAGGCCACCTTCATATTGAGCAAAAGCATCTTTTAGTTGCTTTTGCAGACGAGCGATGTTCTCATCGGTAATATTCAGTTGTTCCTTACTCGTTAAGATGTCATAAAAGGCTTTACTCACATCAACTACGGTAGATATTTTAGTATTTTCAGTATTTTGCTTGTACTGCTGCCTGAAGTATTTCGCGGTTTTTGATGCCTGGATCAAGCCTGCGTCGAGGATTTTCTGATCAGCCTGTAGTGAAAACGTAGATGTGTTTTTTGCGCCGATGGTGAGGAATGATGTCTCGCCGTTATTATTCAGTACGTTAACTTGTTGTTTGAAGTTGTGGTTGAAGTTACCATTCGCGTTTACCTGCGGAAACCATCCGGATAAAGCCGACTTGATGTCACGTTCGCCAATTTCTTCGTCAATAGATGCCTGCCTGACATAAGGCTGGTTGGTTAACGCATACCCGATACATTGTTCGAGGGTAGCGTTTCTTAAGGTAGGTTCTGCGTCAGTGATTTGCGCCGACAGGATGCCTGGAGCCATCAGCGGGATTCCAAATACTAATGAGAATATTAGCTTTCTTGTTTTCATTAAAAATTGTTTTAAGCTTGATTGATCATATTAACAGATGTCCTTGTGAATACGTCCGCTTATGATTTCCTGTTTGTGGTTGAGAGTTGTTGATTTATTGTGTCTTTATGCCGTCCCAGATTACCAGAGCCGTCTCGCGAAGCCGTTCTCTTGTGAACTCATAATGCCCCGACAAATGATATTTGGCGGCGGCTATGATACTTCCATGAATTACTGGTACAAGTAGTTGGTAGTCAAGATTTTTAATTAAACCTGAGTCGATTCCTGTTTGAAAAAAAGGAACAATTCCTGATGCGAAAAGTTTGCTCTCTATTTCAGGGTTACAATGCCTGTAGGGAGATGTTACGTACTGTTCAAGGAAGTACAGTACATTTTCATTCTCGATGAAAAACTCACATTGCGCAATCCAGTATTGCAGGAAGAGTTCTTTGTACGGTTGGTCATCACTTTGTTGAGGGACTGTGGCACTGAGCTGTTCTCGTACATGAAGGTAGAGGCTTTGTATCAGCGCGTCTTTACTCTCGAAGTAGTGATAAATTGTACCAGCGGCAACTCCTGCATTTTTGGCAATCTGACTCATCGGAGTGCCATGAAACCCGTTTACCTTAATAAGGGCAAGCGTGCTCTCGAAAATCGCCGTTTTCTTACAGTTAATATTTTCTAATTGAACGTTCATTCGGTCGCGAAGATAGTTAGTTAGAATTTAAACTATTATGAATTTGCGCGATAATGACAGTTCAATGATTATCCGGTTTTATTGCAGAAACGCTAATGAGAGGAAACTTTTATTGTGATTTTCGCTAGTTGTTACACGGCGCATGCTATCAATCAAGAGGAAATATGATCTGCGTCAGATCGTTGTGTCTGAATTGCGCCTAGTTTTGTATTAAAATATCAGTTATGGAAACCAGTCACGCCATTTCAAACGTTAGCTCAACAGTTTTTACCTGTAATTGCTGTAACTCGGCTTTAAATTATATTCAACTTTTAAATGATGACCTGAGAATACAGGAAGATTATTTTGAATGCCCGAAATGCGGTGCAAAGATTGAGAGCCTAATGACCGAAGAGGAAGACGTTCCTGCTTTTTTTGATTAAGGTCAGAGCAATAACTGCATGATGTACCACCAGAATGCAGTGGACAAAAATGAAATAAAGATTCCCAGCCCGACCATCAAATTGGCCAGTTGGGGATTCAGCTTGTATTCGTCTGCAAGCAGGCTACCCGTTACGAGAGTAGGCATCGCCGCTTCCAACATACTAACCTGTGGAATGGTGCCTTTGATCTTGAAAAGAATCGCAGCGAGTAGCACAAGAGCCGGAGATACAAAAAGCTTAAATAATAGTCCGAAAGTCAGGTTGCGCCACTCACTTCTCCATTCGGAGAACTTGAGCTGAAGGCCGATGGAAAAGAGGGCAAGGGGACCGACAGTTGCAATGAGCCGGTCTAAAAGTGGATTAATAGGACTGAGGTCAAATAAGTTAGGCAGGATAAGTGCAAATACGAACGCAATAAAGGGCGGAAATTTGACAGCTTTCTTTACAATCACTTTCGCAGACACCGTCTCTCCATCTGCTGCACGCAATGCGGTGATAATTCCCACAGTTGTTAGAAGTATAAAAGTCATCTGATCGGATATTATCGCAATGCTTAGTGCTTCTTCGCTGAAGTACGCGACGACGAGGGGAAAACCAAGGAAGGAGGTGTTGGCTAGTCCCAGGGAAAGTTTCAGAGCACCCTTTGTTGCATTATCAATTTTAAACTTCCATGCGTATGCCGTCACTGCAAGCCATGCGCTTACCCAACCTATAATAGGAGCTATAGCCGGAAATATCATGTGATGGCTCCATTCAATTGCCGGGATATATTTAAGCGACAGGGCGGGGAGTGCGACAAATAAGACCCAGGCATTAATTCCTTTGTATGAATCCCTGGGTAATGACCCAAAGATGTTGAATAGCAGCCCCATAAGGAGAGATCCTGCTATCAGTATAAAGTTGACCATATCGTTTGAAGAGAATCGCTTTTTAGAAATATGGGCAAAAGTAGGCGATTGATGAAATATTTCGTTATGTTTCACGCCTTTTTACAAATTGATTATGGTCACATTTTTTGAAGCATCACTTGAGCAATTATCTATTCACCGGATCGGGAACAAGGTACAGGATGAGTTTTACGTCTTATCAGATAAACCATTTGAGATCGGCGACGAGATGCTGGGTGGCTTGCTGATGCAGTACTTTCTCAAGCCTTTCGAGAAGGTTAACGAGGTGTATCGTTTTACACATTCAAGCGATAATCTGGAGCTTAATGAGATGTTCCACTTCTGCACCGAAATCTTCGAAAATAGAGACTTGTTTCATGAGAATTCTGAGATGATGGCGAAGTTTCTGTATGATGTGTCAGGTCATCCTAAGATTAAATCGGGAGAGCTGTATGTGGCGTCTTTCACGAATGTTCAGATAGAAGGTGAAGTCCTCGATGCTGTCGGGATTTTTAAGTCGGAGACTAAAGAGACTTATTTGAAAGTTTTTCCTGAGAAGGCCGGTTTTAAGCTCGAGTATGAGGAAGAAGCAATTAATATTCAAAAGCTCGACAAAGGTGTACTTGTATTTAACACGGAAAAGTCTGAGGGTTATAAAGTAGTTGTAACGGACCAGACGAACAAGAGCTCCGAGGCGGTTTACTGGAAAGATGACTTTCTGAAGCTTCACATCCGGAATGACAGCTATAATCAAACGTCAACCACGCTGGGTGTCTATAAAGATTTTATCACCAACAAGGTAGACGAAGAATTCGAATTGACCAAGGCGGATAAAATAGACTTGCTTAACAAGTCGATGAAGTATTTCAAGGAAAAGGAGAGCTTTGATCTGGAAGAGTTCTCAAATGAGGTGATTGTCAATCCAGATGCGATAGCGTCCTTCAAAGCCTACAAGAATAATTATGAGCAGGAGTTTGATACAGAGATCAACGATTCATTTGATATTTCTGCAGCTGCTGTGAAAAGCCAGGCGCGAAAGTTTAAAAGCGTTTTAAAGCTCGATAAGAACTTTCATATTTATATTCACGGAGACCGGGAGTTGATCGAAAAAGGTTTTGACGATGGCAGGTCAATGAATTACTACAAAGTCTATTTCAAAGAAGAGGAGTAAGGAAGTCATTTAATGTATTAGGGTATGTCGAAAGTTTTAAGTTGGTGTATTTTGTGGCTGGCCGTGATAGCCATATCAGGATGTTCGCGTTCCGTAAAAAGTGAGGAAATGTACGGAGTATGGAAGTACATTCAGGTAGAAAACCCTAATCAGGGTACTATAACACCAGCCGAAGAGATAGAGGTGAATGAACCTTCTATACGCTTCAGTCCCGAAAATAAGCTCGAAATGATATGGGGAGGTAAGGTGTTGTCTGAGGGTACCTATCGCATTGCTTATCCGGTTATTGAATATCGGGAGAACCTAAATGAAAAAGGAAGCAGAGATATCAAGTTCCTTATAAAAAAGTTTGAAGATAATATTCTGGTGTTTCAGACCATGGAGGCAGATGCTGTAAGGGTGACGGCAAGGAAAGTGAATTGAAAATAACTACCTTTGGCGTCTGTGACTATGAACTTCTTCGTCCGTCTACTTGTGTTCTTTTTATTGAGCTTGTCTGCAGGGGCCGTACACGCTCAGGTTGACTCGTTGCCAGACTCAGCTGTTATCCGGCAGTCGAGAATTGCCAAATGGCGGGTATTACAGCAGCAGAAGAAACGCGTCGCCGACTCGTTAAGGCGGATGGGAGATTCCCTGGCGATGGTGTTGATTAAGGCGCCGGATCCCAAACGTGAAAATCGCTTTCGGGATAGTCTTTTCAAAGCCAATCTCGTGACTAACCTGAACTTCAGGGAATGGGAATCACGGTCCAAGAAAGCCGAGCAGCAGTATTACGCCGGTAAGCTTAGAAAGAAGGGTGAGCTTTGGGTAATTGGCTTTGTGCTGACCGCACTTATTCTGTTCGCCATTTTAAGGCATATGTTTTTCAATGAGCTTTCCGCTATTATAACGGCCTTCTTCAGTAACAGGGTATTGGGTCAGATAAACAAAGAGGAGAAGTTCTTTAACTCCTGGCCCTTCGTATTCCTCTATTTGCTTTTTGGCTTTACGATCGGGATGTTTCTTTATCAGTGTGGCAAGTACTTTCAACTCTCGTATAGCTATAGTGGCTTTCAATGGTTCCTCCACCTGTCGATGATCGTTATCGGCGTATTTACCATCAAGGTAGTATTGCTTAGGTTCCTGGGATTTTTGTTTGATTCTGTGAAACTTGTCAAGGAATATATATCCATATTATATCTGAGCTATTTCAACGCCGCACTGCTGTTCCTTCCGATTGTTATTGCATTTAGTTTAACACCTACACGCTTTGCTCCATACTATATTTATCTGTCATTTTTACTCATCTCTTTCATCATTTTCTTTCAGTTTACCAGGGCGATTTCCAACATCTTATCGAGCTATAAGTTTCCTAAACTGTATTTAATTTTGTATCTTTGTGCCCTTGAAATCTGCCCAATATTAGTGTTAATTAAAGCTCTCAGGTTCTAAGTAAAGATGCAGTTATCAGACAGGAAGAAAAAAGTTAAGAGTGTTTTGGTAACCTTACCAAAACCAGAATCAGACAAGTCGCCTTATTTTGAGTTAGCGAAAAAGTACAATGTTAAAATAGACTTTCGTTCATTCATTCATGTAGAAGGTGTACCAGCAAAGGATTTTCGTAAGGAAAGGATTAATTTAGGTGACTTTACAGCTGTAGTTTTCACCAGCAGAAATGCTGCAGATCACTTCTTTAGAATCTGTGAAGAGATGCGGTTTGATGTGCCGGCAGATATGAAGTATTTTTGTCTTTCCGAAAATATCGCGTTGTATTTGCAAAAGTATATTCAATACCGTAAGCGTAAAATCTTCTTTGGAAAGCAAACTGCGTCTGATCTGGCGGAGGTGCTGAAGAAAAATGCTTCTGAAAAGTTTCTTTTCCCATGTTCGGATGTGGCCGCGGAAGAAACTCTTAAGTTTATGCAGGAAAATGGTTACGATATAACGCCTGCAGTTTTGTTTAGAACTGTATGCAGTGACCTCTCTGATCTGGCAGACGTATTCTACGATATCATTGCCTTTTTCAGTCCATCAAGTATACAATCTTTGTACAAAAACTTTCCAGATTTCGTACAAAATGATACTCGTATAGCTGCCTTTGGTGCAAGTACTCAGAAGGCTATTCAGGAACGTGATTTGATCTTGGATATCCCTGCTCCAACGCCTGTAGCACCGAGTATGACCATGGCAATAGAGCAGTACATAAAATTAGCAAATAAGTAAATTAGCCTGTTTAATTCTTTTAAACTTAAACCCTTTTTCTCTATGTTTGTTTAGAAAAGGGCTTAGCGTGTTAAATCTGCGCGAAATTCGAGTGAGATGTAAAGAGTTTTAATATCTTAGCCCCCCGAAGTCAGAATATTTTAAACCCAGGTTCAGCGCATAGATGAGAAGAGTTTACATGATTGCTTTTTCTCTGCTTTCCATAGTGGCAGCTAGCTGCGGCCGCAATGGGTCAGGCGGAGAATTGGTGGGAGTAAGGAACAAGAAAGTAAGTACAAGCCAAGCCCCTTACGGAATGGTTTATGTGCCCGCAGGTACGTTTGTAATGGGTCAGACGGACCAGGATATTACTTTTTCGCAGATTGCCCAGAATAAGCAGGTCACTGTACAGGCTTTTTATATGGATGAGACCGAAATTACGAACAGCGAGTACCGGCAGTTCGTTAACTGGGTCAGAGATTCAATTGCCATAACCGATTACCTCCAAGATCCTCAATTATTTATTCAGACCGGCGGACAGCAGGCTGCTACTGGCGGTCAGCGGTATATCAACTGGGAGAAAGTAGGGGATGGATCTGTTATCTGGGGAAGTAAGAAAAACCCGGCTAACGCAAATAAACTTCAGGGGATGTATTATCAGGGTGAGGACAGAATTTTCGATCAAAACGAGATAGATGTTCGCCTCCTAAAATACAACTTTGCGTTCGTGAACCTGCAGGATGCTGCGAATCATCGTGGCGACCGTACCAAGCGGCGCTCAGACTTTATCTTCAGGGATACTGTAGCTGTTTACCCGGACACTCTTGCATGGCTTGCTGATTTCGCTTATGCACAGAATGATCCTCTTACAGAGGGTTATTTTACCCACCCTTCTTATGCGAACTACCCGGTTGTGGGCGTAACGTGGCGACAAGCCAGAGCCTTCACCGTATGGCGCACGCGACTATATCAAAATTCAAAACAGGGACAGAGGAGCCCGCGTTTGCCTTATGGACTTCCTTCTGAGGCTGAGTTTGAGTATGCTGCACGTGGCGGAAGAGTTGGAACTGACTATCCGTGGGGCGGGCCTTACATCAGGAACGCGAAGGGCTGTTTAATGGCTAATTTCAAGCCTGGACGTGGAAATTACAATGACGACGGTGGAGCTACCACCGTTAATGTGAAATCATATTTTCCGAATGATTTTGGGCTATATAACATGGCCGGCAATGTTGCGGAATGGACATCCTCCGCATTCGATGAGTCGGCATCTACGTTTGTCCACGATATGAATCCTGTGTTCAGCTATGAGGCGAAGGCTGGTGATCCGGAAACCATGAAGCGAAAGGTTGTAAGAGGGGGATCATGGAAAGACATCGGATATTTCCTTCAGAATTCGACCAGAACCTATGAATACCAGGACACATCAAAATCCTATATCGGGTTCCGCTGCGTGACCCGTTACCCTGGCAGAGATATCAGGGATAAAAGTTCATTATAAACTAAATCATATAGATCATATGGCAGAGAAGAAGAGCGCAGGATTTGATGCATTCCTGCACAAAGCAATATCCTGGGGTGCGAGTATAGTAATTTTAGGTGCGCTGTTTAAGATCCTTCATTTAGGAGGCATATGGGGTAATTACATGATCGGGATTGGATTGGGTGTCGAGGCATTTCTATTCTTTCTGACCGGTTTCGTCCCTCCCGCGAAAGATCCTGAGTGGGCCAGGGTGTATCCTGAGCTAAGCGATGACTTTAATGGTGAATTACCAGCAAGGGCTCTCCGCCAGCAGGTCGTAACAAACGCGCCTACTTCAGTCGCATTGGATAAAATGCTTGCAGATGCTAAGGTGGGTCCTGAACTAATCGAAAGCCTTGGTAACGGCCTCAGAACATTTGGAGATAAGGTTGCCTCTATATCTCAAGTAGCTGATGCCTCAGTGGCAACCAACGAATTTACCACTAAGCTAAAAACTGCAGGTAGTGGATTTGATAAACTGAATGTAGCGTTTGCCAAAGCAACTGAAAACCTTGCGGAGCTGGGCAGTACAAATGTTGATACGAAGTCTTACCACGAACAGGTAAATAATCTCGCACGTAATCTTTCAGCGTTGAATGCTGTTTATGAGCTTGAGTTACAGGATTCAAGTGCGCATCTTAAGTCAATGAATAAGTTCTACCAGAATGTTTCTCTTACTATGCAGAACTTCAATGAATCTATGGAAGACTCCAAGCAGTTTAAGGAAGAAGTAGGCAGGCTAGCCAAGAACTTAGCTTCATTGAACGCCATCTATGGAAATATGCTCACTGCAATGAACCAACCTCGCGTTTAATTTACAGGTTTATTACTTATTCATTCAACATTAGATAATGGCTGCAGGAAAAGAAACGACGAGACAGAGGATGATCAATATCATGTACTTGGTATTGCTCGCCATGCTCGCGTTAAATGTGTCAGATAGTATATTAAATGCTTTTAAGAATATCAATGATAGCTTAGAGACCTCCAGATCTAACGTTAACACAAGTGTATCTCAATTATTCTCTTCATTTGAGTCTACCAAGCTCAAGGAGGAGCCTGAGCGTGCCAGGCCTATTTATGAGCGCGCGAAACAGGCCCAGGCTGTTGCAGAGGAGTTGAATACTTATATTGAGAGTTTAAAGAAAGAATTTGTGAGTGCGGGGCAAGGCTACGACGAAGAGACAGGAGATCTTGTACAACGTGATAACCTGGATATCGCCCCGGGGATTATGATCAACCAAAAGAAAGGTCAGGAGTTAAAGCGGAAAATCAATGAAACCCGGGAGAAGCTGACCAATCTTATAGACGAGAAGGACCGAACAGGTCTTAGCTTGTCATTGCAGGCCAACGATCCTGCGAAAGGCCGGAGCAAATGGGAAGATATTAATTTTGGCGAAGGTACCCCTCTTACAGCTGCCATGACTATTTTAACCAAAATACAAACTGACGCAAAGAATGCTGAGGCTGATGTTGTGAAGCGTATTTTAGGTAAGATGGACCAGGCTGTGGTAAACCTCGATAAATTTGCAGCTGTAGCTGTCGCGCCAACCTCGTATTTAATCCAAGGTCAGCCTTATACGGCAGAGGTCTTTCTGACCGCATATGACTCCCGGACAAGCCCCTCAATTTCTGTAGGTGGTGCAAATCTTCCGCTAAAGGATGGTAAGGGAGTTTATTCAGTTAATACAACACGCGAAGGAATGTTCTCCTGGTCTGGAGTTGTACGAGTCAAACAGACAGACGGAACAATCAAAGAATATCGTACGCCCGAACAAAAATATCAGGTCGCACGTCCATCTGCCGTTGTATCTCCTGATAAGATGAACGTGTTCTATATCGGGGTTGCAAACCCTGTATCCATATCAGCTCCCGGAATCCCTAAGGAAAAACTGAGAGTTTCGATGAACGGTGGCTCTATAAAGGGGTCGGCCGGAAAGTATACAGTGACTGTAAGCTCTCCGGGACAGGCTAAAGTTTCTGTGTCAGCAGAGATCGCGCCAGGTAAGGTTCAGACTATTGGAAGCACTGACTTCCGCGTTAAGCGTATTCCCGACCCAGTTGCCAAGTTTGTTGGAAAGACTGGCGGTGTGGCGAGTTCAGTCGCCATTAAGTCTCAGAGCAAAGTGTTTGCGATGCTGGAGAATTTCGATTTCGATGCCCGGTTCAATGTGACTCGTTTTACATTGATCATTGCAAAACCCCGGGCCGACGCGGTTGTTTTGAGTACATCGGGAAATACATTGAGTGCAGCGATGAGGTCGGCCTTGGCTGGGATTGGTCCTGGATCGAGGGTAATATTCGATAACATCATGGCAGTCGGTCCTGACGGATCGCAAAGGTCTTTGAACTCAATTGCTTTAACAGCTAATTAAAAGGAAATGAAAAGACTATGTATGTTCGGAGCTTTTTGTTTGTTTGCTTCACTTGCAAACGCACAGAAACCAAACTTCAACAACTCGGTTACTCCCGAGGCAGAGGAAGTTGAAAGGCCCGTTGACGGCTATTTCAAGCAGGTGAACATCGAGAATGCAAAAGTAACTCCTTATGCTAATGTTAGGGATGTTGATGTGATGTTTTCGAAACGCGTGTGGCGTGAAATTGATTTAAGAGAACGGATGAACCACGTCTATGCGTCTCCGAAAGCTCGACTGATTGACGTCATTATGGAGGCTGTTCTGGCCGGTGAGCTAACAGCCTATGATGCTGTGAGTACAAAGTCCGATCCGAATGGGGATGCATTCGGTACTATCCTGCCTGCGGGACAAGTAATGTCGAAGTTTGCTGACAGCGTTGTGGTGCCGGAATTCAATGATATGGGAGAGGAGATTGGTTCCCATATGGCGAGCGGTGAATTCAACCCTGACAGCGTCACCAAGTTCCAAATCAAGGAAGACTGGATATTCGATAAGCAACGTTCGGTATTTGAGCCAAGAATAATTGGAATTGCACCGATGGTGAAAATTAAGGCTGCAGATCAGGACCTCGGGGAGCAGCCTGCATTCTGGATCTATTATCCCGAAGCAAGACATGTTTTTGTAACGAAGGCTGTCACGACTCCTAACAACGATGCTACGGGTCTCAGCTACGACGATATCTTCATGAAGCGTTTGTTTTCAAGCTATATCGTAAAAGAATCGAATCCAGACGATCTCCGTATCAAAGATTACTCATCTGGAGTTGATCGTCTTTACGAGTCTGAACGCGTTAAAAAAGAACTCATGGATTATGAGCATGATCTCTGGTCATACTAAATAAAATCACTTGTTTCACTACCGGCAGCTTGTTCATTGCTGTCTGCAAAATAACGAAGGAGGGATTCAGTTTGTTTTGTATTCAAAACCATCTGGAGTTCCTCCTTTGATGCTTCACGGATCTTTTTAACTGATTTAAAGTGCGAAAGCAATCGGTCTGCCGTAGTCTTTCCGATTCCCGGAATGTTGTTTAGCTCGGTTACCAGAGTCCCTTTATTCCTCTTCAACCTATGGAAGGTAATACCAAACCTGTGGGCCTCATCCCGAAGCTGTTGTATTATTTTGAGCGTCTCGGATTTTTTGTCGAGATATAGTGGATACTGATCTCCGGGATAGAAAAGTTCTTCAAGCCTTTTGGCGATTCCTATGACAGTTAGCTGTTTTTCAATGCCAAGCAGTTTAAGGCTTTTCATGGCAGCTGATAGCTGACCTTTTCCGCCGTCAATGATTACAAGTTGAGGTAGTGGTGTTTCCTCCTCCAGCATTCTCTTATAACGTCTGAACACGGCCTCCTCCATTGTTGCAAAGTCATTGGGTCCTTCAACTGTTTTTACGTTGAAGTGCCTGTAGTCCTTCTTAGATGGTCTGGCGTCTTTGAACACTACTATTGCAGACACCGGATACTTGCCCTGAAAGTTGGAGTTATCAAAGCACTCGATATGTCTGGGCAGCTGATTCAGGCGCAAATCCTTCATCATCTGCGTGAGCAGTCTTTCCGTTCTAACCTCAGGATTCAGTTTTTCGTATTGTTCTATCTTGTCGCGTTTAAAGAAGCTAACGTTTTTCTGTGACAAGTCAAGGAGCTTCTTTTTTTCGCCCAATTTAGGTACGGTAAACTTTAGCGATGCGTCTTCGAGTTCCAGTTCAAATGGAACAATGATCTCTTTTGATGTGCTGTTGAATCGGGTTCTAAACTCTGATATTGCTATGCTGAGGAGCTCCTCGTCGGTTTCTTCCAGGCGTTTCTTCAGTTCGAGAGTTTGGGTCTGTATGACGGTACCGTTCATCACCTTGAGGTAATTGACGAAGGCGAGCTTTTCGTCAGATGCGATACTGAAAACATCCACGTCAGAGATAGAGGAATTGACGATTGTTGACTTGCTTTGATACTTTTCAAGGAGATCGTACTGTCTTTTGAGCTTATGGGCCAATTCGAAATTCAAGTCCATTGATGCCGCCTCTAATTGCGACTTTAAATTTTTTACAACCTGACCGATCTTTCCATTGAGAATATCCCGGATACTGTCGATATTTTCATTATAGTCCTCTTCAGATTGATAGGCCTGGCAGGGCCCCTTGCAATTTCCTATCTGATACTCCAGGCAAACTTTAAACTTTCCTGCAGCGATGTTCGGTTGTATGAGTGGAAGATTGCATGTCCTTAATGGATATATCTCTTTTATAAGGTCCAAAATGGTATGCATCATACTGATGGAGGCATATGGGCCAAAGTATTTTGAACCATCTCTGATGATTCTCCGTGTCCAGTATATTCTTGGAAAGGATTCGTTTTTGATCACGATCCATGGATATGTCTTGTCATCTTTCAACAATACATTATACCTGGGCTGATGTTTTTTTATGAGGCTATTTTCAAGTAGCCATGCATCTATTTCAGTATCAACTATAGTAAAGGTAATATTAGCAATTTTGCTTACCAGTACTCTCGTTTTCGAATTGATACGATAGGTATCCTTGTTGAAGTAGGAGCTAACTCTATTCTTCAGGTTTTTAGCCTTACCTATATAGATCAGTTCGCCTGCTGCATCCCAGTATTGGTAGACGCCCGGTTTAGGCGGTACCTTTTTCAGTGCCTCACGATAATCAAACTTCATGCTCTACACTTTAAGGAGTCGGCTCGGTAGCAGGAGCTGTAACAGCGGGGGAAGTAGTGGTCGTCGCCGTCGAGTCACTATCAGCTTTCTTGCCATAAGCATCGCAATTTAACGTTATGGTACTTCCTCCTTTTGGAGGTTCGAAATCACCTTTGGTGTACTTCAGGGTTGGATCCGCATATACTTTTTTCATATATAGGCCAAAGATCGGTAATGCAGAGTTGGCGCCCTCTCCCTGGTTTGTATTGATAAAGTGAATTGCGCGATCTTCAGCACCCGTCCAGACACCAGTCACTAATTCAGGCGTGATACCTATAAACCATCCATCAGAATTATTGTTCGTGGTACCCGTCTTACCACCTATCGGGTTTGTTAAATTATATTTATACCTCAGACGTCGTCCCGTACCTCTCTGCACCACACCTTTCAGCATATCGGTCATCGCATAGGCGGTCTGTGGATTGAGAGCTACTACCACGCGCGGCTTACGTTCATAGAGTACGTTTCCGTTCTTGTCTTCAACACGAGTGAGATAGGTAGGTTCTGTCCAGATCCCCTGGTTCGCAAATACAGAATATGCACCGACCATGTCGTAGACAGATGCTTCGAAGCTACCTAATGCAATAGAGGGGTAGGCAGGCACTTCGCTCGTAACCCCCATTTTCTTGATTAAGGTTGACACTGCCGTAGCGCCGACCTGCTTCATGAGAAATGCTGTTATGTAGTTCTGGGAGTATGCCAGGCCTGTTTTTAACGAGATATAGCCAGGAATAGGCTTATAGGCACGCGGTTGCCAGCCTTCTATGTTAATCGGTTCATTGGGTGCCATATAGCAAGGGGAATAACCTTGGTTCTCTATGGCAACGGCATAGGTAAACGGCTTAGCTGTAGAACCCACCTGACGGATTCCCATCTTTACCTGATCATATTTAAAGTGCTCGAAATTAATTCCGCCAACCCAGGCACGTACAAATCCGGTTTGCGGTTCCATAGACATCATAGAATTCCGAAGCAGAAGCTTGTAGTATTTGATAGAATCCATGGGAGTCATGGTTTTTTCGACCTCGCCATTCCATGAGAAAATTGACATCTTCACCGGCGTATTGAAGTTTTTGAGGATGTCTTCTTCAGACATTCCTTCATCTTTCAGCTGCCGGTAACGATCGGATCGCATCATACCTATTTTAAGGAGCTTTGCAGCCTCTCCGACGAAAGGATTCCGCTTTCTCCAGACCTGAGTAAACTCTGCCTGCAGCGTCTTCATGTATTCGCGTTGTGCTTGTTCAGCATACTTTTGCATGCGAGAGTTGATCGTGGTGTAGATTTTCAAACCATCGCGATCAAGATCGTATGGTGTGCCGTCGGCTTTAACAATCTCTTGTTCTTCAAATATTTTTTGAATATCTTTTTTGAGAACAGCTCTGAAATAGGCTGCATATCCGTCAAAGTGGTGGGTTGCTTTGAAAGATAAGACCAATGGTTTTTGTTTCAGTTCTTCGGTTTCCGGATCGGATAAGTACCCGGCTTTACCCATATTCTCAAGAACTGTATTTCTTCTGGCCAGTGAACGATCGGGGTTACGGACTGGATTATACCATGATGGCCCTTTGAGCATACCAATAAGGACGGCAGCCTGCTCCGGACTTAACTTGTTTGGTGTTGTATTGAAATAGGTCTGAGCAGCCGATTTGATACCGAAGCTATTGTAAGAACCGAAGTCGACCGTGTTCAGATACATCGTGATGATCTCTTCCTTGGTGTAATTCCTTTCCAGCTTCAATGCAATTATCCATTCTTTGAATTTCACAATCACCGTGCTGAAGAATCCGTTTACACCTTCTCTGGGAAACAGGTTCTTGGCTAATTGTTGGGTGATGGTACTTGCTCCTTGCTTGTTTCCCATCAGGTTATAGAAAACGATTGTAAAGATTCTTTTAAAATCAATACCTGAATGGCTGTAGAAACGAATGTCTTCTGTTGCGATCAACGCGTTTATTACGTTGGGAGAAATTTCATCATATCGAACGTTAGACCGGTTTTGCACATAGTACGAACCGAGAACAACCCCGTCATCAGATATAACGTCGGAAGATAAATTGCTTTTAGGGTTTTCGAGATCTCTAAAGGATGGAAGCTTACCAAAAAGCCCGAGACCGATACTAAATATCAGGATGATGCTGAAGGCAATGATACCGATGACAATCTTCCAAAATGTAACAGTATATTTAGTGATCTCCTGCTTTGTGAGTGAAGTCTTTTTTTGTGACATATAGTTACTTAATCTTCTTAGTATGTTCTACGTACGAGTCGATCAGTACGCGTGTGTTTAGTTGTTCTAGTCTTTCCTCTGAAATAACAAACGTGTTATACCTTTCTGTTGGTACTTTCATTATTTGTTTGATCATTGGAAGAATGCGCTTTTCATACTGTATTGCTTCTTCTTCAGAATGAAAAGGACCTACAAATATCAATTGATTTTCCTTATTCACCACTTTTAATTGATGTTTTATTCCCGCCTGTGCATACATGGACCGGTTGAACTGGCCTAATCCAAAGCGGGAGGGCGCAAGATTGATGGCGGTGCTAAAAACATTGATGACAAAATAGTGATCTTTCGCCTCCTCATGTGTTGACTCACTAACGGAAGATGGGAGATTTACCGAATTAGTTGTTTGTGCATTTGATCCTTCAGTGGCGACTAAAACCTTTTCAGGCAAACGTGGAGCGGTATCTATCATCGAACGTTCTGCGATATTCTCGTCCGGATTGTCGATCTCGTTATCCACCAGCGCAAACTTTCGTCGGGAAAAATCAACTCTATTTTGAGCTATGTAGTTCAGATGCTGCTTTACGATTGGGGTTATAAGGGAATCCTGAGGATGGCGAGAAACGAATGTAAGAAGTGACTGCTCAAATGCCCCAGGAGATTGGCTGTAACCCATAGCTAGTGTATACAGGTAGTCAAGCTGAACTGCGAAGATGCCATTTTTGTTTAGGTTCTGGTCGCCTCTTATTTGGCTCTCCACTTCCTGATATTGTTTGTCCGCAAAGAGATTATATATATGAATATAAGTTTCTTCCGGAGTGGCAGTACGTTTTGTGTCGTTAGCTGCAGCGGCAATGGTATTCGCGATTTCTGACTCGGGATAATTTTCCAGGATTATACGTTCGTACTCTTTTGACTTCTGTTTGTCGCTTGTACGGGTGATAAGGTAGAGACGATAGTACGCTTGTAATGCATATTCGCTTTTTGGGAGCTGGCTGACAATCCTTTCGAATGCTGAACGTGCAAGATGTTCATCCTGTATGTTATTTAAATACACCAAACCAATCTGATACAGGATTGCTGACAGTCGATTATCAGACACTTCGCGTGCGTTCGCGGTCAGGGGAATATTGTTCAAGTAGTCTTCGAACCTTTGTTGAGGTTCTTTCCTTAAGATTTGGTTTGTGTTCTTTACAACCGTGGGTGCCTGACTTTGTAGTCGCACATCGTCTGCGGATGTCCCGGAATTCTCGTATCTCCAGTCATCTTTAAGCACCTTGTTGCCCCATTTTACTTGGAAATCGAGCGCGCCCTGGCTCAGCGCTTTTTTGTTATTGAAGTAAAAGGCGTCTAAGGGCTCCACGTTTATATACTTGTTTGACCGGAGATCGAGGGTAGGGTATTCAGTCTCGCTCGTTTCATTTTTCCTTAGTGCTTCAGTAATCGCGTCATATCGTTCGCTTTCAGGTAAATCGGCTATACGTTGTAAATTCTCTTCAAATTTGAGCTTTGCGAAGAGACCAGTAAGTTGCTCCAGATTTTCTGCCGTTTTTTCCAATCGTATTCGTTTCGGACTATTATTAGGGAGCGATACTAAAGCGCTATCCATATAGGTTTTTGCGCCTGTATAATGGCCAGCTTGAAGGTAGCCTTCTGCAAGAGCAGTGTAGGCCAGGGCTCTCTGGTACCCTGTTGAAGATCCGAGTGCGACCGCATTTCTATAGCTTTTTAGTGCATCATCGAAAGAACCATTTTGTTCCTGTAGTTTGCCAATAAGATAGAAGATACGATCTCTATAGGCGGCATACACGTCCTGATTCAAAAAACTGTAGAGTATGGCCAGCTGATTGATCGGATCGTCTTTCAGTTCATTGTTAAGTCGTGCTTGATTAAGATCAGCATACAATCCAAGTTCTGTAGGAACGAATTTTGTCCGAAGAACTCTATAGTTCTTCCATGCGAGATCTTTTTTGTTGTTGATTTCCTGAAGCTGTGCGAGAATGAAAGTCCACCTTCGCTTCTTGTTTTTGTCTGGTTTCGCGGCAATTGCACGGGCCAGAGCATCTTCCGCTTCATTAAACCGAGTTTGGGCAATTAAAAGTTGTGCTTTCGTTGCGTATAGGTCAGGCAATGTGCTTTTGGTTTGGTCGAGAAACTTTGCCGCACTGTCGATAATGCCCCCGGCGCCCTTTTGATCGTTTAAAAGCAAAAGAACACGTGCCTTTTGAATACGTGCGTGCTGCGCTAATTCTATTTCCGAGGGGTAAGTTGTATATATATATCTATAGAGTTCCGCAGCTTCATAGAAGTTGCCTTTTAAGAAACTTGCATCAGCAATCAGCGAGTAAGCATCGTCTATGTACTTACTTTCTGACTTTTCCTTGATAATTACATTGGCCTTCTTGATCACGGAATCAAGGATTGTGTAGCTACTGTTCTCATCGATAGCTGCGTATATGGGCAATAACGCGGTAAAGTCATCAGCTAAGTACACTTGATCATTCAGCATATGCTCGTGCAGCAAGTTCTGTGCATTGAACAGGATGTTGAAGCGTGCCGTCGTGTTCTGCATAGTAATATTTTTACTGGACGAGCAACTCGCGAGGAGTGTAATCAGGCAGCAAAGAAGGCAGGAGGGCAGTAGGAAACGAGAGTTATCCACTTCAAATATATCGATTTGGGTAATTCGCAATTTTACAACATTTAATCCATAAACAGCTTCAGATCTCCAAGAAAAACAAAAGCCAATTACTGCAATAAAAGGAAAATGATTTATTAATTTTGATGCTAAGAAAATCAACCCAGGATTTGAAGTCACCAGAGAATAAAGAAGAAGAGGAAAAGGGAAAAAAGGCCCTCAATAGTTATGCATATTACTCCGGAATGGGCTTTCAGATGATTGCTGTCATTGGGATATTTGCATTTATTGGATATAAGATTGATAATGGGCGGGAGAGTAGCACACCTTTATTCACAGCTTTCATGAGCCTGGCGGGAGTATGTGCATCTATGTATCTGGTCATTCGGTCTGTTAAAAGGAATAAAAATTGAGTTTAAAACAGTTCTTTCTACAATTCGCCATTGTATCGGCTATCCTGGCAGTTCTGGCGTTATCATTAGATGTTTTTTTTGCGGTCCTTGTTCCACAGTTCTGGCTGATTTTTTGCTTTCTGGGAGGGCTTACTTTGTTAGCATATGTGACTTCCTATACGGGAATCAAATCGGGCGGTGAATTGTCGGTTTACATTCTACTTGCAGCAATATTTATAAAGTTGATTGTCAGCCTTTTATTTGTAGTTTTTTATCTCCAAAAACACCGCGTAAACAGCACGTATTTCGCCTTAGAATTTTTTTCTCTATATTTCTTATTTACCGCCTTTGAAGTTAAATCATTGTTACTTAACTTGCGCCCACCAAAATAAATAGTAAAATCTCCAATTAGATGATCTCTACGCGTATTTTGAGTTCAGGAAAAGTTCGAATTTTCGCAGTTTGCGCTTTTTTTTTCACTCTATTCAGTTTTAGTACCTCTTTAGTCGCTCAGCATCACACCAGTGATACTACAGCAAGTTCCACCGTTGAAAGTGATGCCCAGATACCTGGTGTTGAACATGTGGAAAACGGACATGAGGAAGGAAAGTTTGATCCAACTGCTGCCATTATGGAGCACATCGCTGATTCTCATTACTGGCACCTCTGGGGACATACCTCTCTACCGTTGCCTGTAATTATTATTACTGATAAAGGCGTGGAAGCATTTTCATCTTCTCATTTCCATCATGGAGAGGAAGCTTATCAGGGAAGTTACTACACTTACAAGCTTATCGAAGATAAGTTATTTGTAGTAGACTCACAAGGTAATGTTGATAAGGAGTCGTCTTCAAGGATTTACGATTTTTCAATCACTAAAAACGTTGCGTCTATCTGGATTGCAGTTATTATACTCGTTCTGATATTTACTTCCGTTTCTTCTTCATATAAGAAGAGGCAAGGTAAGGCTCCGAAAGGGTTCCAGTCTATTATTGAACCGTTCATTATGTTCGTAAGAGATGATATCGCAATTCCAAATATTGGTTATAAGTATGCGAAGTTCATGCCTTTGTTGCTGACTATGTTCTTCTTCATCTGGATTAACAACTTGTTAGGTCTGCTTCCGATATTTCCGGGAGGTGCTAACGTGACAGGAAACATATTCATGACTTTCGTACTGTCGTTTATTGTACTGTTAGTTGTGAACCTTAACGGGAATAAATACTACTGGAAGCATATTCTATTGCCTGATGTGCCGTGGTGGTTGTATCCCATTATGATCCCTGTTGAAATTATAGGTGTTATTTCGAAGCCATTCGCCTTGATGATTCGTCTTTATGCGAATATATCCGCGGGTCACATCATCGTTTTGAGTTTGATATCACTTATTTTTATCTTCAAATCTCTTGCGATAGCGCCAGTATCAGTTGCATTTGTGTTGTTCATGGATGTGCTTGAACTTCTGGTAGCATTTCTGCAGGCGTTTATTTTTACTATGCTGACTGCACTGTTCATCGGAACGGCTGTTGATGAGCATCACCACTAATTAGAAACTTTTTTTAAATTTTAATAAATACAACTATGGTAGGTTCAATCGCTGCATTAGGTGCAGGTTTAGCAGTAATCGGTGCAGGTATCGGTATTGGTCAGGTTGGTGGAAAAGCAATGGAAGGTATTGCTCGTCAGCCAGAAGCTGCTTCTAAAATTCAGACTGCTATGATCATCGCTGCGGCCCTTGTAGAAGGTGTTGCATTGTTCGGTGTGGTAGTAGCTTTATTGGGTAACAATCCTCAATAAGAAAAGGACTTCGGTCTAAGGACCGGATATTAACGATTGGTTATTTCCGGTCCTTGTATTTTGCAATCAAAAAAACAATTGATAGAAAATGGGAGAATTATTTGAGGGTATACTTAATCACCACCTCGGCTTTGTAGTTTGGGCATCCGTAGCATTTTTGCTATTGCTTGTTTTATTAAAAACACTAGCGTGGAAGCCGATCCTTGGAATGATTTCAGAACGCGAGAAGTTCATTGAGAATGCACTTGCATCTGCTGAAAAGGCTAAGGAAGAAATGGCCCGCCTTACCAACGAGAACGAAAGTTTATTAAAAGAAGCGCGTGCTGAACGCGATTTGATTTTAAAAGAAGCGAAAGAATTAAAGGACAAGATTGTTGCTGAGGCCAGAACTAACGCTCAGGCTGAAGGTGCGAAGATGATAGAAAAGGCAAAACAGGAAATAGATAGCCAAAAAGTTGCCGCTCTTAACGAGGTGAAAAATCAGGTTGCTACGCTTTCTGTAGAGATTGCTGAAAAGATTCTTCGTAATCAGTTCGAAGATCGGAGCAAACAACAGGCGTTGGTTTCTGATCTATTAAAAGACGTAAAGTTAAACTAATTAGCTTTTCAAATTCATAACATAAGATGTCTGAAATACAAGTAGCATCAAGATACGCAAATTCATTGCTTGATCTGGCTAAAGAGCGAAATTCACTGGAAGCTATAAAGTCTGATCTCGATTCTTTTTTGGCGGTTTTAAAAGCAACGCCTGAATTGAGAGCGGTATTGAAGAACCCTATCATCAGTCCGGATAAAAAGTTTGCGATTGTAAAGAGCGTGTTCGGAGCTTCCGTTCAAGAAATTGTGATTAGCTTTTTCAAAATAGTTATAAGCAAAGGGCGTGCGGAAGTCCTGTATGAGACAGCAAAGGAGTTTGTAAACGGGTACAACAGGATCAATGGTATCATCAAGGCATCTGTAGTTTCGGCTGTTGAATTGACAGAACAAAACATCTCAGAAGTTCAACGGGTGGTAGAGCAGGCAACTCAAAAGAAGGTTGTTCTAGAAACGCGTGTTGATCCAGATCTGATTGGGGGCTTTGTATTAACGGTGGGCGACAAGCAATTTGATGCAAGTATTGCAAGCAGCTTAAGCAAGCTAAAGAAGGAATTTACTCAAAAAGTAGTCTAACCCGTTCGCAGGCAAATATTACAGGCAATAATAAACAGAGTTAAAAACAAAATATTAATATAAAACTATGGTAGAGGTAAGACCAGATGAAGTTTCGGCAATTTTGCGTCAGCAGTTGTCAGGCTTTAAATCAGAGGCTGAACTTGAAGAAGTAGGTACCGTACTGCAGGTGGGCGATGGTATTGCCCGGGTTTACGGACTAACCAAAGTTCAATCAGGAGAACTGGTTGAATTTGACAACGGATTACAAGGTGTTGTTTTGAACCTAGAAGAAGACAACGTCGGTGTCGTGTTGCTTGGTTCTTACGATGAGATAAAAGAGGGTGACACTATGAAGCGTACTAGAAGAATCGCTTCTATCCAGGTAGGCGATGGCATGCTTGGTCGTGTTGTTAATACATTAGGTCAGCCAATCGATGGCAAAGGACCTATCACAGGAAAGACATACGAAATGCCGATTGAGCGTAAGGCTCCAGGCGTTATCTACCGTCAGCCTGTAACAGAGCCACTTCAAACTGGTATTAAAGCTATCGATGCGATGATTCCTATCGGTCGTGGTCAGCGCGAGTTGGTTATCGGTGACCGTCAGACTGGAAAAACAGCTGTATGTATCGATACCATCATCAACCAGAAGGAATTTTACGAAGAAGGAAAGCCGGTATATTGTATTTACGTAGCGATCGGTCAAAAGAATTCAACTGTAGCAAACATCGTTCGTACTTTAGAGGAGAACGGTGCGATGGCTTACTCAATTGTAGTAGCTGCGTCAGCTGCTGATCCTGCTCCTATGCAGTTCTTTGCTCCATTTGCGGGCGCTGCGATTGGTGAGTTCTTCCGTGACACAGGACGTCCTGCGTTAATCATTTATGATGATTTATCTAAGCAGGCAGTTGCTTATCGCGAGGTGTCTTTGTTACTCCGTCGTCCTCCAGGTCGTGAGGCTTATCCAGGTGACGTATTTTATCTACACAGCCGCCTATTAGAGCGTGCAGCTAAGATTAACACATCTGACGCCATTGCGAGAGATATGAACGATTTGCCAGAATCTCTGAAGGATGTGGTAAAAGGCGGCGGATCTTTAACAGCGCTACCAATTATCGAAACTCAGGCAGGTGACGTATCTGCATATATCCCGACAAATGTAATTTCAATTACAGACGGTCAGATCTTCCTTGAATCCAACTTGTTCAACGCCGGTGTAAGACCAGCGATCAACGTAGGTATTTCTGTATCACGTGTAGGTGGTAACGCCCAGATCAAGTCGATGAAGAAAGTTGCCGGTACGTTAAAGCTAGATCAGGCGCAGTATCGCGAGCTGGAAGCGTTCTCTAAGTTCGGTTCCGATCTTGATGCTGCAACTAAAGCCGTCCTGGATAAAGGTGCAAGAAACGTGGAGATCTTGAAACAAGGTCAGTTCTCTCCAGTGTCTGTTGAAAAGCAGGTTGCAATAATCTACGCCGGATCAAAAGGACTTCTGCGTCAGGTGCCTGTGAACAAAGTGAAGCAGTTTGAAGCGGAGTATACTCAGCAACTCGAAGTAAGACACCCAGAGGTGTTGAAGAGCTTAAAAGCCGGTAAGTTTGATGATTCAATCACCGGGGTTCTTGAAACTGTAGCAAAGGAACTTGCTGCGAACTACTAGTTCGTGCTCTCAAGTCCAGAAGTGCATTCTTGTTCTTCTGGGCTTGAAGTTTAAATTTTAAAAAATGGCTAATTTAAAAGAAGTAAGAAACAGGATCGCGTCTGTAAGTTCAACTCAGCAGATTACGAAGGCTATGAAAATGGTTTCTGCTGCGAAGCTTAAGCGGGCTACGAATGCGATTGTTCAGATGCGTCCCTATGCAACTAAGCTGAAGGATATTCTGAGTAATCTCTCTGCCAGCCTGGAGAACTCCAATTCTCCGTTCATCCAGGAACGTGAACCTGTAAGGGTTTTAATCGTTGTTGTATCTTCTAACAGAGGCTTAGCAGGAGCGTTCAATGCGAATGCAATAAAAACTGCAAATGTCCTTATTGCTGAAAAGTACGCTGAGCAATTTCGTAATGGCAACGTAAGCATTTTGGCTATTGGAAAGAAAGGCCAGGATTTCTATGAACGTCGTAAATACAGAACCATCGGAAACCATTCTGAATTGTTTGCTGACTTGTCTTTCGAGAACGTCTCGGCAGTTACGCAGTCGATAATGGACGGTTTTGTCAATGGAGATTATGACCGCGTTGAAGTAGTCTACAATCAGTTCAAGAATGCAGCTATGCAAATTTTGACAGCAGAGCAACTGCTGCCATTACCTAAGCCGGCTGCACCCACTGACAAAGGACCAGTAGGTTCTAAAGTGGATTATATTCTTGAGCCTGTTCAGGAAGAGATTGTGAGTAGCTTAATTCCTAAATCAATCAAAATACAGTTGTACAAAGCCGTATTAGACTCTCATGCTTCTGAGCATGGAGCGCGGATGACTGCAATGGATAAGGCAACTGATAATGCCGGAGAACTTTTAAGGTCACTGAAGTTATCATACAATCAGGCGAGACAAGCTGCTATTACAACCGAATTAACGGAAATTGTAAGTGGTGCTGCAGCGCTTTCAAACGGGTAAGAAATCATATTCGTATATAAAACAACAAGGGCCCTTACGCACGTCGTAAGGGCCCTTGTTGTTTTAGCTATAATTTAAAATTTAGGAAGCTTTTAGGCCATCAACATAGGCGTCTTGTCATGCAGGAGTTATTTAATTATCTCGATTATTTCAACACCTCTGCACTTTTCGCAAACCGGCTTACCGTTAACTGCAATTGATTGCACGTCCAATATTTTGCAGCAACCACTTTTAGCGAGCTTGGAACGAATTTCTATTTTATCTGTGGGGTAATCTTTGAAGTTTAAGGTGAACGTTTCATTTCCTGATGACAATACAGTCACATACTTGTTGTTCAACTCAGTGCTATCGATTTTCAGTGCGAGAGCCGTGCTATATGAAGTACTGCTAATGGTTAAATCTGACAGTTTAAATGTCGATTGTTTATTGAGGAGATTCCTATTAGTCGTTTTGTCTACCAGCTTTATCTTCAGCGTCGCCACCGGTGCCGCGCAGAGAGATGCCTCGCAGAGCGTTTCTTCGGTAGTACAACCAAGCATCATTAAGCATGAAGATAGAAGTATCGTAGCTGCTTTTCTTATCATTTTCTTTATTTACAGCCGATTACTCAGCTTTTTGTTCGTCTCGCTGTATCTATACGAAAATACTTCCTTATATGCGACAATCAGAAAACTGATACTTCCGTGAGAAACTTAATTTTGCGGCTGTTGTTTAGAGAAAAAGTAGACATATGGAATATAGAAAATTAGGCGAATCAGATCTGGAAGTCTCGGTAATTACATTTGGTGCATGGGCAGCCGGAGGATGGATGTGGGGCGGAACAGAGAGAAGCGATTCCGTGAAGGCTATACAGGCATCCTATGAGGAGGGGGTTACATCCATTGACACTGCGCCTATTTACGGACAGGGATTCAGTGAAGAAATAGTGGGCGAAGCTATCAAGAGCATTCCTAGAGACCGGGTGCAAATATTGACCAAGTACGGCATGAGGTGGGACCTCAAAAAAGGAGATTTCGGTTTCAAGTCAGAGAATAATCAAGGAGAGGCAATAGACGTCTATAAATACGCAGGAAAAGAAAGCATTATCAAAGAATGTGAAGATAGTCTCCGCCGATTAGGAACGGATTACATAGATCTTTATCAGATACATTGGCCAGACATTACCACTCCCATAGAAGAAAGTATGGAAGCTGTACAAACCCTCATCCAGCAAGGAAAAGTGCGTTATGCGGGCGTTTGTAATTATGATGAAATGCAGATGGAAGAAGCGATGAAATCAGTTGATCTGATATCTAACCAAGTGCCTTACAGTATGGTAAACCGCGGGATCGAGGAAGTCGTAGTACCTTTTGCTCTCTCACATAAAAAATCTATAATAGCGTACAGCCCCCTTGAAAGAGGTTTACTTACAGGGAAGATTAAGCCAGGACATCAGTTTGCTCCAGGTGATCACCGGGCAGACTTGAAGTACTATCAGCCGGACAATATCATCGCGGTAAACGCCTTCCTGGAGAAGATAAAGCCTATAGCTGATGAAAAAGGTATCAGCGTGGGACAACTTGTACTCAGATGGACTGTGGATAAGCCGGGAATTACTATTGCACTGGCGGGCGCGAGGAATGCTGAACAGGCCGTACAGAATGCAAGGGCATTAAACGTTAAACTTTCTGTTGATGAGATGTCTTTTATAAATTCCAGACTTGATGAGCTTGAGCTGGTTTGATGCTTTTATAGAATAGCATTAGATTATTTTATCTAAGTTTGTAACTTAGCACAGCATTAGAACAAATGGAAAATACAAACAGAACTACACGTAACATCGGCGAGCAAAACGCCAACGCGAATAATCCTGCACACTATCAACTTCTTACTATCGGCATCGTGATCACGATGATCGGTGTGCTACTACGTTTTTTTGGTGACTGGTCTTTAATTGATGCAGTTTCAAATTTGATCCTGGTAGTAGGGGTAGGTATTTGTCTACGAGCTGTTTATAAAGTACTGCAATAAAATATATTTATTTACTCCATCTTTATGGAATAAATAAACGAATGACATCATTTAATCGTTAATGGTTTTATGATGAAGCGATTAGTGTTATTCCTGGGCCTCTGTGCCCCGCTTATGGCTAGTTCTCAAACGAAGCCAAAGCCAAAAGTTATCGAAATCAGCAAGCTTGTTATCGACAAGCGCGACTCATACGAATTTTCCTCAAAGGACTCAAGTGTATCTATTTTCATAGATACACTTGTTATGCGTCCGAATGCTAAGATTCAGTTTCTGAACAAGAAGGATGTCAGCATGGTCGTCCGCCATGCTATTATAGACAAGGGCGCCTGGATCGGCGGGAATGATGGTAAAAATAATGGTACTAATGTCAAGCTTGACATACACTTTGCCAGCTTGAAAGACCTGCAAATAAATGTTTCCGGGCAAGATGCCAAGAATGCCAACCGGAAGTTCGATAATGGAAATGGCGGAAACGTTACTCTCAACTATCTCGCATCAGGAGTTAAGCCGCAAATTCAAACTTCCAAACAGTCGGCCTATATAAAGATCAACAATCGGGGGGGAGGCTATCATACCAATCCACAATCAGATCTTGCGGTAATATTCGGTCAGATCAGATCCGGCTCCCCGGGAAGACCTTTGGGGCAGTTGGCAAACGGAAGAGTATATTCCGGAGGGTTAGGCATAGACGGTAAAACGATTATTCAGGCTGTCAACACACTTGCCCAATAAGCACTACTTAGGTTTATAATGAGAGTCAGTTAAGATCTGCTGGTAGTTCGTGTTTTTCATCAGCTCCGGCAGATCTATATGCTCATTTCTCTCCATATACTTCTTCACAATCTGCCATCCTATGTACAAAGCAAGCTTTGGCGCAGACTCATTTCTCTCGCCAATGCCGGGCGTAAAAGGAGCCTCTGTAAGAAACTTTTGGATCTTCATGTAGTCGCTTTCATACAGTAGATTCCGTTCAAGAAAATAGCCCCATATATCTGCTTCATACTTGTCTGCCCATTGTTGCTGTTCACCTGTATAGTTAATGATCAGGGAATCGGGGACGTTTGGTAATACAGACTGCATGAAGAACAGGATTTTTCCGTTATAAATCATTCTGTCCATCAGCGTATTCAGGTTATCAGGTTCTGGAAACATGTCTTCTCGTACAAAAGTTTCGATTACCCGTGGAGTGATATTTTCGGGAGTGAACCTTCGGGAAATATACCTCGGAATACTCTGTTGCAAGGCCGGATAGAACTTCGAGTCAGCGCCCAGAAACATGTCCAATCCAATTCCGATATACTTCTCACCCAGGGGGACCTGAACCCCAAATCCGGAAAAGAAAGAGATTATACGAGGCACTTCCACGGCAGGCTGATAGTAATTAATGTGCTTAAAGGCGTCGCGAAGCTCCTCTTCCTTTCCACTTAGATCTTTGAAGGTACTGGATATCTCGGCGTTTAGTGCGCTGAAGTCTTTGTTTTGAAGTATCAAGCGCATGTTAGCATAGTACGCCGTATCAGAAGTGCTCCCTGCATTGAGCATCCCTTCCACAAAGTCCCTGTAAAACGGTGAATATTTCTTTTCTAAAACCGGCAGAGCTTCAGCAATGTTCTCGGCTTGTAGTGTTCCAAGGTCTTTATCAAATCGTTCTATGTGGAGGTTCACGTCAATGTGACTTACATCGACCGCTTTTTTCCCAGTGCAACCAACCAGAAGTAGTGCAGTTAAAAAAAACGAGTAGATTTGGACAATTCTTTTGAATGACATAATTAAATTGAGAAAACGAAAATATGAAAAAACTTCTTTTTGCACTCCTTTGCATTGTTTCGCCATACCTTTCTTCGGCGCAGATATCGGGCAGCAATACACAGTTAGGCTTTACTGTGTCACCAAACCTTGGCTGGGTTTCAGGTGAAGGATCTCCTGGGGATGGTACCCGTGCAGGCGTGTCATACGGAGTACTTGCCGACTTTGCCTTCAGTTCTAACTACTATTTCGCATCGGGTTTCACTATTACCTCTCTCAATAGCCGGGCAGCCGGGGATTTTGGCTCGATAAACTACAAAGTCAGATATATTGAAGTTCCGCTAACGCTAAAATTAAAAAGTCAGCCAACTGACATAGGTCGTTATTACGGACAGTTTGGTCTAGGTACCGGGTTCAAGATCGGTGCTAAAGGCGACATTAGCGAAGGTCCAGGTATTCCAAAACGGACTGATGTAGATATCGCATCCGCTATCAACTTCTTTCGCTTAAGCATGATAGCTGGAGCAGGTGTTGAGTGGGAAGTAAACGGAAACCTAAATGTGATTACAGGTGTTACATACAACAGTGGCTTCACAACGATGAACAAGGATGGCGACAAGCTGAAGAACTCTTATGTTGCTTTAACACTCGGCGTCTTTTTCTAAAAGACAGCCACTTTTCAAACTTTTAAAACCCTTTCGCATGAAGATAGCTCTTGCCCAATTAAACTACCACATAGGTAACTTTGAAGCAAATACGAACAAGATCATCAGCATGATCAATAAAGCCAAAGCGGAGGGAGCTGACCTGATCGCTTTCGCTGAACTTGCTGTTTGCGGATATCCGCCACGTGACTTTCTCGAATTTTCAGAATTCATCGATCTCTGTGAGGAGTCTATAGCAAAGATCGCCGAAGCGTGTAGCGGGATCGTATGTGTAATTGGTGCACCAACCCGTAACGAACAGATTGAAGGCAAGGACCTGTTTAATTCAGCCTATGTAATAGAGGACGGAAAAGTGACATCAAGAGTCAACAAAGCGCTCCTCCCTAATTACGATGTTTTCGACGAGTATCGCTACTTCGAACCCGGACTTGTTTTCAAATGTATCGAAGTCAAAGGTGTCCGCATCGCCTTAACGATCTGTGAAGACCTGTGGAATATGAAAGATAATCCCCTTTATCTGATATCTCCGATGGATGAGCTGATTAAGGAGAAGCCTGCTCTGATGCTGAATATCGCGGCGTCACCGTTCTCATACGTGCACGATGATGATCGCGTAATGGTACTCAGTGAGAACTGCAAAAAGTATGACCTGCCACTTTTATATGTGAACCAGGTGGGCGCACAAACGGAAATTATCTTCGACGGAGGATCATTCGCATTCAACAAGCAAGGCGAACTTCTTCACCAAATGAAGTACTTTGAAGAAGACTTCCATGTTTTCGAGTTCGATGGCCAGGAGATACAAGGATTAGAACCAGTAACCTATCTTCCTATGTCTGACATAGAGCAGATTCATCAGGGACTGCTGCTAGGCATCAAAGATTACTTTCACAAGTCTGAGTTCAGCAAAGCAGTCCTTGGATTGTCGGGAGGAATAGACTCCGCTGTAGTATGTGCCCTTGCAGCAGAAGCACTCGGGCCGGAAAATGTAATGGCCGTTCTGATGCCTTCGAAGTACTCTACCGACCATTCAGTAAGCGACGCTATAGACCTTGTTAATAATCTGGGCTGCCAGCATTATACAATAGCAATCAAGGATGCAGCAGATGCATTTGAAGGGATGTTGGAGCCCGCGTTTAAAGGATTACCCTTTAACACTACAGAAGAAAACATTCAGGCGCGATGCCGTGCTATCGTTGTAATGGCATTTTCTAATAAGTTCGGCTACATTCTACTTAATACCTCCAACAAAAGTGAGTGTGCAGTAGGTTATGGTACATTGTACGGTGATATGGCAGGCGCAATATCTGTTTTGGGAGATGTATATAAAACCCAGGTTTACCAGCTCGCGGAGCACATCAATCGTGATCGTGAGATTATTCCCCGCAACAGTATTGTAAAGCCACCATCAGCAGAGCTCAGACCGGGACAAAAGGATAGCGATTCCCTGCCCGACTATGATACACTTGATGCCTTGCTCTACCAGTATATCGAACTCAAGAAAAGCTCCAAAGAAATCATAGCACAGGGTTTCGATGAAGAACTGGTAAGAAAGACCCTTAAAATGGTTAACATGGCTGAATTTAAAAGATATCAAACAGCTCCGATACTTAGAGTATCGCCCAAAGCGTTTGGTATGGGACGAAGAATGCCACTTGTTGGTAAATATCTTTCTTAAGCGCATATTGTCAATTAACAAAATATCACGATGAAACTATTAACTATTCTCCTGATGACGCTGTTCTTCGCGCCAGCTAAGTCTGTTCACGATTTCAAGATTCAGTCTATTGATGGCCAGAGCGTCGATCTGAAGGCTTTCAGGGGCAAGAAGATATTGATCGTCAACACGGCTTCCAAATGCGGCTACACCAAGCAATATGCGGGCTTAGAGTCGCTCTCTAAGCAGTACAAGGATAAGCTGGTGGTAATTGGATTCCCGGCCGACGATTTTAAGCAGGAACTTAGCTCCAATGAGCTGATCAAGGAATTTTGTGAGGCAAACTATGGCGTGACTTTTCTGCTGAGTGATAAAGTAACCGTTAAAGGTGAGGGTCAGGCGGATCTGTTTAAGTATCTTACAACCGCAGCAAACCCTGATTTTACCGGAGACATTAACTGGAATTTTGAGAAATTCCTCATCGACGAGAACGGTAAACTTATCCATCGTTTCAGGTCTAAAGTTGAGCCTTTGTCAGCAGAATTAACAAAGTATCTGTAATCCAGATCAGTATCTCTTTTTTAAAATTATTTTTTGCAAAGTACATTTATGATAATATATTTGCAATCCCAAACCGAAACAAGGTAGGGGAAAAGGAGGCTTAGCTCAGCTGGTTCAGAGCATCTGCCTTACAAGCAGAGGGTCACTGGTTCGAACCCAGTAGCCTCCACAGAAAGCGGGAAGACCTAATAAAGTCTTCCCGCTTTTTTTTTGCACCTCACTTATGGTAGTGAATATCTGGGAACTGGTTATGAATGTTGCAGATTAGGTTCCAAATAGTGGATCAGGTTTATAAAAAAGCAAAAACCCATCCACTGTCCTTAAAATACTTTTTATACCGCTTGATTCCCGGTTTCAAGATGCAGCCTGTATCTTTTCTCCATACTCTTATCAACGTACCTGTTTGCAGCATAGCGAATTCCGCTCTGCTTTTTGGCTTGTGTTGAGAGTGGCTCCCTAATGCCAGCAAAGGAGGAATGACATTCTACAGTCCAGCCATTTCAACGAATCATAAACGCATACACCCAGTTGTGGCTTTTCGGGCGGATGTAATCTGGCCAGCATCAAAGAAACTATTTTGTTACATGATTTTGCCGAAATCCCAAAGTAGATCCGGTTCGTTTATTGCCGGGACGATGTTTTAACTATAAACCGCATTTCAAGCGCAGCAACAGATTTCATTGCTACCTCTATTCCTCATTACCAGACTTAAAGACAGCAATAATGAGGGTGGTCTAATTAGATGTTCACATGCTGATGTGAAATTTTGTATAAATAATGTTCGAACATTTATCTATTAGTTAAATAATGTCACTCAATTAGGTGACCGTCGTCACATTTCCTATTCGCTTCCTTAATTAGTATTGCATCTTCAACAGAAGATTATGAACCTAAACAGCACCACCTATCAGGTACAAAGAGATGCCTATAGAAGATCGTCACGCCATGTGCCAACCGACCGAAACGAAAGCAGTCACCTGGTTGACAGTAATCCTATAGATAGCGATCTACATCGAACTTCTGCTGCCACGATTGATGAAGAGGACGGTGTTCCTTTGACATCGGCAGAGAATAGAGCGATATATCTGGCTGTACTTGCAGGACAAATGATTCTTGGCTTGATCATTTATGTTTTTGTAATCATGTAGACCTAAACTGAACCTACTTTCTTGCTCCCTCATGTTTAGGAAATTCATACTGAACTGTTCCTTCGTGCTGTTCATGCTAATAAGTTTTTCTGTGGGTGCTCAGGTAGCAACAATAGGGGAAACAGATCCTGGTCCTTACGCCCCGGGAAGCGATATCACAGTACCAATAGAGCTAAATCAAAGCCTTAAAAAAGGTTCCGCATTTAAGTTGTTTCTGTCGGACGAGCATGGGCAATTCAACACGAACAGTCCCATAGGTACTTTCGACAGTCACTTTACGACGTATATCAATGGAACGATTCCCTCTGGTTTACCACCGGGAACGTCCTATAAGCTGCGCGTAGGAGTCACGACTCCTGACGGACAATATTACGTCGACTATGCTAAAGCAATTCGAATTGTATCCGGCACAGCACCTCAGATTCGTATCGGGCCCACTGATAACAACAGGATCCTGCTTCCGGATAAGATGTGGGGATTTTGTTCAGGTGTTAAAGATGGCAACGAATTCGTTATCAAAAACACGTCATCTCCGAACGCCGTGGTGTCGGCTGTTCTGATGAACGACTATCAACAGTCTGAAGGGAAGGTATCATTTGACTTTTACGGTTCCAGCCTGTATACCCTGAAATTACGTGTGGGATACTACACCGTCTCATTCAAAGCCCGGTATCAGGATGTTGTATCTACAAAGAGCTATGTAATTCTGAACTCGCCGAGTAAGATCAGTTTGCAGTCTGATGGAAGCCAGATCGCTTGTATTCCCGACCCGGCGAGTAGCCCTGAAGGCACTGAACGTATCAGGTATTCAGTGAATATGGCCGCGCCCTCTCCGGAAAATCCCGGGAGCATGTTAGCCAATTATCCGGGACTTACCTACCAATTTGATTGGGGAGACGGTATAATCGACTATATCACACAAGGTGAACTAAAGACATCTGGAGGGGTTGTTCAACACCGTTATACCGAAAGTTCCTGCGGCAGACCAGCAATTGATCTTAAAGTTCCGGTATATAATGCTTATCAAGCTAATATTTTTGTTGTAGCCCCGTTCTGCACGGGCGCAAACACCCCCATTACAACGTATCCAAAAGTCTTCAGGTCGCCTGTTGCATCTTTCGATATACCTGGTCAGAGAGGATGCGTGAATGAAATCACCACCTTTACCAACCAAAGTATTCCCGGGCAATCAGAAAGTTCTGATGGTACCACTTGCACGAACTATACCTCTTATCTCTGGTATGTAAAGGAAAAATCAGAGCCTGAGAGTGCCTGGAAGGTATATTCAGACGATCTTCATTTTACACACCGTTTTCAACGAGTCGGAACATACAGCATCAAGCTCGTCGCTAGTAATAATAGCTGCCCGCCCTCTGAAAAGGTACTCGACGTGTGTATAGAAGCTGATCCTGTTCTCAATTTCGACTATACGCAAACGGCAGCGTGCTTGGTACCCGGCTCAGGCCCGGTTACTCTCACTACCGCCAACACCACCAAGCTAAACGGAGACTGTGGTGTAGCCTGGCTCTGGAAGGTTGTCGACGCAGAAACGAGAGCAGAGGTAAAGGACGGGATTAGTTTTATTGATCCTCAAAACGGTTTTCAACCTCGCATATCCGTTTCTACACCCGGAAACTATATATTGATCCTGGAATCTACTAATGCATGTAAGACTCTCACGTTTGAGAAGCCCTTCGTTGTGGCCGGCCCGCTTACGGTTAACTTGCCTGATCTTAATCCGAAATACTGCAAAGACTTTCCTTTTACTCTTGATTTCGAAAAGGACATCAACCTGAGACCGGTTTATACAGGATTCGCAAAGAACAAGATATACAAATGGGAGATAAGCGGAGGAAACTACCAGTTTTTAGACAATAGCCAGGCTAATGCGTATCCGGTAGTGAAATTTGAATCGCCAGGTATTTATGAAGTAAGTGTAACGTATGATAGTGAATGCGGTCGTCCTGTTAACGACAAGCTGATCCTCACTTTTTATGGTCCCATAACCAAAGACGCCGGACCCGATGATTACGTTTGCGATAACGTCCCAGGAAAGGAACGGACAACCTATCAGCTTCATGCCAACACTCCAGAGCATCAGGAGTCTGGTAAATGGACTGTCGTTGACGGGCCTTCTGATGCTTTCATCAGCGATGACAAGGGTCCGAACGCCATAGTGGCGGGTCTTATACCCGGTACTTACCATCTCCGCTGGACGGTCAGCAATGATGCAGGATGTGCTGAGTATGATGAAATGACCTTGACCGTTTATCCTAAGCCTGTTGCCGGAAAGTTGTCAGGCAATCAAAGCGTATGTAAAGGAACTGGCGGGACGCTGAAGCTCTCCGATTTTTCAGGGGCAATCGTTAGTTGGGAGTCCTCCGTAGACCAGATCAACTGGACGACTATTTCCAACGTCGCCGATGTATATCAGTTTCCGCCCATACAGCAAACTACCTTCTTCAGAGTGAACGTGGCCAGCGAAGGACGGATCTCAGGATGTCAGACTGTAGTGAGGTCAGAGCCTTTCGAAGTAAAAGCAGATCCTCAGACTGTAGGAGGAAAGACCAGCGGCGAGGCAATTTACTGCGTGGTATCCGCGGCAGGGAGCATCAGACTGGATGATCATACCGGGAATGTGCTGAGGTGGGAAAGCTCCACAGACGATGGAGCAAACTGGGTGCCCATTTCTTATACCGGAACTAATTTGAGCTATAATAAGCTCACCGTGTCAACCTTATTCAGAGCAGTCGTCAGGAGTGGCGAGTGTTCGGAAGAATATTCATCGGTAACGAGGATTGAAGTTATTCCATCACCTACTCAGCCGGATGCAGGGCCTGACCGGAATATATGCGCCGGGACTTCCTCCTTTACTCTGCAAGCGAACAAGCCTACAGTAGGAACAGGAACCTGGACTCAAATCAAAGGTTCTCCGGTGGTATTCGATGACGAGAAAAGAAGCGACGCTACTATCAGCGGATT
The DNA here is from genome assembly GCF_053551015.1 of Arcticibacter sp. Lineage (NCBI taxonomy): Bacteria > Pseudomonadati > Bacteroidota > Sphingobacteriia > Sphingobacteriales > Sphingobacteriaceae > Arcticibacter > Arcticibacter sp. The sequence goes on along the minus strand of NZ_JBMQOB010000022.1, from coordinate 124,949 downwards.
ACAAGACGGACAGCATTATGAGTTTGCCTGGCAGATCACAAATGGAATTTGCGGTAGCACTCCAAGCAATGTGAGTATCCATGTCCTTTCTCCCATTTTAAACACGATTAAATCAGACCGAAGTGTTTCCTGCAAAAACGAAGAAGTACGCTTAACCACTCAGACGCTCAGCGGAGGAGATAGCGAAGCTATTCCTGCCAGGTATACATTTAAATGGGAACAACAAGAGGAGGGGTCTACCACATGGCAGCCGGTAAAGGGAGCATCGGGAGAAGCCATCTCCGTATCTCCTCAGATCACCACAAAGTATCGCAGGCAGGTTAGTAGTTATGGGCAATGTGAAACAAGCAGTCAGATTATAGGAGTCATTATCAATCCGGGAGCACCCGAGTCAAACGCAGGTGAGAGTCAGGTCTTGTGTAATCAGTCTTCTTACCAGTTAAATGGAAACGACCCGGGCAGTTTTGTTGGCACCTGGAAAGATGTGAATCCAGACAGCAAACTGGTTTTTACACCTGACAGCCATAACTATCGTGCTACTGTAAGCAACCTCAGCCCAGAAAATTCATACACACTTGAATGGGTTATTTCCGGACTTGAGCCATGTCGCGACGAAAGCTCCAGGATGACTATTCAGGTAAGGAAGCCAGTCACTCAGGCAGTAGCTGGAGCAGATCAGAAAGTATGTATAGGGAAAGATAACTCAAATAACTTTACGGTGTTGGCCGGCAACCTGCCCGATGCCACAAACGGTGAATCGGGATTCTGGCGGCTGGTATCAGGGCCTGCGCCGATACAATTTTCAGATGTCAGTTCTCCAACCACCAGGATCGGCAATCTGGTAGAGGGCATTTATACGCTGGAGTGGAAATTAAAGACAGATGCACGGAGTAATGATTTAACTTGTCTTGAAAGCAGTGATCAGGTGCTCGTCTCGGTGATAGCCTATCCTACAGTAGGGAGAATAGGTTCTCCAGATATCGCTATATGTAAAGGAGAGGCGCCATCTGAAATGAGCCTTGGGCCGTATTCTCCGAAGGATGATCTTCAATGGCAGATATCCACAGATGGAAGTACGTTTGTTGATATTCCCGGAGCTACCGGCTTCAAATATGCCCCTCCTGCTCTTGATAAAACATCCTCGTTCAGAGTCAAAATTAGTCAGGCCTCTGACTGCGGCTTTTCGGTGCATAGCAACCAGGTGAAAGTACAAGTAGATGCGCAGTCGGTTGGCGGCGAACTCTCGCTTAGTAAATCAAAGATTTGTATCGGTGAGCCTATCAATCTGAAAGTCTCCGGTCACGTCGGTGATGTGCTCAGATGGGAACAGTCATTGGATGATGGGACCTGGACTCTTCTGGCCGGATTGAACGGACCATCAGTTACCTACCTGCCTCAGCAGAGTGCCCGTTTCCGGGCCGTGGTCAGGAATGGAGCATGCGTAGAAGTCTTGTCTACGGAGGCAGCCGTTAAAGTGCTGCCTAATGTTACACCTGCGAATGCTGGTTCCGACCAATATCATTGCAACACAGCTGAATTCCTTTTAGAAGGCAATATGCCTCAGGAAGGAACTGGTTCATGGAAGCAGATCAGCGGGCCAGTCTGTCATATCGGGGATCCATTGCGCTTTAATACAAAAGTAGCCGGAGCTTCCCCAGGGGTATATGTATTCAGATGGAGCATATCTAATAACGTTTGTGATCCAAGCGAAAGTGATGTGACCATATACAATTATCCGGCTATCGAAAACAAGATATCAGGAACTACAACTATTTGCAGCGGTCAAACGCTTACCATTTTCGGAGAAGCCCCTAAAGGCGGCAACACGATATATAGGTATCAATGGGAGATAAGCGAAGATGAACAGAACTGGGCGCCGGTTGTGAATGCAAGTCAGCGTGACCTGCGCTATTTGTTCATCCGCTCGGGATATGTTCGTCGTACGGTAAGCTCAGGGCCTTGTTCATCAATCAGTAACTCCATTTATGTGACAGTACAGCCGCCCATCGCAAACAATTTCCTTTCAGAAGAACAGGTTTTATGTTTTGGTGAAGCTGCATCTGTTATCAGCGGAAGCTATCCGACCGGAGGTGATAATCATTACACCTACAAATGGCAGTCCAGCGGAGACGGGCAAACCTGGCTTGATCTGGATAATGCTACAGACAAGGATTATACTCCGGGCATTTTGTCAAAGACAACATGGTTCCGCAGGCTTGTCGCGACTGCTCTTTGCAACGGAGAGCAGATGAACATTAGTGCAGGCGTTCGCATCGTTATTAATCCTTTGTCGAAAGCAGAGTTTTCGGCGCCTGTTTATCAATCGTGTGCTCCTTTCGAGCTAAAGAACGTCATACGCTTGACTCCTTACGAGGATCGTAATGCTGATTACGAGTGGTTTGCTGACGGCATCTCCATAGGCAAGGGAATGACGTTCCCCGGATATACGATCGAAGAAGATGGCGGGAAAGTAGTGATCAAGCTGGTGACGAAGAGCCGTTTCGGATGCAAAGAAGATACTAAGGAGCTTGAGTTCCGGACGACTAAGAACATTGTTGCCCGGTTCACCAAAGACAAGATGAAAGGTTGTGGGCCTCTGGGAGTAACGTTTACGAACACGTCGACACCATCGGGTGGAGGCGACTTTCTCTGGGATTTTGGAAACGGAAAAACATCTACTGAAGTACAACCCGGACGCATTGTCTTCGAAGCCCATCCAAATCATCGTGACACCACGTATGTCATTAGCTTAAAGGTAAGCTCTGGCTGTTTAACAACAGAATATCGTGATTCAGTTATTGTTCGTCCGGCACCAAGAGCAGCGTTCTCGCCCGACATCGTTGTGGGCTGTTCTCCACTAACAGTAAACTTCAGCAACCAGTCGGCAGGTGGTCCCGCCAGGTACTCATTCGACTTTGGCGACGGCAGCAAGAAAGAGATGAACGATAAAGAGCCGGTAAGCCACACCTTTTATTCGACAAAGACGGATACGATTACCATCAAACTCTTTGTTCAAAATGAATGTGCTATCGACTCGAGTACACATAATATTGTCGTTTATCCGAATACGGTCACACCTGAGTTGGTCGTTGATGGCAACCGGAAATTTGGATGTGCACCTTTCACAGTCAGATTCAAAAATAACTCCGTAGGGGCTAATCTGTTTCACTGGGATTTTAAAGATGGAAGTACTCAAACGACCTCCAGTGCACCGGCCTTTGTAGAACATACCTTTACCCAACCGGGAGTTTACGAAGTGAGCATGCTGGCAACCAACGGCTGCTCCTCCGGACTCACGAGCGAAGTAGTAACAGTGTATGGTGCGCCCACTTCACACTTTACCTTTGAAAACAAAACGTATTGTAAGAATGACCCGGTGAGGTTCTCTGTCGAGCCGGGTCCTTCTACGACATATTCGTGGGACTTTGGAGATGGAACCTTTAGCAATGAGGTAACGCCGAAGCATGTTTTCCCACACGCAGGAGTATATACTGTTCGGCTGACCGCGTTCCAAACACATCCCGACGGAAGCGTGTGCAGTAATGTATTTACCCGGCAGGTGGAGATTCTGGCGCTTCCTGTTGCAAATTTCACCAGCAATTCGTCTGCACTAAACTGTGCCCCGTTCACCATAAAGGTTAGCACAACTCCATCAGACGCTACTTCAGTACGTTGGGACTTTGGTGACGGCAGCAGTCCGTATAATATCGCTAGCGGATACAATGCTGAACATACCTACACGAAGCCCGGAATTTTCAAGATCACGGAGCTGGCCTTTAATGCGAATGGATGTGTAGATAGTGTAGCCAGGACAATCAAAGTGCTTGAGCGCCCGGTTTCAGGATTTACGGCTTCTGACTCGCTGATCTGTGGAACCTCAGGTCTTATCCGGTTTACCAGCAAGTCGGCCTCACAAATAAAAAACTCCCTCACATACAAATGGCTGGTGAATGGGAAGCAGGTTTCCACACAAGAGAACCTTGCTCATACGTTCACTGTGCCGGCGGGTGCTTCGCTGCCTTATACTTCCAAAGTACAGCTTATCACCTTTAATATTTCGGGATGCTCAGATACAAGCTCGCTCAACATAAAGAATAACCCTCTTCCGGTAGCTGCTTTTGAGTTAAAATCTGATAGAGGTTGTGCTCCATTTACTCTGGATATAAAGAATACGTCTTTGTTTGCAGATAGCTATTCTTGGTATTTAGATGGGCAGCTTGTTTCACGAGAAAAGACTCCCGCTCGGGTTATCGCCAGGCTGCAGGATACTACGTATTCTTTGATGCTCATTGTTTCAAATAAGTATGGTTGCAAAGTTGACAGCATACAGAAAACAGTCAATACCTATCCTAAACCGCAGGCGTATTTTACCATTGGAGATAGTCTGAGTTGCTACGGAAAACTTGAAGTCCAGATCAGGAATCTGAGTAAGCGCGCAATTTCTTACGAGTGGAACTTTGGGGATGGTTCTCCGGTGTCAACATCTGAGGCGCCGTCTCATATTTATGGGAAGCCGGGGACTTACCAGCTCCGGCTGACAGCGTATGATGGGCAATGTACCGATGTAATGACCCGAACAATCCGCATTGCTGCTGTCCCGCAGGCTGCGTTTGCATCTGACGTTCAAAGAGGCTGCTCGCAAATAACGGTGACTTTCGAAAACCGGTCTCTGCACGCTACCTGCTTTTTATGGGAATTTGGAGATGGAACGTCTTCGACGGAAGCAAACCCGAAACACAGGTACACCTTCAGTCAGGCATCCTACAATGTAAAGCTGACTGCATACGGAGAGTTCGGCTGTAATAATACATCTGTAAGGACACAGTACATAACAGTATCGCCGCCTCCTGTCGCCAGGTTTGATGTAATCCCTGGTGAGGTAGTGAAAGTTCCGGATTTCACCTTTGAATTCAAGAATACAAGCGACGGCGATATTAAGCAGTACGACTGGACGTTTGGTGACGGCGCAAAATCCTCAGAAGCAAGTCCTAGTCATACTTACCGCGAGCCTGGGGAATACCAGGTTACGCTCAAAGTAACTACAGAAGCCGGTTGTTCAGATGTTTTGAACAAAACCGTCCGGATTGAAGGTGTTCCGGGATATCTATATGTCCCCAGTGGATTTGAGCCGGCGAGTATGATCGTTGATTTAAAAACATTCTTACCGAAAGGTTCCGGAATAGCCACTTACTCCCTGCAGATTTTTAATAAATGGAGCGAGCTCATATGGCAAACGGATAAACTCGATGATAGAGGCAGTCCGATGGAAGGCTGGGACGGATATGCGGGAGGATCTCCCGCTCCGCAAGGTGTGTACATATGGAAAGTCCAGGCCAAGTTTATTGATGGATCTGAGTGGAAGGGAATGAAGTACGATAAAGGATCTCGCCGGACGGTAGGATATATAAATCTGGTACGCTAATCATGAAAAGAAAGCTGTTGTCAATTGCCGTTTTGGTAGTATGTGGATTAAGCAAGCTACAGGCACAGGATCATGTTTATTCTCAATTTTACAATGCCCCAAATTATCTGAACCCTGCGCTGAACGGACAATTCGAAGGGGATCTTCGAATAAATCTGATTTACCGAAACCAATGGTCGTCGCTTCCCGGCAACCAAACGTATCTGACCTTTTCAGCCGACTATAAAATGCCTTCCCTGGGTGGAGGCTTAGGGTTATTAGTAACGAGTTCGAATGAGGGTAGCGCCTACCTCAGAAAGCTGAACATCTCAGGAATCTATTCCTACAGTGTCGACTTTGACAACGCTGTTCTTTCTTTCGGTCTACAGGCGGGTTTTACCCAAAGAGAAATCGATTATAGCAAGATTGTTTTCGGTGACCAGATTGATCCCATAGATGGCATAATTCCAGGTGCCGTGTCAGGGGTTACTCTCCCTGAATATAACAACAAATACTTTTTCGATGCCGGGGCGGGCGCTAATCTGGTGGTAGGAAGTTTTATGGCAGGCATAGCTTCGCAGCATATCAACCGTCCAAACGAGTCGTTTACCGGGAGCAAAACAACGCTACCTGTGCGCATCAGTGCCCATGCAAGTTACCGGCTGTCCCTGGATCCCTATAACATGGATGATAACGCAGCTGCAGTCATCCCATCTGTGGTGATGTATACTCAGGCTAAGTCAAGTTCGGTCAGTACCGGCTGTCAATACAAGTATAAAGGAGCGAATGTGGGGTTGTGGTACCGGTCTGGTACTAAGGGAGGAAGCGATGCAATGGTGGTATCGCTCATTTTCGATCTGTTCGTTCGGAGAGACAGCTATGATAAGGTCAGGCTTGGAATGAGCCATGATGCTACTTTGTCCAAAATGCAATACGGGAATACCTCAGGAACATCAGAAGCAGCATTAAGCTACGAAACGACCTTGCCTTCACGGGCCAATACTTTTCCGGGAAGAAGCCGCCGGAGCAATAGCAGAAGGTGCCATGAATTCTACTAATCCAAAGCATTAATAAAAAAGCGATGCCAATTAAAACCATTTATAAAAATTGTTTCCTCATGAATAGAGTAGTTAAGTGTTTAGCTGTACTTATCGCCGTTTGCTGTGTATCCGTATCATATGCTCAGGTAGGAATAGGAACGGCCAACCCGGATGCAAGTGCTCAGCTGGAGGTTGTCTCCACGTCGAAAGGTTTGTTGATTCCCCGGGTGACAGCTTCACAACGAGTGAGTATCAGTAGTCCGGCAACAGGTCTCCTGGTTTATCAAACAGATGGATCTGCAGGATTTTACTTTTTCGAAAACGGTTGGCAGCGGCTTGTTAAGAATACGGAGTTGCCAGCCAGCGGAGGAAACAACGGGAATAGTATGTTAAGCGGATCCAGCAATCCGACAGCAGCAGTTGGCTCTAATGGCGACTTTTATATCAACACCAGCAGTTATATGCTATTTGGGCCTAAACAATCTGGTGCCTGGCCTTCAACAGGAGTGCCTATGACCATTGGCGGCCAGGACGTAAGCTCATCCGGAACAATAGCGATCACGAATGGAACGAAGGCGGCCTTGGCTCCGCTCAAGTTAGATCTCGCAGACAAAGCAGTCACTGCCCCTAAAATTGCTGACGCGGCTGTTACCGATAAGGCTCTGGATAAATTAAATATACCGCTAAGCGGCTTCGGGGCGCCGGCGGCAAATATTGGGATGGCAGGTTTCAAGGTAACGAACCTGGGAGTCCCGACAGGTAACAGAGATGCAGCGACGAAGAAATATGTAGATGATTTGTTTGCTAAAACTACTTCTCTTGATCCTGTGCTTAGCCTTGATGCAGCACATAATCTGTCAATCAAAGGAGGGAACTCCGTCAGCCTTGCAGACCTGAATCAATCGTTAAGCCTTTCAGGATCGGTGCTATCGATTTCTGGTCCACGTGGCAGCCATGTAGACTTAGCCGGATTGCTTAATGGAGTAACAACAGGCTCAGGTAGCGTGTTAGTACATGATGGTACACTAATCGGGAACGGTATTTCAGGAAGTCCTCTCGGAATAGCGAGTCAGGGTATCGATCCGCTAAAAATGGCCGGAATCACAAGCATGGGTACTACAGGGCAGGTGCTCTCAGCAAATGGGAGCGGTGGCTTTGTCTGGGCGAATGTGGCATCGGGAACAGGGCAGGGGAACATCACCGGGGTAAGCTCTTCGGGAGGATTAACAGGAGGCGGAACTTCGGGAAATATTACGCTGAGTATCGCTGATAACGGGATTGTCTTTGGCAAGTTGGCCACCATGCCTTCATTAACAATATTAGGTAATATGTCTGCCGGTGTGGCGAGTCCTGCACCAATAACGATGCCTCAGCTGAAAAGCTTATTGTCTCTCAGCGCCAGCGATGTGGGTTTAGGGAATGTGAAAAACGTAGATCAAACGAATGCTTCGAATTTGACTGCCGGCACTATCCCGTCGGCACGTTATGGTATAGCGAGTATCCCCGCATCTGCTATTATCGGAAATGGTTCATCCAGTAGTTACCTGAGGGGAGATGGTACCTGGGGCGCCATAGCTGCCGGGGGTACTGACGATCAAACAGCCTTGGAAGTTCCGATATCTCCTATCGCAGGTTTATCAGGAGCGGCAAATGTTCAAGCTGCACTGGAAGATCTGCAAGGGAAGATCGCAACAGCTTCAGCCGGTGGTATGACTGCCGTGAAGCATGATGCTTCCCTATTTACAGGAGATGGGAACACGACGAATCTGAGTATTGGCGATGGAAAACTAACGCTTGCCAAGCTCGCTGAGCTCGCGGGTAAAACCTTGCTGGGAAATAGCGGAACCGGTTCCGCCCGGCCTGAAGCTATCACGCTGGGTGCAGGCCTGAGTCTAAATGCGGGGGTATTGTCCCTCACCCAGGGTGTTCCGGGAGCAATCGGTGGAGATGTTATCTTAAAAGGAGAGAGTTACCTGACCCTAAGTGGTCAGGAGATATCTGCACACCCGGTTGACCTATCAGGTAGCCACGCTACCGGTATTTTGGGCGAAGGCAGATTTCCAGCGCTGAATGGCGATGTGACATCTACAGCCGGATCTTTAACTACGACGCTAAAGAAGGTGGGTACGGCAGGGACTTACAAGGCTGTGACCACTGATGCACAGGGACGGGTAATATCCGGCAGTAACCCGACCACTCTTGCTGGTTACGGAATTGTTGACGCTGCTTCTCTAACGCATACTCATGCAGTTGAGTCTCTATCCGATGTCTCTGTAGCCGCAAAGGCGCAGGGTGATGTATTGGTATGGGACGCAGCTACGTCAAGATGGGTTAACCGAAGTGTTGCGGCCGGTATTCCCAATGTAACATCAACTACACCGGGTTTGATGCTGCCTGTCGATAAGACGAAGCTGGATGGCTTATCTAATTACACGCTGCCAGCAGCATCTCCAACCATATTGGGAGGAGTGAAGGTGGGCAATAACCTTTCAGTTGACGCAAGCGGTGTTCTTTCCGCCAATCTAAGCACTGTAGTTAAAGCAAATACTCCGATAACAGGGGCTACAAAAACGAAGATCACCTACGATGCACAAGGATTGGTCACTAAGGGTGATGATGCGACTACAGCCGAAATTTTGGAGGCAGCAGATAAGCGGTTTGTTACCGATGCGCAGTTAGCAGTACTTAAGCAAACGAGCGGCGTAAACACGGGCGATCAGAACGCGAGTTCGGTCAGCATTACTTCCGCTAGCTCCACTAAGCTAGGCGCTGCCAACGTGGAAGCTGCTCTTATCAAAATAGTAGACAGAGTTGATGGAATCACTGCTGGCGGAGGGGGAATGACTTCTGTGGTGACGGATGCAACATTAAAAGGCGATGGAACTTCATCATCTTCACCTCTCGGCATTGTCGACAAAGGGGTCACGCTGGCAAAGCTTGCGGACCTGGAGAATGGACGCTTAATCGGGAGAACGACTGCGGGTACCGGAACGCCTGAAGCTATTTCGGTAGGAACCGGGCTTTCCTTAAGTGGAGGTGTACTAACTGCCACTGCAGGGAACCTGACCCGTCTTGGTCAGGATTATATCGATATTAATGGTCAGAATGTTACAGCGAAGGCGGTTGATTTATCTGGTGCTCATGCGACAGGAATCCTGGCAGGGGGAAGATTCCCCGCACTGACTGGTGATGTAAGCACCACTGCCGGATCGCTCGTTACAAAGATTGGTACGGGTAAAGTTACCAACGATATGTTGGCAGGGGGAATAGATCTTTCTACCAAAGTGTTGGGCGTATTACCAGGATCAAGCGTTCCGAAAGATCTTACGGGCACTACTGTGAACGGAGTGGTGCCATCTGTTTTGCCGGGTGGCGGTTTCACTATTAGTGGAGGGACACCTGCATCAACGCTTACAGTTCCGGCGAATGCTTCTGTTTCGGGAACCAATACAGGAGATCAAACGATCACTCTCTCGGGTGATGTTACGGGTAGTGGCACCGGACCCATCGCTACTGTCATCGCGAATGAGAGTATCCATCCATTAAAGTTAAAGAACATTAACACCAACGGAGCTGCGGGGCAGATGCTGGTGTCGAACGGTACAGGAGGATTCTCATGGACAACACCATCTAACGGAAGTGTCGCAGGGGTCAAAGGAGAAGGGGGCATATCGGCTGTCGTTGCTGCCGGAGAGGCGACTTTGAGTCTGAGTAATATCCCAACCCAGACTATTCTTGGAAATAAACAGACAACAGAAGCAAGGCCTGTTGCGCTAACCGGATCAGATGTTAAGTCACTCCTGAATCTGAATAAAGACGACGTGGGCTTATCGAATGTGGAGAATACTGCTGATAAGGATAAGGTTGTAAGCGATAAAACCGCGGCGGCCCTGGCTCTGAAGCTGGACAAGACATCTCTTGGTGCCGTAAACGGTGTTGCTTCGCTTGATGCAAGTGGCAAAGTTCCCAGCAGCCAGATCCCGTCGCTGTCTATCTCTACTGTTGAAGTCGTTAGCTCTGAGCCGGCGATGCTGGGCCTCACAACAGCTGTGGTTGGTAGTACCGTGGTACGCGATGATGTTAGCAAGACTTTCATCCTGAGAGCAACACCGGCAAGCGTATTGTCTAACTGGGTTCAGGTTTTGAGTCCAAATTCAGGGGTAGAATCAGTCAATACGAAGCAAGGGGCGATAACCCTTAGTAAAAGTGATGTAGGTTTGAATCTCGTGGATAATACGAGTGACATCTCTAAACCTATAAGCACTGCTACTCAAAATGCGCTGAACGCGAAAGAAGATAAGACCAACAAGAGCACAAATGTCCTGACTGATGCCTCATCAGATGAGAAGTATCCGTCTGTTAAGGCAATTAAAACGTATGTGGATGGAAAGGGGCTCCCATCAATCGTCTCAGCTGACGCGAATAAGGTCCTCACGGTTAATTCAGCAGGTACCCTGGCAACCTGGGTCGCAACTTCGGGTATGACTGCGGCTGATAAAGCTAAGCTGGATGCCATTCAAGCAGGAGCGAACAATTATACCCTGCCAACGGCAACTTCTTCCACTTTGGGCGGGATCAAAGTAGGTGCAAACCTGTCGGTAACTGCGGATGGAACACTCAGTGCAACCGGTTCAGGAATGACGAACATAGCGCCCAATACACTCCTTGGTAACAAGACCGCGGGATCTACTATTCCCACAGCTCTAAATTCAACTGAGGTGAAGTCACTGCTTAGCCTGACTAAATCAGACGTCGGATTATCAAGCGTGGATAACACGCCCGATGCAACGAAGAGTGTTCAATCAGCAGGCAGATTAACTATCCCTCGTCAGATTAACGGAGTCACCTTTGATGGAAGCTCAGACATTACGATTGCTACAGCTGATCCAACAAAGCAACCATTGAGTACTACGCTAACATCGCTTGCGCAGATTAACCAGTTTGGTTTGATCGCTTATACTGCTGATGGAAAGGTATCTCCCCGTACCATTGTTGCAGGGTCGGCGATTGACATTATCAACGGTGACGGTAAAAACGGCAATCCGACCATTGACCTCAAACCTCTTTCTACAGTAACGGCAGGAGACTACACTGCGGCCAATATCACGGTTGATCGATATGGAAGAATTACAAAAGTGGCAAATGGAACAGGAGGTTCAGGTTCGCCTGATCTTTCATATACAACATCTGCTACAAACGGTTTAATTAAAGCAGGAACAGGTGCCCCGGCCGAGATACCTGCAGGTTCAACGCAATCGGCCAGTTTGATGTTGCCGGCGGATAAAATTAAGCTGAATACGATAGATGCGATTCCTGCAACTGGCGCGGCAGGAAAAGTCTTAACTGTTAAAGATGACGGAAAGACTGCAACATGGGTTGCGCCTTCAGGAGGAGGAGCTAGCAGCAATAGGCCCCAAACATATTTTGCCGACAATGATAAAGAGGTTATCGTTAGAGGATGGGGCGAAAAATGTGCCTTCTCCAGAAATCTAGGAAATTTTTTACTTACGGTACCTGAGAATTCAACAGCGGATTATGTAAGGATAAACGTAGTCAACAAGGATGTACTTAATGATATATATTCGGTCACTGGGTTTATTCTCACAATTAAAGACTTGTCTTCCATCCCTGTCTGGAACACCGGTAAGAGTACTATAATGGTTCCGAAAGTAACCATCGTCACTCTGGGTAATATTTCGGATGTGCCTTCTGAGGATGACACTTTTGATTACCACAATGGGGGAGCGGGTAGTATTAACGTAATAAAATGTGAAGGTGGAGAGGTTAAGTTGTTTGTCAACAGCTTTCCTCAGTTTGACGCTGTTTCATCTCCGAGAGGATTCGCTGTTATATTAAGCTATTAGTTATATGAAAGCGAATAGTTGGTTTATCATGGTGTTTGCAATTATTGGCCTCAGCGTGAGCTCAACTGCGCAATCAATTAGACAATTCAATGCACAGTTTACTCTTTCTACCATCAAATCTCTTGGGAACAGCCAATATCAAATTACTGGTACAATATCGGATCCCAGCAATACTTTTTATGCATCGCAAGTTCTCTCAGGTGATCAAATTATAGATAAATCTGGAAATGCCTACAAAATTCTCGCGGTTACTTCAATCAGTGGCAGTGTGATTACGGCAGATGCGCAAGATTTAAATGGGGCTTTTCCTACAGGTGGTTTGGGAATAATTTTTCGTCCCTCTGCTAATGGTTACCCTATGATCGCTTTTAATACTCCTGCCTCGGTTCTAAATACAGCAATAAACACGTCAACGATTTCAATAAATTCAGATCTGCCGAAATTCAGTTCTGGTGTAGTTCTCCCAACAGTTACATACCATAATGGACAAATTGTAAGATATTCAATTACTTCCAAATTCTATAAACTTGAAAACTCCGAGTGGACACAGCTCGCTGTGACTCCGACGACGAAACTAGGCTCTAATATATCTTCAATACCTGTAGCGAGTGCGGGAAGTGTCATTTTTTTATCGGGGTCAAAGGTGTATTATATTTCTGATGGCACTATCTGGGTAGTTGTGCCGTCGGTTACGTCTTTGCCCTCAATGCCGAAATTTGGAGATGTGTACTATCAGACAGGCGAAAAAAAGCTGTATATGATGGCAGAGGGAGGTGGTTCAACTGGAGGCGCTGAATGGCTTCCCATCAGCTCTTCCTCCATTCCCGGCGGCGGCAGCGCAGACCTTCCCGCATCGCCAAATCCCGGAGATCTCTTCTTCAATACTGATGAAAACAAACTTTTTGTATTCGACGTCAATAATGAATGGATAGAAGTATCCATTAACGGGTCTACGCCGGGCGGCGTTCTCAATCCCGATCCCGCCGGTACACAGATAGTGGAAGGCCGGCTGTTTTACAATACCACAGAAAAACAGCTTTATGTTTTTAATGGGAGCACATGGATGCCGCTGGGTAATGCGCTTGCAAGCGGACAGATTTATGTCGGTAATCCTTCCAATGTTGCAGCAGCAGTAAGTATGTCAGGAGACGCAACCATTACCAACAGTGGAAAACTTACCGTGAAGCCGAGAGCGATCTCTGATGAAAAGCTCGATAAAAGCAATATTCCTTTAAGCGGTTTCGCAACACCCACTGATCATGTGTCGCTGGGTGATGGTATCACAAACTATAAAATTGTCAACCTAGCAAACCCCTCAGCAGCTCAGGATGCTGTGACAAAATCCTATGTGGATGTGCTTTTCATGAATCCTACCAGCCTGCTTACGTTACCTTCAGGCAACTTCTTTGTCGGTAATTCTTCGAATAAGGCGGTAGCCACTTTGAAAAGTGCAATTCCGCTAAGTGGCTTTGGCTTACCCACCTCGAATATCGCCATGAACAATAAGCTGATTACCGGACTTGCCTCTCCTTCAAATGATGGCGATGCCGCAAATAAGCTCTACGTAGATACCCGTCCGGTCTACCCGATCAACATCAGTTTGTACAGGAACATGCTGCTAATGGGAAATGATCAGGGACAGGCAGGGATGGTAGAAAAGAAAGATATAGCTATTAGCGAGTTAGGTGCTGCAAAAGCGGATCTGTCTATGGATGGTTTCAAGATCAGCAATCTGGGCGATCCCCTTAGCCCGCAGGACGCTGCAACAAAATATTATGTCGACAACAAAGTCTTGCCGCCGTCCAATCTTTCCCTCCCGTCGGGGACGCTGTTAGTGGGCAATACCGCAGGAAAAGCCGTGTCAACAGCTAAGGTGGATATATCGTTAAGCGGTTTCGGCGCTGCCGCCGCGGATGTTTTGCTTGGTAACCATCGTATTCTTAACCTTGCAGCTCCCCTAAATGATAGCGACGCCTCCACCAAAAAGTACGTAGATGATTTACTTCTAAATCCCAGCAATACGCTCGCTCTTCCTTCCGGTAATTTCTTTGTAGGAAATGCAAACGGGAAAGCTACAGCAACTTTAAAAAGCGCAATACCGGTAAGTGGCTTTGGTAAGGCAACTGAAACCTTATTCATGGGGGATGGCTCCAATCAATTTAATATCAGCAACCTTGCTGAGCCTTTGCAGCAGAAAGATGCTGCAACAAAGTTTTATGTGGATCAGAAAGTGAGTAATCCCTCTTCTATGACACTGCCGGCAGATCATCTCTTGCTTGGTAGTACTGCTAACGTTGCAGAGCCTGTGTCCATTGAAAATATCTCACTGAGCCGCTTTGGAGGTTTTTCTGAAAATGTTTCCCTCTCTAATTACAAGCTGACAAACCTGGCTGACCCGGTTCTGGATCAGGATGCGGTAAATAAGAAATTCTTGGCTGCGCAGCTATCTGGTATCACCTCACAGCTTTCATTAGCCGCCGGACAGCTGTTCCTGGGGAATGCATCAGGAAAGGCGACGGGAGTTCCTAAAAGTTCGATTGCACTTAGCGGGTTTGGAGTTCCGGAAGCTGACATCGCACTCGGTAACCATAAGCTAACCGGGCTGCTGAATCCGACAGACGATCAAGACGCAGCGACAAAGAATTATGTTGATAGCCAGGTAGGCGGTTCTGTTATTAGTAAAGTTAACGGAAGCTCCCTCCTGGGTAATAACTCCTCCTCAGAAGCACCCGCCCAGGCGCTTTCCACAGAACAGGTTAAAACGATGCTCGCTTTGAATAAGGTCGACAACACGGCGGATGCTTCCAAGGTCGTGGCCTCAGCGACAAAGCTTACCACTGCAGTCTCCATCAACGGGGTTCCCTTTGATGGGTCATCAAACATTACGGTGCCAGGCGACAATCTTGGAGATCACACCGCCACGCAAAATATTAAAACACTTTCCTACTCCATTAGCAGTGATGGTAGTTCCGGAAGAGGTCTTAGCTTCGAGTCAACAGGTAGCGCGGTGCTTGCCCAGGATCTGACCGTGAAAGGTAATCTATACACACCATCAGACCGGGAACTAAAGACCAGAATCGAGACGCTTTGTAACGCCCTGCAGTCAATAGATCAGATGCGCGGCGTTCGCTTCGAATACAAAGATCAGAAGCGCTTCGCCAGTGGGCCGAAGATCGGTGTCATTGCGCAGGAACTGCAACCGCTGTTTCCAGAAATGGTGCTCCGCGATTCTGCAGGTTTCTTAAAAGTCGATTACACTCAGCTTTCCGGCTTGTTGATCCAGGCCGTCAAAGAACAATATAAAATTGTGAAACAGCAGCAACTCGAAATCGATGCTCTGAAAGTGAAGATGAATGATCAGCAGCAACAGATTGATCTTATTCTTCAAAAATTAAAATAGACTGTACTCGCCCGAATAGTATTGAGAGAATTATTTCACATAGCTAAATTCGTCCTTTTTGTTCTGATCGCATCATTAAGCAGTGCCTTCGGACAGGGATATTTTCGCGTAATTGAAGGTATCCCACACCTTCCATCACTCGATCCTGCGGTGATCAATTCCCCTCAAAGCGGAATGCTTGTATACAGTAAAGACAGATCAGAACCACTGATCTTTACGGGGACAAGCTGGGAAACGCTCTGTACCTCCAATATCTCAACAGCCTCCGCTCATGATTTCTTTCTGGTGAAAGAGGGCGTTCCTCTACTTCCGGTACTAAATACAGCACCCTCAGGTATTTTGCTTCCTGGAACGGTCTACTATTCAGCAAAAAATAGCGTCGTTATGATCTTCAACGGTGGCTCCTGGTTTAAGCTGGCGGATATGTCTGCTGCCTCCTTTACCGAAAGCAGAGGCTTCAGCGCAGGTCGGGATCTAAGTTCCTGTAAGCTCCCGGTACTCAGCCAGGATCCCGCGCCGCTGGGACTCTCAGCAGGCGCCTTCTATATCAGTGCTACCACAAAATCCATCAGGTTCTTTGACGGAAAAGCCTGGCGGGCACTAACGTGCCAGGCCGTAGTAAAAACACTGCCTGTTCAGGACATCACCGGTACTGGAGCAAAGGGAGGTGGTGAAGTACTTGTCAATGGCGGTTCTCCTGTAACCTTGACAGGACTTTGTTGGAGCCCCAATATCAATCCTGATATCAACCAAAGCTCCCGTACGCAAATTGTCGCGACAGGAACCGGTCTGGGTATGTTCGAAAGCTGGATGAATGACCTGGTGCCCAATACCACGTATCATGTCAGGGCTTATGCAATCAATGATCAGGGTGTGGTATATGGTGACGATATCGTCTTCAAAACACCAATAGCTCCCCCGACGATAGTAACCCTTCCAGCAACGAAAATCACCAGCCTTACCGCAGAAAGCGGAGGTAGCATTACTGCAGACGGGGGTAGCTCAGTAACAGCACGGGGAATTATATGGAGCGCTAATCGTGATCCGCTTGCTGACTCAGTAAGTGCCCGCACTGATGATGGCTCTGGTGTAGGACCATTCCCGAGTTCACTCGACGGCCTTTTAGGAAACACTACCTATTACGTGAGGGCCTTTGCCGTCAATGCAGCCGGCACTGCTTATGGCAATCTGATCCAGTTTACCACAACTGCTCCTGTTCCACCCCTGCTAAATCCAACGTTGACTGTTTTAAATATCACCGGAAATTCTGCGGAAGGTTCAGCATTGATCCTCAATAACGGCGGAGCCTTAGTTTCTGAACGGGGTATCTGTTACACCAAAGATCAGGTAAACTGGACGTATGTAAGTGCACCTTTTGATAATACGAAAGACATAGGTTCGTTTCTCACAACACTTACCGGCTTGGATCCCGGGACAACTTACTATGCCAAAGCATATGCTAAAAACAGCGCGGGCACGGGTTATAGCAGCGAAGCAAGTTTTACAACTGCAGCGCCAGTCAGCATTACGACCACGAAACCGTACAATTATTCTCTCGGTACAGCCCTAAGCGGGGGTACTATCACGAATGCAGGGTTTTCTAAAATCACCAAACGCGGAATATGTTGGAGTACGGAGAAGTTTCCAACTGTAACCCTACCAACAACTACTGCGGAGCCACTCACCACGGATGGTATAGGAGGGTTCGGAAGCACAATGAAGGACCTCTTGCCCGGAACAACTTATTACGTGCGTGCCTATGCAGTGAATAGTGCAGGCGTGTCTTATGGTAATATGGACAGCCTGGTAGTGCCCCGTTATGCGACTGTTCAAACACTTGCGGCCTCGTCTTTATATCCTCCGACGGCTACCGTTGGAGGGCGTGTGCTGGAGGACGGAGGTGCACCGGTAACGGAAAGAGGCATTTGCTGGAGCACTGCCGCAAATCCAACAACGGCAGCGTACAAGTCCGCTCAGGGAAGTGGATTGGGATGGTTCAATGCCGTTCTTACAGGCTTGCAGCCTAACGTGGTCTATCATTTCAGGGCCTATGCTATAAATAGCACCGGCGTAGCATACGGGGAGGATATGACGTTCACCATCATTCCTGAGGCTCCGGTGATTAGAACGCTTAATATCTCAGAAATAACGAGTATGTCTGCGCTCAGCGGGGGGGATATCACGAGCGGTGGCGGAGCGCCCATAACCTTAAGGGGTATTATCTGGAGTACGTCCGGAGATCCGGCAGGCGATCCTAATGCAACCATTGTATCGAACGATGGTTCAGGAGTGGGATACTTCCCGAGCAAAATGGAGCATTTGCTTGGCAATACTACTTACTACGTACGAGCCTATGCTGTTAACAGGTATGGAAAAGCGTATGGCGATCTCAAGATATTCACGACGATTGCTCCTGTTTTACCGTCCGTCCTCCCGCCGTCGTTTGATCCAATTACGGTGACAAATACTACTGCAACCGGGGTTTTCCTTATAGCCAATAATGGCGGAGCTGTCATAACTGACCGGGGTATTCGCTATAGCAAGGATCGTAAAAACTATGTTTATGTATCTTCTGCTACGACCAACAGCACCGATATCGGCACATTCGTAGCCGCACTGAATGCCCTTGTTCCCAATTCAACCTACTACGCCCAGGCATACGCAACAAACCGGGTGGGCACAGCCATAAGCGCCGAAACCAGCTTTAGAACGTCTTCACTGGCAGTTCTCACCACTATTCCGCCTTCTTCGGTTACCGGTTTCTCCGCGTTCAGCGGTGGCGATATCACGCATACGGGTGATGATGTTATTTCCGCAAAAGGAGTCTGCTGGAGCACAGAGAAGAATCCAACGATCAGCCTGGATACCAAAACATCCGAACCGGTGAGTGGCCTGGGTACAGGTTTGTTCAATAGCCGTCTCACCAACCTGAGTCCGGGAACGAAATATTACATAAGAGCTTATGCAGTAAATAGCTTTGGCGTTGCCTATGGAAACCTGGACAGCCTTAACACGGCATCCACAGCACGCCTGACCACCATACCTGTTCATTCCATCACCAGCATGACGGCAGTAAGCGGAGGGTATATTCCTGACGATGGCAACTCCACCGTTTGGAGCAGGGGTATCTGCTGGAGCACCAGTCCTAATCCAACAACTGCCGATTCGTATTGGTCCAGCGGCTCAGGTGTCGGCACATTCTCCGTTAAAATGAGCGGATTAATGGGGGCAACAACCTATTACGTACGTGCCTATGCCACGAACGATGTAGGCACAGGCTATGGTAATCAGGAAAGCTTTACTACAGCCGCTCCGGAGCCTCCCCTCGTATTGACGCGCGATGTGATCAATATTGGTGGGAAATCCGCACTTGGCAGAGGCGTCGTGAGCAATAACGGAGGAGCCCTGGTGACAGAACGTGGTATCTGCTGGAGCACATCTGAAAACCCTACCATCCAGAACGCGAGGTCTTCATCCGGGGAAGGTACGGGAGGCTATTCTGCAGAACTTAGCGGCTTGAATCCCAATACGCGATACTATGCCCGAGCATACGCCATCAATAGTGCCGGTGTAGCGTATGGGGAGAATGTCAGCTTCCTGACCTTTACGGTTCCAACGATCCTCACCACGCCGGCTTACGCAATCACCAGTACAGATGCGAAGAGCGGAGGGGATATCGTAAGTGATGGAGGATCTGCAGTTACTTCAAGCGGAATATGCTGGAATACTACGGGTAATCCGACTACAAATGATACGCACACCACCAGTGGAATAGGTGTTGGAAACTTTATACACAATATCTCCAGGCTCATGGGTAGTACGAGATACTTTGTGAGAGCATACGCTATCAACAGCGCTGGTATCGCATACGGCAATAATGAAGAATTTGTAACCGGGCCACCCATTGCTCCTGTGCTGACCACCATGGAGGGTAGAAGCGGAATTACAGGGACAACTGCACTCTCTGGCGGGACGATACTGAGCGATGGTGGAGCGCCTATCCATACGGAGGGACTCGTCTGGAGCGCGGTCTCCGGCTTTAAACCCGATACCGCTGTCGTCAACCGGACTATTCAGGCAGGGGGCGCTAACTTTACCTCTACTATTAAAGGATTGAAGCCGGGAACAACTTATTACGCACGAGCTTATGCTACGAACGCAGCCGGAACAAGTTATGCAAATAACGAAGTGACATTTAAGACGTTCGATGTGCCTGCTATCGTCACGATCACCCCGGACCCTGCGTCGATTACCAGTGTGGGAGTGAAAACGGGAGGAACGATCGTCTCCAACGGAGGTACTGATATTATTCAAAGCGGGCTTTGCTGGAGTACAAACCCACTGCCTATAGTTGCTGATGAGCATACCACGAACGGCTATGGATCAGGAAGCTTCGCAACAACCATTACCGATCTATTGGGGGGCACAACCTATTATGTGCGTGCATATGCTACTAATACCGTGGGAACCGGTTACGGGGCTGTTGAAACCTTTACTACCAAAGCTCCTGTTCTTGCAACGGTTGTCACTGCAAAGCCTGTGGCCTCCTCCTCTGTTGCGGCTCAGGGTGGTGGAAATATCCTTAGTCACGGAGGTTCTCCTGTAACAACCAGAGGTGTCTGCTGGAGCACCGAACGGAACTTCAACCCGGATACAGTCACCCTAAATAAGACAGCCCAGACGGGGTACTTCAAAGGCAGCTTTAATGCTGATCTTACCGGACTGACTCCGAACACTATTTACTACGTAAAGGCCTATGTGGTGAATGGTGTCGGTACAGCCTACGGCGAGGAGATGAGCTTCAGAACGCCGACGCTTGCCTCGTTGACCACTGCTTATGCAACAGCAAACGGCCCAACTAAAGCAAGTAGCGGCGGTCATATCACGGATGACGGCGGTGCCGAAGTGACTGACCGGGGAGTCGTGTGGAGCACGGTGGCCAGCTTTGTTCCGGATACGGTGAGTGTCAACAGGATGTCGAATGGCGGTGGATCGGGCAGCTTCGTCAGCAAGGTGACGGGATTGAAAGGCAGCACTACCTACTACATCCGTGCTTTCGCAAAAAACATCGCCGGAACCGCCTATGGTAATCTGCTCAGCTTTATCACTGATCCACCTACTCTTCCAACAGTCACCACCAGGGATGCATGGAACATCAATGGTCTTACTGCTGTTACCGGCGGAGTCATCACAGATGACGGCGGCGAGGCAGTAACAACCCGGGGAGTGGTATGGAGCACCAGATCTGGCTTTAATCCGGATACAGTAAGCTCTGGTAAAACAGTGCATGTTGGTTCCGGAAATGGATCTTTCTCCACTACAATAACCGGACTGAACCGCGGAACTGCTTATTACGTGCGAGCCTACGCCATAAATAGTGTGGGCATCGCATACGGTGATGAAATAACGTTCATTACCCTCGATCTTCCGAAACTGAATACACTGGCAACAAGCGCAGGGTCCGATGGAAAGTCTGCAACGAGCGGGGGACAGCTTATTCACGACGGTGGAGCCGCTGTAACCAATCAGGGTGTTTGCTGGAGTACCAGTCCGTCGCCTACAGTCAACCTTCATTCCAGAACAACGAACGACCAATGGTCAGGTACATCCTTTAATAGTTTATTAACAGGACTTGATCCCGTAACGAAATACTATGTGCGTGCTTACGCCTCGAACAGCCAGGGAACAGGCTACGGAGAGGAATTAGTATTCACCACACTTCCTTCCTTGGCCACTATTTCCACTACCTATGCAATAGTGACATCCAAGTCTACTGTGGTCACAGGCGGACTGATCAGTGCGGAGGGAGGAGCCCCCGTAATCGAGCGCGGCGTGGTATGGAGTACTGATGAGAACTTCAATCCGGATACTGTAACGTTGGCTAAAACAAACGACGGGGCCGGAGCAGGATCCTTTAGCAGTACAGTTGTCAACATGGAGTTGAGCCAGACCTATTATATCCGTGCGTATGCAAAGAATGCTGCAGGTACCGCGTATGGTAATCAGATTGCTGCAACCATATTCCCGACGGCGCCTATACTAAAAACGAACGAACTGACTGAAATAGGTGGATACGCGGCTAAGAGTGGCGGTGTAATCACCAGTGATGGAGGTGCTCCGGTTACGCTGAAGGGAATTTGCTGGAACACCCAGCCTAATCCAACCGTCAGTAACAGCCGCACCTATAATGGTGAGGGTACAGAAGCCTTCGGGGCAATGTTATCCAACCTGAAGCCGAATACCCTTTATTATGTCCGCGCCTATGCCATCAATAAGATCGGTACCGCTTACGGAATAGAAAGGACATTCCAGACGAACGGTATTCCTACGCTTACAGCTACTGACCCGGTAAGCAATATTGTCGCTACCTCGGCACAAAGCGGGGGGGAGATTACCGATGACGGAAGAACGGCTATACTGGTGAGAGGATTATGTTGGAGCAGATATAGCAACCCTGACGTTTCCTTATCGACAAAGACGGAAGACAAGTCCTCCGGAAGCATCGGAAGTTTTACGGCGACAATGAGGGGGCTGGCCGCAAATACCACTTACTACGTGCGCGCCTATGCGACGAATGGTGTGGGTACGGGCTACGGTAGTCAGGTGCAATTTACGACCCTTCCTGTCATGCTGCCTTCGCTTGTGACCTTAGCTCCAACAGCCATTGATAGCGTGAAAGCTACCAGCGGAGGGGATATTAGTGACGATGGAGGAATGCCGATCACTGGCAGGGGAATTTGCTGGAGTACGAACAGGGACTTTACAATCGCCGTGAATTCTAAAGTCTATAACAGCGTGAGTGCAGTCGGCGAATACACGAATGATCTGTCAGGACTGCTGCCTGGTACAAAATATTATGTCAAAGCTTTCGCCATAAACAGCAAAGGAACAGCTTACGGGAATCTGGACAGCTTGATCACTGCGGTCATCAGACCTTCTGTGAGCAATGTGCAAGTGTCTGAGTTGACCATGGTCAGTGCGAAAGGTACAGCCTCCCTGATCTCCACCGGCGGAGATAGAGTAACAGGCCGCGGTCTTTGTTGGAATACTTCCGGAAAGGTGCCGTCCTATCCTTTTCATCCGGACAGCATGCTTGCCGTACCAGAAAGCGGATTGGTTATTGCTGGCACCATCACGAAGCTTCTTCCTGAAACGAAATACTACGTTTGGGCGTATGCGACTAATTCTGCCGGAACCCGCCTCAGCCAGGTTGCGACTGTAATAACAACACCGACGTTACCGACGCTTACGACCAATAAGCCTTCAGCTATTACCAAAAACTCGGCAACTGCGGGAGGGAATATTTCAAAAGACGGAGGGCTTCCTGTAACGGCACGAGGCATTGTTTACAGCCGGCGCGGGATTCCAACGCTCGATAGCCTGAAAATTACCCATGCGAGCGGAGGTGCGGGTAGCTTCAGTATAAGTCTGAGTGGTCTTGTTCAGGGAGCAACCTATTACATAAGAGCTTATGCAACAAATGCTATGGGTACGGCTTACGGTAACCTGGACAGTCTTACTACGCTAACCACGCCAATGGTGACCACCACGAAAGCTGCCAGCATCACCAGCGCCGCCGTAATAAGCGGTGGTGAGGTCTTAAAAGACGGGGGCGTAGCAGTGACGTCCAGAGGTGTATGTTGGAGCGGTACGGAGATGCCGACCGTTGCACTCCTAACGAAGACCAGCGACGGATCAGGTCTAGGCGCTTTCCAAAGTAAGATAACAGGATTGAAGCATATCACCACCTACTATATCCGGGCGTATGCGACCAACAGCCTGGGTACGTCCTATGGAGCAGTTGATACCATCAGGACCGAGCCAATTGTTCCAACAGTCGGCCTGGTGACGATCAGTTCTCTTAGTGATTCCGCCGCAGTGGGCTCTGTAGAAGTAACGGACGACGGAGGCGCAGCTGTAACGGCCAGAGGCTTCGTATGGTCAACGAAAGGATCACCTTCAATGACCGACAATATGGTTCAGGATATCAATGCAGGCTTGGGAAGTTTTGAGGGAATTATCCGGAATCTTAAGGAAGGTCCTACCTATTATATCCGTGCGTTCGCAACGAACAGCGTAGGCACAGCCTTTAGTAAGGAGGTAACCAGCTTCAAAATATGTAAGTTATTTACAGCCATTCACACCGCGGGATTGAACGGTGCGCCAGTGAGTAAAACGGTCCAATATGGAAATGTAAGTTCAAATATTACCGGTAATCTGCTTTGCTGGTTAACCCAGAACCTGGGTGCCGACCGGCAGGCAACAGCAGTGAATGATGCCTCTGAAGCTGCTGCCGGATGGTACTGGCAGTTTAACCGGCCACAGGGCTATAAGTCTGAAGCCGGGGTGCGCACACCATCAAACGCTTGGACCACCTGGATCGGCAGTATCTCCGAAAACCAGCAGTGGCTGCCTGCCAATGATCCATGTAGTTTACTTCTGGGTCTCGGCTGGCGTATTCCAACCTCGGCAGAGTGGACCGCTGCAGATGCACCTCCACAGAACTGGACAAGTGCAGTGCATGCCTATTCTTCGGCGCTTAAGCTCCATTCTGCAGGTATGCTCACCTACAATGCGGGCGGGCTGGAAGGTCGGGGCGTGTTCGGCTGGTACTGGAGCTCAACTCAATATAGCAGCACCAGTTATGGTAATTTTCTAAATCTGAACAGTGGAAGCTCTGTGTCTTATGCGGACAAGGCTTATGCCATGCCTCTGCGATGCGTACGCGACACGATCGTTAGAAGTAAACCGACCGTAAGTAACGTCATTATCGGCGATATGACCTCGTCGACGGCAGAAGGATCAGCCATTGTGAGCCTTGATGGAGGTGCGCTTGTCGTTTCCCGTGGACTGTGTTTCAACACCACAGGTTTGCCTACGATTGATGATACTCGCCTGCCGGCAGGAAATGGCGTAGGTTCTTTCACCGGGATTTTGCAGGACCTGGAGGAAGGTCCAACATATTATGTCAGAGCTTACGCCACGAATAGTCAGGGTACATCCTATAGTCCGTTAGTCACCAGCTTCAAGATCTGCCCAACAGAATTTGATGTTATTCATACTGGCGGATTAAATGGTGCTCCTGTCACGAAAACGGTTAAATACCATTCAGTAAGCAGCAATATCTCCGGTGCCGCACGTTGCTGGTTAACTCAGAACCTGGGTGCAGATCAGCAGGCTACCGCCATCAATGATGCCAGTGAGGCATCCGCCGGTTGGTACTGGCAATTCAATCGCCCACAGGGGTATAAGTCGGACGGCGGCGTACGTACACCATCCAATGCCTGGACTTCCTGGATCAGCAGTATCTCGGAAAACCAACAATGGCTGCCGGCGAACGATCCATGTAACCTGCTCCTCGGACTCGGCTGGCGTATACCAACCTCAGCAGAGTGGACGGTGGCAGACGCTCCCCCTCAAAACTGGACCAGCCCGGCGAATGCTTACGCATCGGTTCTAAAACTCCATTCAGCGGGTATGCTGACCTACAGTACCGGAGGGCTCGAAGGGCGTGGTGCATATGGCCGCTATTGGAGCTCCACCCAATATAGTAGTACCGGTTACGGTAACTTCCTGGAACTGTATAATGGAAGTGCAGTTGGCTATATCGATAAGGCCTATGCGCTTCCTGTAAGATGTATTCGGGATGAGGTGGTTTTGTCTAAGCCTACGGTGAGTGACGTGAGTATTCCAACAACAACGATGACGGCTTCTTCCGCCGAGGGTACAGCAACTGTGGCTTCCGATGGTGGTGCTCCTGTCTCCGTCCGCGGCTTGTGTTTCAACACCACCGGAACTCCTACTACCGCCGATATCTGTGTACAGGGAGGTAGCGGGACCGGGGTTTTCAATGGAACCTTACCAGGATTGGTAGAAGGCCCGACCTATTATGTACGGGCTTATGCGACAAACAGCCAGGGGACTTCCTACAGCCCAACGGTAACGAGCTTCAAGATTTGTCCAACGGAGTTCGAGGTGATCCATACTGGCGGACTGAATGGCGCTCCTGTAACCAAGACGGTTACATATCATTCCATTAGCAGCAATATTTCCGGTGCTGCACGTTGCTGGTTAACCCAGAACCTGGGTGCCGATCAGCAGGCTAGCGCCATCAACGATGCCAGAGAAACATCTGCCGGTTGGTACTGGCAGTTCAACCGCTTACAGGGCTATAAGTCAGATGGCGGCGTACGTACACCGTCTAACGCCTGGACTTCGTGGATCGGCAGCATCTCCGAGAACCAAAGCTGGCAGCCCGCTAATGACCCGTGTAATCTGCTTCTGGGCCTCGGTTGGCGTATACCAACCTCTACAGAGTGGACCGCAGCAGATGCTCCTCCTCAAAACTGGACCAGTCCCGCTGACGCTCAAGCATCCGTCCTCAAACTTCATTCGGCCGGTATGCTGACATACAATACAGGCGGCCTTGAAGGGCGCGGTGTATATGGCCGCTATTGGAGCTCCTCCCAATACAGCAGTACCAGTTACGGGAATTTCATGGAACTGTATAATGGAAGTGCGGTCAGCTATATCGACAAGGCATACGCACTTCCTGTGAGGTGTATCCGGGATAATGTCGTCTTATCTAAACCTACGGTGAGTAATGTGAGCATCCTGACAACCACGATGACAGCTTCTTCTGCCGAGGGTACAGCAACCGTGGCATCTGATGGCGGTGCTAAGGTAACTGAACGTGGCCTATGCTGGAACACCACAGGCGAGGCCCCTTTGATTACCGATAATATTGTCAAAAATGCTAAAGATGGTTTGGGCGTATTTGCTGGTGTGCTGCAGGGACTCGGCGAGGGGCCAACCTACTATGTACGTGCGTATGCCATCAACAGCGAAGGAACCTCATATAGTCCAACGGTGACGAGCTTCAAGATCTGTCCAACAGAGTTTGATGTGATTCATACTGGCGGATTGAATGGTGCTCCTGTCACTAAGACGGTTACATATCATTCCATTAGCAGCAATATCTCCGGTGCCGCACGCTGCTGGTTAACTCAGAATTTGGGTGCCGATCAGGAAGCTACCGTAGTGAGCGATGGCAGTGAGGCATCCGCCGGATGGTACTGGCAATTCAACCGCTCTCAAGGCTATAAGTCAGATAATGGTCTGCGTACGCCGTCCAACGCATGGACTTCATGGATCAGCAGTATCTCCGAGAATTTAAACTGGCAGGCTGGCAATGATCCGTGTAACCTGCTTCTGGGTCTCGGATGGCGTATTCCAACTTCCGCAGAGTGGTTAGCTGCAGATGCTCCTCCTCAAAACTGGACCAGTGCAGCCAATGCCTACGCTTCTGTTCTGAAGCTGCATTCGGCCGGTATGTTGAACTACAGTACGGGAGGTCTTGAAGGTCGGGGAGCCTATGGTCGTTATTGGAGTTCCACCCAGTATAGCAGTACCAGTTACGGTAACTTCCTGGAACTGTATAATGGAAGTGCGGTCGGCTATATGGATAAGGCATATGCGCTTCCTGTGAGGTGTATCCGGGATAATGTGGTATTGTCTAAGCCTACCGTGAGTGACGTGAGCATTCCGACAACAACGATGACGCCATCCTCTGCTGAAGGTACGGCAACCGTAGCGTCTGACGGGGGAGCTAAAGTAACTGAGCGAGGCCTATGCTGGAATACTACAGGTGAGGCTCCTCTGATTAGCCATAACCTCGTCAAAGATGCTAAAGACGGTTTGGGGGTATTTGCTGGTGTACTCCAGGGACTGCGGGAAGGGCCGACCTACTATGTTCGGGCCTACGCGACGAAT
The DNA here is from genome assembly GCF_053551015.1 of Arcticibacter sp. Lineage (NCBI taxonomy): Bacteria > Pseudomonadati > Bacteroidota > Sphingobacteriia > Sphingobacteriales > Sphingobacteriaceae > Arcticibacter > Arcticibacter sp. The sequence continues at coordinate 97,472 of NZ_JBMQOB010000022.1, read as the reverse complement.
AGCGAAGGAACCTCATACAGTACAACGGTGACGAGCTTCAAAATCTGCCCTACAGAGTTTGAGGTGATTCATACTGCGGGACTCAATGGGGCCCCTGTTACCAAGACAGTCAAATATCATTCAATCAGCAGCAATATCTCGGGTGCTGCACGCTGCTGGTTGACCCAGAACCTGGGTGCCGATCAACAGGCCACCGCCCTAAACGACGCTAGCGAGGCCTCTGCGGGATGGTACTGGCAGTTCAACCGCTCCCAAGGCTATAAGTCAGATAATGGCCTGCGTACGCCGTCAAACGCATGGACTTCATGGATCAGCAGCATCTCCGAGAATCTAAACTGGCAGGCTGGCAATGATCCGTGTAACCTGCTTCTGGGTCTCGGTTGGCGTCTTCCAACTTCCGCAGAGTGGGTTGCTGCGGATGCTCCTCCTCAAAACTGGACCAGTGCAGCCAATGCCTATGCATCCGTTCTGAAGCTGCATTCGGCCGGTATGCTGACCTACAATGCCGGAGGCCTTGAAGGTCGCGGAGCCTATGGGCGTTATTGGAGTTCCACCCAGTATAGCAGTACTAGTTACGGAAACTTCCTGGAACTGTATAATGGAAGTGTCGTTAGTTATATAGACAAATCTTATGCGCTCCCGGTCAGATGTATCCGTGATAATGTCGTTTTGTCTAAGCCTACTGTAAGTGATGTGAGTATTCCGACGACAACCATGACGGCATCCTCTGCCAAAGGTACATCAACCGTTGCCTCCGACGGCGGGGCCAAAGTTACGGATCGGGGTCTATGCTGGAACACCAGCGGAACTCCAACCCTTGACGATCAGGTTATTCGTTCCGGAGATGATATAGGAATGTTTGTAACCACATTGCAGAATCTTATTCAAGGGCCAACGTACTATGTTCGGGCCTACGCAACAAATAGTGAGGGAACTTCTTACAGCCCATCGGTAACCAGCTTTAAAATCTGTCCGACAGTGTTCGACGTGATCCATACTGCAGGATTGAATGGCGCTCCTGTGACCAAGACCGTGACCTATCATTCGATCAGCAGCAATATTTCAGGTGCTGCCGCTTGCTGGCTAACTCAGAATCTTGGTGCCGATCAGGAAGCTGGTGCTGTAAACGACGGCAGCGAGGCATCGGCCGGTTGGTACTGGCAGTTCAACCGCGCTCAGGGCTATAAGTCTGACGGCGGGGTTCGCACCCCATCCAACGCCTGGACGAACTGGACAAGCAGTATCTCCGAAAATCAAAACTGGCAGGCTGCCAATGATCCGTGTAACCTACTCCTGGGAATTGGATGGCGCCTCCCAACCTCAGGTGAATGGGTAGCAGCAGATGCTCCTCCTCAAAACTGGACAGGCCCTGGCAATGCTTACGCCTCCGTTCTGAAACTCCATTCAGCTGGTATGCTCAACTATAGTGTCGGATCGATCGACGGGCGTGGCTCATACGGCCGATACTGGAGTTCCACCCAGTATAGCAGCACCAGTTACGGAAATTTCCTGGAGTTGTATAATGGAAGTGCCGTGAGCTATATTGATAAAGCCTATGCACTCCCGGTCAGATGTATTCGCGACGGAGTAGTTCTGGCGAAACCCCTTGTTAGTGATGTAAGCATTCCTACATCAACGATGACGCAGTCGACGGCTATTGGTACGGCGACGGTGGCCCTGAGTGGTGGCGTCCCTGTTTCCGTCCGCGGTTTGTGTTTTAATACAAGCGGTACACCGACTACAGCCGATATCTGCGTGCAGAGTGGCAGTGGCACGGGCGTATTTAGTGCAACTCTGCCGGGTTTAGTGGAAGGAACTACTTATTATGTTCGGGCTTACGCAGTCAACGATGAGGGTACCACCTACAGTAAGTCGGTAACCAGCTTTAAGATTTGCCCGGCCGACTTTGATGTCGTTCATGTCGCCGGTGTCAACGGTGCGCCCGTCAGTAAAACGGTGACTTACCATTCCATCAGCAGTAATATTTCCGGAGCAGCCCGTTGCTGGTTGACGCAGAACCTGGGTGCAGAGCAGCAGGCTGCTTCAGTGAACGACGCGTCTGTAGCTGCGGCAGGCTGGTACTGGCAATTTAACCGTTCCCGGGGATATCAGCATACAGACAGTCGTAGCCCGGCAACGTCATGGATAACAAGTATTTCAGAAAATAGCCACTGGGCTGCATCCAACGACCCATGTGCACTTCTGCTGGGGCTGGCCTGGAGGATTCCTACAGCCACAGAATGGACCGCGGCAGATGCTCCGCCACAGAACTGGACAAGTGCGACGGACGCCTTTAACTCCGTTCTGAAACTTCACTCTGCAGGCGTCCTGGCCTATAACACTGGAGTGGTTGCCGGGCGTGGAGCATACGGGCGCTACTGGACGTCGAGTCAATACAGCAGTACATCATACGGAATCTTTCTGGATCTGAATAGCGGAAGCGCAGTAAATTATATTGATAAAGCTTATGCCCTACCATTGCGCTGCATCAGAGATTAACAACAAAGAAAATGAAAAGAGAAATATATATCGTTTATAGTCTGATAGTCAGCGTGGCCATGCTCGCAGGCAATCTGTATGCACAAAACAGGCAACTCCAGGTTCATCTGGAGGGTGTGTTCTCCGCCAAAGTATCCCTGATGCCCATGGTCGGCGCGAAGGCCTTCAAGCCTCTATATGAAAGCCCGGAGGTAAAACCCGGAGAGACGCTCAAGATATCCATCCCGGCAGATCAGCTGCCCGGGCAGTTTGTTCTCCGCTGTGATTATCAGGAAAGGGAGGGTAGCACTCCTTACCCGGCGGAGCGCAATATTATTATTCACGAACAGGATCTGGAGATGTGGCTCAGACCTAAAGCGATCAATAATCCCGATAGCACCTTTTTCCAAAAAGGTGAAATAGAAAATGCATGGCTTGCCCGGTTCATGCAGAACAATACCAAACGGAGGGAACAACTGGGTTTGCTGCAAAGCTTCCTCATGAACTACGATCGCCCGGAGTCTGCTTTTTTCAAAGAGGGAGCAGCGGAGTATGAAGGCAGGCGTCGGAGCTATAATACCTGGATCGCGGCACAAACGCAGCAGGATAAAAATGCCTTTATAAGCAATATCTACGGCTTCGAACTGCTTCCTGCACTAAGCTGGCAGGGCTCCGCTGGACAGCGCATGGAGAGTTTGCTGGAACATTACTTTGATCATATCGACCTGAGCAATCCCTTGCTGATCAGGGTACCTCAGTTAAGGACCTGGACAGATCAGTACGTCAATATTTATGGTACCAGAGCTACGTCGCCAGCGATAAGGGATTCCCTTTTTACCCTTGCCGGAAAAAGGGCTATCGAAAAGGCGCGGACCGGCCATCCGCTGGTATATGGCTGGATGGTGGACTATTTTTATAAGGGATACGAAGGGTTCAATATCAGCTCCGGAATACAAATGTTAGAACCCTATTTGGCAGATCCGCGTTGTCTCACGTCCAAACGGCTGGAAATTGAAAAACGGCTCAAAGGAATCGAATCTATCAGACCGGGAGCGATTGCTCCTGATTTTCAGATTACCGATCAGTCAGGAAAGACGAGCCGCTTGCATGATTATAAGAAAGGCGCGGCCTACAAACTGCTCCTCTTTTGGTCGGCCGACTGCCAGCACTGCCTGGAGTTAGTGCAGAAACTCTATCCCTGGTACCTTGAAACCGGACGGAAGAATCGCATGGAGGTCCTTGCAGTAAGCCTTGACTTTACTGACGTGGAGGTTGCAAAGTGGAATGATGCCCGGCTAAAGATGGACGAATGGAAGCATATCCATGCTAGGGGAGGGATCAATAGCGAGGAGGCGAGCGCATATTACGTATTGGCCACTCCGGTCATGATACTGATAGACCCGGCAACAAGTAAGATCCTCGCCCTGCCTGAAACGATAGAACAATTAAACAGAGCATTAAAGTTGAAGTAGAACATGGTTCAGATCAAGATGATACATTACATAAGTATGCGGCGTTTGCTGATAGGTTTGCTGACATTGTTCGCTCTGCTGCCCGTTCAGCTTCAAGCTCAGCTAACAGTAGGAGCAGAGGGGATGACGGTGAAAAAAGGAACAACCTTGTCTGTGGACGGGCTGGCACTTGTGCCGGATGTCGATCTGTCGCTCAAAAGCCTATCCATTACAAGAGAGTCCATTCCTGTTCAATGGCCGCAGTTCAGCGGCATCAAACGGCAGTACCGTTTCAGCAGTCCCATCGCTTATCAGGGATCAGTCGCTATGACTTTCCTTGATTCTGAGCTGAATGGGAATGAAGCCCAGAATCTCGTCGTAGCCCACACTGCTGCGGGGCTGGGTGCAGGCTATATGGATTATACCTTGTCATCAGGCAGTATAATCAATTCGTTCAGAAAGGTGATCAGTCAGGACTTTGCAAAGCTAACCACTATGACCGGATTAACGGCTGTTACTCCCGGTTCGCTGCTGGTACCTGTTACACCCGCGAATGCCACTATTTGCGATGGCTCGACGATTACCCTCCGGACCATACGGGGAGCCTCCTGGCAATGGTTCCGTGACGGAATGCTCTTGCCGGGTAGCGTAGGTCAGGAACTTATTGTCAGCCGCTCGGGAAATTACACTGTGCGGGTAGTTTTTGAAAGCGGATCATCTGTCATGTCGGACCCTGCCTCCGTAACCGTCAACACTGCACTAGTTGGCAATCTTATCTCAGAACGCGGTACATCCATATCGCTCGGCGAAACGACAACTCTGATTGCTTCAGGAGGATTGTCCTACTTCTGGGAGGATGAAGAAGGGATCGTATCAGGCATGCACACCGACTCCCTGGTGGTCCGTCCTTCAAAGAACACCACTTACAAGGTTGTGATCAGCAATGGTTCAGGCTGTAATGTGGTCAAGACCATTGATATTGCTGTTAAAGATGACTACCGGACCCTGCTGGCCAATAATATTCTGACGCCCAATGGAGATGGTGTGAATGATGTATGGGTGGTTAAAAACCTGGACCTGTATCCCAACAATGAGGTCGTGATATTTGACCGTGCAGGACGGGTCGTTTTCAAGCAGATCGACTATAAGAATACCTGGGATGGAACATTGAACGGTGTGCCACTTCCTGAGGATACCTACTACTACGCCCTGTATATCAACTCAGGAAAAGGAAAGCTGACCGGATTTATAACGCTTGTTCGCGACTAACAAAAAACATAAGAATAAACGAATGCTTGTGAATTTATATATAAACAAAAGAATCATGTCGGCAGGATGGACACTCCTGCTCATCCTGGCTTGCAAAGGAGAGATTATGGCGCAGTTGGTGCCGATGGCTTCCCAATATTATGAAAATGAGTATCTGGGGAATCCTGCCTTCGCGGGGCTGAAGAAAGATGTAAGGGTTAACCTGAGTACCCGCAACCAATGGAAGTCGCTGCCTGGATCACCCTCTACCCACTCCCTTACAGCTGATTACTATCTGGAGGGTGTTGCCGGTGGTAGGGTTGGGACGGGTCTAAACATCTACAGCGATAAGGCTGGCCTTATCAGGCGAACTCGCGTGGTGGGCAGCTACTCCTACCAACTGCCTCTCAACGGAGACGATCAGACGCTACGTTTCGGTGTTTCCCTTGGTGTGATGAATGAAAAGCTGGATTTCGATGCGATGATTGGCGACCCGAACGACCTGTCTGCAGATCGCTTTAATGAAAGAAAGTCTTACCTGGACGGGGATTTCGGTATTGCCTATATTCAGAACAGGCTGACCATACAGGGGGCACTTCCCAATCTCAAGAAGTTGATGAAGAAAGACCTGAATGCCACCGTAGACGGATCTACGTTCTTTATGGCCTTCTCGTACAAGATAGGCCGCGAGCTGGAGCTTATCTGTATTGAACCCAAATTCTGCTTCCGCGGAGCCAGGGATATAAACAACCTCTGGGATGTGGGTACCAATATCAAATTCTCTAATAATGCCATTTACCTCATGGGAATGTATCATAGTAGCCGAAGTTCAACTATCGGTCTGGGGCTCAACTACCAGGAGAAGGTGCTGATTCAGGGTTATTATACCAGTCAACTCGCTGCTCAACGCCTGGATACCGGAGGAAGTTTCGAGGTTAATTTGCAGGTGCCCATCGTTGTTAAAGGAAAGAAGCGGGGCTCCTTATTCTGATGCCATCTAGCAGTTATGCCTCTCCGCTCTTAAATGCAGCCTTTAACAAAAAAGAAAGAAAATGTTGCTTATTTGATAAACGTTACTATATTTGCAGTCCCAAACCGAAACAAGGTAGGGAAAAGGAGGCTTAGCTCAGCTGGTTCAGAGCATCTGCCTTACAAGCAGAGGGTCACTGGTTCGAACCCAGTAGCCTCCACAAAAAAGGACAAGTTCATATAGAGCTTGTCCTTTTTTATTTTATAGCCGTTTAGAGGATCGATCGATGCTCTACCTGATTAATTCTATACCGCATTATAGTTAAACTCCTGCCGGCCTTTCAGTAAGTCCAGGCTCTCGCTGTAATAGATCGCTGAACTTTCCCGCTCCACCCGCTGAATGCTGTGTACATCAAGCTGAATCTTTTTATTGTTAAACCAGCTACCAGCATCCACAACAAGGGAAGTAATATGCCAGTTCTCGTCAACCAGGAAGTCGGTAGCTTCTCCAATAAGTCCGTCAGCTCCCTGGACGTCATAACGCGTCGTGTGTTTGACTCCGTGAAGATGGTTCTCATGTCCTTCTCCGGAGTTGCTTTGATGTAACTCGTCGGAGATCCGCTCGTCCAGTGGAATTCCCGGCGCTACCACTCCTCCAACCATTCCGCTGGTCATGAAGCCAATTCCTGATTCTTCCGGATAGGGCCAGGAATAATGGGTGTATAAACCTTCTGTCTGTTCGAGCGACAGAGGCTGATTGAGATTAACATCGGGACTCGATTTTACCTGTTCTTTGGTCAGATTCACCGGAAATGTCTTCTGATCCCAATTCGGTTGTTGCAGTGCTACAGGTGAGATGAGCACTTTTCGTCCAAAGAGCCAGTTCCCTGTTTCAACAACCAGGTAACGCACGTTCCAGGTCTTGTCATCGAAGCAAAAATCTGTAACGTGACCGATCTCACCATCGGTGGCGCCGATGGAATATCCGAGTAAACGGTGAAGGCTGTGTAGCATAAGTATCCTTTCTGATTTGGTTAACTACTTATATTACAAATCGATAAAATATTTGTTTTAACAGACCGACGAGTCGGGTATGAAAAGAGACGACGCGATTCAGACGGTGTGTTGTGCTTGACGCAAAGAGTTTATGTAGTCGGCAGGAAAAGTCTTCATTATCTGCTGCGACTGGTCATGATGCTCACTGCTCTTCTGATGTGTTTTCCATCTCCCTCGAGAGAGCAAGCTCGAAAGAGATGACTCTCCGGTAGGATTTAAATTGTTTTTTGTTTAAGACAGGGTAGTACAGGGGTGCTGCTGGGGTCTACGGCTACTTTCATAATAGCCGTTTGGTTCATCAGGTCGTTCCATGATGGCTGGGATATGGATCTAAGATCATACAGGTTGAAGCACCCGCTAAAAAATAAATATTAAACTAACAAAATAGTTGTAAAACTAGAAAGTTAGTTATATCTTAGGTTTATAATCATACGGACATGGAAATAAAAGAGTTAACGAAAGCGGAGGAGCAGATTATGCAAGTCTTATGGGATATCGGAAAAGGCTTCGTGAAAGATGTGATAGGGCAGTTGCCGGAACCCAAACCAGCCTACAACACGGTATCCACCATTATCCGCATTTTGGAAACAAAGGGTTTTATTGATCATGAAGCTTTTGGTAAGAGTCACCGTTACTATCCGCTGGTCAGTAAGGAAGACTACAAGAGTTTTGCTACAGGCAAGCTGCTAAGCAATTATTTCAGCAATTCGGTGGAGAACATGTTTTCGTTCTTTGTGAAGGAAAAGAAGATCGACCTGAAGGAGGCTGATGAGATTCTGAAGTTAATTAAGAACCTAAAGAAATAACCGCTATGAACGCTTTCGAATATTTTGTTCAGGTGAACGGCTATCTGATGCTATTTTACGCTTTCTTTTATCTGCTCTTGAAAAATGAGACATTTTTCCATCTGAACAGGGTCTATCTGATTGGAGGTGCCTTGCTCTCATTCCTGATTCCGCTGTTGCATTCGGATTGGATTAATGACTTATTCGGTTTGAGGCCGGTCGTTGAAACAAAGATGTTCATTAATGCCTGGCTTATTCCGGTAATCGTGGCAGAGGATTCCGGGCCGAGTTGGACGATTAGCGACTGGGTTGTCGTAGCCTATCTGGCTGTTACGCTGACTTTGTTTCTCCGCTTCATATTCCGGCTTGCATACTTGCTGATTAAACCGGTTTATGAAAAGAGTGTAGCCTATTCATTTTTCAACCGGATATTCATTGCCGATTCGCTGAAGAGCTATACGGCGATCCACAAACATGAAGAAACTCACGCACGGCAATATCACTCCGTGGACGTCATCCTTCTTGAACTGATATCCATAGTCATATGGTATAATCCGGTGGTTTACCTCTACCGGCGGTCGGTTAAGCACATCCATGAATTTATCGCGGACGAGGTCGCCTGCATCCAGGAGAGAAAGGAAGATTACGCGATGTTGCTTTTAAGTAATACGCTGGGTGTTCCGGTGAGCCAGCTAGCAAATAATTTTTTCAACGAATCACTTTTAAAAAAACGAATTATGATGCTCTACAAAAAGAAATCAACCCGCTCTGCTTTGCTGAAGTATGGGTTGTCAGCGCCACTGTTTGTTGGTATGCTTGTATTCTCCTCGGCTAAGATAGTCGCCGGAAGTAAAGAGATTGTAGAAGTTGCGGATATGGCAGAGCCGATTACGACGCTGCAGAAAATAGAGGAAAAGGGAAAGGAAGTTGTGGAGCAAGCAGGGGCTAAAAAGCTGTCTGATGCATTCACCGGAATAGAGGAAATGCCCGAAAATCGCATGGTTGGGGAAATAGCGGATACGGTAAAGGAGCAGAAAGAGGTTCAAGGGAGCAGCGATGTGCTGACAGACGTCAGGTCCATCGATCAAATGCCTGATTTTCCTGGTGGGATGAGCGCTTTCTACAAGTACATCGCGAGTACTTTTAAAATGCCAGAGGCTGCCCGGAAAAATAAAGTGTCAGGGAAAGTTATTGCTTCGTTTGTTGTAGAGACAGATGGAACATTGACGGATATTAAGATCCTGAGAGATCTGGGATCAGGCATAGGCGAGGAGGCCATCCGCGTAATGCAGGGATCCCCGAAATGGACCCCAGGTAAGCAAAAAGGTAAGCTGGTAAGAGTTCAATATACCTTGCCCATTGCTATCACCACAGGAAATGCAGGGATAAAAACTGGGCTGGTACCTGATACGGTTAGCAATGTCGGTAATAGGCTTAAACGGCCGTTTCTGGGAGATATGCCAAGTGGGGGAGTGAGTCCGTTATATATATTAGACGGAAAGGAAGTTAGTGATTCCGATCTCAGGAGTCTTTCTCCTGAAAATGTCGAATCGCTCGCCGTTTTCAAAGATGCTTCTACTACAGCGATTTATGGTGACAAAGGAAAGAATGGAGTGGTAAAAATTACTACCAAGGCTATCAGCGGGAAAAATGCTCAACCGGCTAGAAAGTCTCAAGGTTTAGTCGTCATCAACGGTAAAATACAAAATGAGCTATACGATCTGAATACCCTTGATCCCGCTAAAGTGAAATCAATAAATGTGCTCAGAGGGCCGGATGCTATTGCTCAGTACGGCGTGAGCGGTAAAGATGGTGTCCTCCTCATTGAGCTGAGATAGACATTTGATGGCCTGCTCTCATAGGGGCCATCTTTTAATTTCCTAAAATTGCTTAAACTTGCTTCAGGCGGCCACTCAATAGAGCAGGTCGCTTGAAACAGGAGCTTATGAGTAATAAAGTTGTTCGGATTAAAGATATCGCGGAGAAGGCCGGAGTATCGACCGGAACTGTGGACCGGGTTTTACATGACCGGGGCCGGGTTTCGCAGGACGTGAAAGAGAAGGTGCTCAAGATCATCAAAGAGATGGAGTACGAGCCCAACTACAGTGCGCGAGCTCTTGGTTCCAACAAGATATACAACATCGCTGCCCTCGTTCCGAGCCATTCGTCTGATTCTTACTGGAACGAAGCGATCATGGGCATTGAAAAGGCAGAGAAAGAACTGAAGCAATACGGAATCACTGTAACCAGGTACAGTTTCAATCTGCACGAGGTAGGTTCTTTTGTGGGAAAAGCGAAAGAAGTAACGCTTAAAGGTCCCGATGGCATTATCCTCGCTCCGCTTTTCTATAAAGAAACACTCCCTTTTTTCGATGAGTGGAATACGCTGGGCATTCCTTTTATTATTTTCAACACTCAGATCTCCGAGTACAATCCGCTGAGTTATATCGGACAGGATTCCTATCAGAGTGGTTTGCTGGCAGGTCGCTTACTGAGTCAGCTTCATGCTGATCCCTGCTCGATCCTGATTGCGCACATCGATGAGGACATCGGAAATGCAACTCACTTGATGAAGAAGGAGCAGGGATTTCGTAACTACTTCAGTCATAATAATCTTTCAGGAAAGTACACCCTTCATCGCGTGGAGCTGCAGCGGAAAGATTATGCGCTCTTCCAGAGACAAATGGACGACTTAATAGAAAATAATCCGGAGCTGCAGGGGATCTATGTGACTACCTCTAAAGGATATGCCATTGCCACCTACCTGGAGCAACGCCATATAAAAGGGCTGAAGCTGGTTTGTTATGACCTCGTGCCGAAGAATATTCATTTTTTGAACCGTGGCATTATCAGTTTCCTAATCAACCAGAACCCGAGAGGACAAGGCTATTGGAGCGTAAATCATATGGCCGACTACCTCGTATTTAAAAAGAAGGTGCCGGTAATCAAATACATGCCGCTGGATATTATTGCAAAAGAGAATCTGAATTATTTCATCCATGAGGAATAATTTTTTTCGCTTCAAAAGTGTGTGCGGAAACACTTTTAAAGCAATTATGACATGTTATGCTGCTGCGTGTGCCATTTGTGCGCACACGCAGCTTGTTTTGATCGTTTTTATTGTCTAAGTTTGAATTAGAGTACAGAATAGCATTAAATACCATGTCAAGATTAAACTTATTAGAAGAAACCCGTTACGAGAAACTGCCGGTAACCGTTTATCCTGATTCAGGATCTGCGTCGCGCGCGGTTGCGAAAAGGATTGCTGATTTGATCAGACGAAAACAGTCTAAAGGTGAAACTACAGTCCTGGGGCTGGCTACCGGAGCAACGCCGGTTAAGGTGTATGCGGAGCTGATCCGTCTTCACAAGGAAGAAGGCCTGAGCTTCGCCAATGTAGTAACTTTTAATCTCGACGAGTATTATCCGATGCAGCCTGATGCTGCACAGAGCTATGTGTATTTCATGAAGGAGCAGTTGTTCGATCATATCGATATCGATATGAACAACGTGCATATCCCGAATGGAACCCTTGCTCAGGAAGACATCGCGGCTTTCTGCCTGGCTTACGAACAGAAGATCAGTGCTTATGGAGGTCTGGATCTTCAAATTCTGGGTATTGGTCGTACGGGACACATCGGCTTCAATGAGCCGGGGTCTGCACCAAACTCGGGAACCCGCCTGGTTACCTTAGATGATCTGACACGTCGTGACGCTGCGCATGACTTTGGAGGTAAGGAAAATGTGCCTACCAAGGCGATTACTATGGGTATCGGTACTATCTTCAAAGCCAGGGAAATTGTCCTGATGGCATGGAACAGGAAGAAAGCCGGGATCATAAAGAAGGCGGTAGAGGGCGAGATATCTTCGGAGGTTCCTGCGACCTATTTGCAGCTGTCTGATCACGTGGAGTTCGTTCTCGATGAGGAGGCTGCATCTGAGCTGACACGTTTTGACACTCCCTGGGAGGTTAAAGACTGTGTCTGGGACGAGGCCCTGATCAAGAAGGCGGTCATCTGGCTTGCAAAAACACTGAAGAAACCAATCCTTAAATTAACAGAGGAGGATTATAATAACCACGGCATGGCGCAACTTGCAACTGAGCGTGGTCCGGTTTACAATATCAATATCCATATCTTCAATAAGATTCAGCACACCATCACCGGCTGGCCTGGAGGTAAGCCGAATGCAGACGATAGTCAGCGTCCGGAACGTGCTCTTCCCGATGTGAAGCGTGCGATTATTTTTTCGCCGCATCCAGATGATGATGTGATCTCGATGGGAGGTACGTTCATCCGCCTTGCAGATCAGGGACACGATGTTCACGTAGCTTACCAGACATCCGGGAATACTGCTGTATGGGATGAGGATGTACTGCGTTTTACAGAGTTCGCGATCGACTATGCCAAGGCAAGAGGAGAGGATGCATCTGTACAGGAACAGGCGTACGAAGACATGCGGAAATTTATCGAGGTAAAACAGCCTAACCAGCCGGATACACTCGAAATAAGAAATATCAAAGGCCTGATCAGAAAGGGTGAGGCGATTGCGGGAGCACGTTTTGCGGGACTTCCTGATGAGAATATTCATTTCATGGCACTGCCGTTCTACGATCGTCAGAAGACTTCCAGAAAGGTTTCCTTCGAGGATGATATTCAGCAAACGATGGAGCTGCTCCGTCAGGTGAAACCGCATCAGGTGTTTGCTGCAGGTGACTTTGCTGATCCGCACGGAACACACAAGGTTTGCTTCGATATCATCCTGGAAGCACTAAAACGTTTGAAGGGTACTGAAGAATGGGTGGACGACTGCTGGCTGTGGCTTTACAGAGGTGCATGGCATGAATTTGAGGTGCATGAAATAGAAATGGCAGTTCCTTTGTCTCCACAGGAAGTAGAACGCAAGAAACTTGCTATATTTAAGCATCAATCTCAGAAAGACCTTCCTGTGTTCCCGGGTGATGATGCCAGAGAGTTCTGGGTGAGAGCGGAAGAACGTAACCGCGAAACCGCTCTTGCTTATGATCAGCTTGGTTTGGCTGAGTACGAGGCCATGGAGGCCTTCGTGAGATATAAATTTTAAATCTTAGCAAGCTATAGCATTTTAATCAAGAATGGAAAAGCCAGTATCCTACTCAGCGCCGGTTAAACAATCCGGTATTCCTCCGATCGCAATTATTGGGGCATTGTTCTTCATCTTCGGGTTTGTTACCTGGCTGAACTCTGTGCTGATCCCTTACCTGCGGATTGCATGTGAACTCAATAATTTTGAGTCTTACCTGGTCACTTTTGCTTTCTATATCTCCTATCTGGTGATGGCAATTCCCTCTGCATGGGTATTGAAGATCACTGGTTTCAAAAAGGGGATGGCGCTCGGACTGGGTATTATGGCCCTCGGAGCATTGGTGTTCATTCCGGCAGCGATGATCCGGATGTATGAGCTGTTCCTGCTGGGGCTTTTCGTTCAGGGTACGGGACTGGCCTTGCTGCAGACTGCTTCGAATCCCTATATTACGATCCTTGGCCCTCCGGAGAGTGCTGCCAAACGGATCAGTATCATGGGGATCTGTAATAAGGTTGCGGGCTCTATCGCTCCGATTGTGCTTGGTGCTGTAGCATTGAAGAACGCAGATGAGCTGCAGATCAGGATCAAGACCATGTCTGAAGTGGAAAAAGCTGTGGAGCTGGATATGCTGGCCGGACGTGTAATTCTTCCGTACATCATCATTATGGCAGTACTGGTCCTTCTGGGCGTGTTGATCAGTCGGTCAACGCTACCGGAAATTGATACAGAGACAGAGGACGAATTCGTTGCTGCCGCTAATACAGGCAAAACGAGTATCCTGCAGTTTCCGCACCTGTTACTGGGTGTAGCAACCGTATTCCTGTACGTTGGCGTGGAAGTAATTGCGGGAGATACTATCATCAGTTATGGTGCTTCACAAGGCATTGCCCTGGAGACTGCGACCTACTTCACTACCTTGACACTGTTTGGAATGATCGTTGGTTACCTGGTAGGTATCTTTTGCATTCCGAAGTACTTTTCACAGGAGACGGCCATGAAGGTGTTCGCTATTATGGGTGTTATCTTTACGGTAGCAGCTATATTGACTCACGGATACATATCGGTGATGTTTATTGCCCTGCTAGGCTTCGCGAATTCACTGGTGTGGCCTGCTATATGGCCGCTCGCGCTTTCGGGCCTTGGTCGCTTTACGAAGATCGGGTCTTCTTTACTGGTGATGGGTATTGCGGGGGGAGCGATCCTGCCACTTGTCTACGGACATTTTGCAGATACCTGGAATCCACAGGAGGCTTACTGGATTGCCGTTCCATGTTACCTGTTCATCTGGTTCTATGCGGTGAAAGGGTATAACGTAGGGAGAAAAGTAAAGATGCATATATAGCGCGCCAAGCGCATTTGATAATAGAACCGGCGGTCTGCTTTCAGCAGGCCGCCTTTTTTGTTGCTCTTCAGCCGGCTTATTGTACTCTAAAACCAGGTAATTTCTATATTTTTAAACCAGAACAATCCAATATATGAAACACCTCAAACTCTTATTTTTCTTGCCGGCTCTCTTGCTTGCCGGCGTTTGCTATGCGGGTAAAGTAGATACCGTAATTACTAAAAGCGCCGCCATGAACAAGACGATCAAGGCGGTGGTCATCACCCCCGACAATTACTCAGACAAGAAAGCGTACCCTGTTTTTTATTTGCTTCATGGCTTTGGCGGTAATTATAGCGACTGGGTGACTCGCACTCCCCAGCTGGCAAAGGCTGCTGATCAGTATGGAATGATCATCGTGTGTCCGGATGGCGGAGTAGGAAGCTGGTACCTGGATAGTCCGGTAGACCCTTCCTGGAAGTATGAGACTTACGTGGCGAAAGAGCTGGTATCCTGGGTCGACAAAAATTACAAGACGGTTGCTTCTCGTAGCGGGAGGGCAATTGCCGGCCTGAGTATGGGAGGACATGGCGCCTTGTATCTGGCATTTCGCCATCAGGATGTATTTGGCGCTGCAGGCAGCCTGAGTGGCGGGGTAGACATCCGGCCGTTTCCGCTGAACTGGCAATTATCACAACGCCTGGGAAGCTATACGAGCGCTCCAGAGAACTGGGAGAAGAATACCGTCATTAACATGCTGAACTTACTTACACCCAATGCCCTGTCGCTGATCATTGACTGTGGTACGGGAGATTTCTTCTACCAGGTGAATGAAAATCTGCATGCGAAATTACTGGAGCGTAATATTCCTCACGATTATATTACAAGACCAGGGGTCCATAATTGGGACTATTGGATAAACTCTATTGATTTCCAGTTGTTGTTCATGGACAAGTTCTTCAAAAAGTCTGCTAAACAACAATAGAAATTGAAATCACCGGAATCACTGCAAACATCGAATCGTTTAATCTGGGTAGAGCGGATGGCCAGGTTAATGGATAATCAATTTCGGTTTCCAGGAACCCAATTCAGGTTTGGCCTGGATCCTCTTCTGAACTTTATACCGATACTGGGAGATGTTTCGGGATTTTTGCTATCATGCGTCATTCTGGCGACCATGCTCAAGCATGGGGTTAGCCGAAAGCTGGCGATACTGATGGCACTGAATATCCTGGTAGATGCAGTGATTGGTGGAATCCCGCTGATCGGCCAGGTGTTTGATTTTTATTATAAGGCGAATGCACGGAATATTCGGCTTTTGAAGGAGCATTACCAGGAAGGAAAGCATCAGGGAAGTGGCTGGGGTTTGATCATTGTCATTTTCCTGGTGATGTTTGCTATGCTGGCAGGCCTGATTTATTTGCTTGTGCAACTGGCAACCTGGCTTAAGGATCTTTTTTAAAGTTGCGCATATTCGGTTATCGTTTGTCAACCGTGTCTTCCTGAATTCTTGAATACCCGCCGCGCACCACCGTCGCTACAAGGGATATGGGGCTGCTCGGAAAGAATATTCAAGCGGATGTAAATAAATTCAGATTATATGGGTTGCTGGTATTTTTGTGCTACTTTTAGTTCTAATGAAGCGTATACTGATATTTGATGATGATGCCGACATTCTGGATATATTAAAGTATCTGTTGGCGGATAATGGTTGGGATGTGCATACGCGGAGCAATTGCAATGATTTGCTGGAAGCCGTAGAGGCATGTGAACCAGATATTATCCTGATGGATAACTGGATTCCTGATACGGGAGGAATAACAGCAACCCAGACTTTGAAAAATAATGAGCGGTATAGAGGCATTCCGGTGATTTACTTTTCAGCCAATAACAACATCAAGTTGCTTGCGGATGAAGCAGGTGCTGATGCCTGGCTGGCGAAACCTTTTGACCTTAATGATCTGGAGATTATGCTGGAATCGTATAAACAAAGAAGCCTCTGATTGCAGAGGCTTCTTTGTTTATACGGTAAATATGTCTTATTTGACCAGTTCGAAAACTACACGCATCTGGTAGTTCAGTTTGATCTGTTTAAAGTCGATCTCCGGAGAGAATGATTCGTCAGCGGTTTTAGACATCATCATGCTTGTGCGATAGATAGGCTGAGGATAAGATTCGTTGTTGATCTCCTGAATCTCTAAAGGATCACCGACCCGGTTATTCAAGGCTGCTGCCATAAAATCTGCCTTTTCTTTGGCGGCTTTAAGGGCTTTGATCTTCAGCTCTTTTTTAAGTGGCTCAATCTTGGAATAGTCATAACTTTCCACATTGGTATACTGAACCGCTTTCATGTCAAGTGCATCCATGAGCTTGTTATAGCTGTTTAGATTGGTCACTTTCAGCCGATATTGTTTAGCAACCAAAAAATCGGGGTTTTTCTTTTTTTCCCAGTTATAATTGTAGCCGGAGATGTTGTTGATGGTCAGGTTTTCTTTAGGAATTCCCGCCGCCTGAACCGCATTGTAGAGCTGTGTTTCGATGGTGTTGATCTCTACTTTCTTCTTGCTGTTATTGTCTTTGAAGTATTCTTTCAGAGATATACCCAGATAGATAATATCGGGAGTGACTTCCATTTCAGAAGTGCCATTCACTTCAATCTTTCGGCGGGTGTCTACGGTCTGGGAAAAGAGATGAGTTGTGAAGATGCTAAGTATAGCAAGTACAATTAAGCGTTTCATGTGTTCGTGTTTGTGTGTTTAACTTATAAAAGGGATGATTGTTTGTGACCGATTCCACAAACAACCATCCCTTTTATTAAACTATAGTTAAGAAAGCTTGGGGATTATTCCTCAATTATCTCATTATGAGGATAAATATTTTCTTGCTTTTCTTCCTTGAAATAAACTTTCTGGAAGATCAATATGGCAATTACCCCAATTGAAATGGCCGCATCTGCGATATTGAACACAGGTCTGAAGAATATAAAATCCTCTCCTGACCAGATAGGTGACCATTGAGGGATGGTTCCCTGAACGATTGGAAAGTAGAACATATCTACCACTTTTCCGTGAAAGAGGCTGGAGTAGCCACCTTCAGGAGGAAATAGCCTGGCAGGCTGGAAGTAGGTGCTTTCACTAAAAATCATTCCGTAGAAAGTAGAATCAATGATGTTCCCCATTGCCCCTGCGAATATAAGCGCTACGTTAAGGATGAGCCCCCTGTGATATTTATGTTTCACCAGGTGGATTACTCCGTATCCGATGGCACAAACGGCGACTATGCGGAAGAGCGTAAGAGCCAGCTTACCGGCTTCACCGCCGAACTCCATACCGAAAGCCATACCGTTGTTTTCGGTGAAATGTATAATAAACCAATCGCCGAGAACGTGAAACTCTTGTCCCAGGCTCATGTTCAGTTTAATCCAGAACTTAAGAACCTGGTCTGCAAGTAAGACCAGAAAAATAGCCAAAAAAGGCTTGAAGTAAGCTTTCATTAATTCTGCCTCATTTTTGCTTCCATGCTCAATGTAGCATGAGGTACTGCACGCAGACGTTCTTTAGGGATCAGTTTACCGGTTTCACGGCATACCCCGTACGTCTTGTTCTCGATACGCACTAAAGCTGCTTCCAGGTTTTCAATGAACTTTTTCTGGCGTGCTGCAAGCTGATTGATCTGCTCTTTTTCAAGAGTGGCAGAACCATCTTCCAGCGTTTTGTATGTTCCGGCGGTATCATCAGTACCGTTTAAATTTGGGTTACTCAACGACTGAGTCAGCGACGCAAGCTCCTCTTTTGCAATGCGGAGCTTTTCTAGTATAATGTCTTTAAATTCCTTTAATTCGGAGTCGGAGTAGCGGGTTTTTAGGTTGTTTTCCATGTTATGCCTTTGTAATCAAAATCGTTAATTCCTGTTCATCTATTTGAACTTTATCACCGGTGGCCAGAGCAGGCACTAATTCAAAAGAGTCGGCGAGAATTTCGGCCTTAATATAGGATAAATTATTTATTATCGCTTCAGATACAGGGGATGGACAAACAGCCTCTACCTTTATTTTATCTGTTACTTCAAAACCCTGTTCTTTACGGATATTCTGAATCCTGTTTATTACTTCTCTTGCCGTTCCTTCTTGCTTCAGCTCGGTTGTTATCGTAACATCTAACGCAACTGTTAGTTTTCCGATATTTGTAACTTGCCATCCCGGTACATCTTCTGCAATAATCTCTGCATCTTCCGGATAGATATCGACATTCAGACCGTCTTTGGAGAAGGTTGCCACGCCATTTTCTTCGAAGAGTGCAAGGTCTGACTGGCTCCAGGAATTAATGTAGGCTGCTACATCTTTCATGGATTTACCGGCCTTTGGACCTAGCGACTTGAAGTTCGGTTTCACTTTCTTCTTGATGATGCCGGATGTATCGCTGATGTATTCAATACTCTTTATATTCGTTTCGGAAAGAATCAGTTCTTTTACCAGATCAACCTTTTGCTGGAAATGACTGTCGAGCACAGGAAGAAGGATCTTGTTTAATGGCTGGCGTACATTTATTCCTACTTTCTTTCTTAGCGAAAGGATCATGGATGAAATGTTCTGAGCCAATGACATGCGTTCTTCCAGCGCTGCATCTACAC
Organism: Arcticibacter sp.; assembly: GCF_053551015.1. Taxonomy (NCBI): domain Bacteria; kingdom Pseudomonadati; phylum Bacteroidota; class Sphingobacteriia; order Sphingobacteriales; family Sphingobacteriaceae; genus Arcticibacter; species Arcticibacter sp. The sequence goes on along the minus strand of NZ_JBMQOB010000022.1, from coordinate 78,471 downwards.
GTGTTTCGTCGTATGCCGGAAAGTCAGTCAGGTGAATGGATTCAGCCTGTTCTTTTCCGGTGATGGAGTTCAAATCAAGGAACAGTCTTTCACTAAAGAACGGCGCGATAGGCGACATAAGTTTAGCGATGGTGCTCAGGCAAGTGTAAAGTGTTTGATATGCGGAGATTTTATCCTCTGAATAATCGCCTTTCCAGAAGCGGCGGCGGCATAGTCTTACATACCAGTTGCTCAGGTGTTCGTCCACAAATTCCTGTATGGCACGGGCTGCGCGGGTCGGCTCAAAGTCGCCATAAAAGCCGTCAACGCCTTTGATTAGCGTATTCAGTCGGGAGATGATCCATCTGTCGATCTCCGGACGTGCTTCAGGGGCGATTTCTGCTTCTGCGTAGCTGAACTTATCGATGTTGGCATACAATGCAAAGAACGCGTAGGTGTTATAGAGCGTACCAAAGAATTTACGGCGCACTTCATCAAGACCTTCCTCGTTGAATTTAAGGTTATCCCATGGAGAGGCATTGCTGATCATGTACCAACGGGTAGCGTCGGCACTGTATTTCTCAATGGTCTCGAAGGGATCAACGGCATTGCCCAGACGCTTTGACATCTTGTTGCCGTTTTTGTCCAGCACCAGTCCGTTTGATACTACATTCTTGAACGATACAGAGTCGTTCAGCATGACGGAGATTGCGTGGAGGGTAAAGAACCATCCACGAGTCTGATCTACCCCTTCAGCGATGAAATCAGCAGGGTACGCCTTGTCAAACTCTTCTTTGTTCTCGAAAGGATAGTGCCATTGTGCGAAAGGCATGGCGCCTGAATCAAACCAAACGTCGATCAGGTCGGGTTCTCTGTACATCTTCTGTCCGGATGGAGACACCAGAATGATGTCGTCTACATACGGGCGGTGGAGGTCGAAAGTGCCATCTGCATACGTGTTTGCCAGCGTGGAAAGTTTTGTTGTTTCTTCCGCTGTAAGCGTGCCTGACAATAGTGCCTCGTTTATTTTTGTTTTCAGTTCTTCAACAGATCCGATGCAAAGTTCTTCGGTTCCATCCTGTGTGCGCCAGATTGGAAGAGGAGTACCCCAGTATCTGGAGCGCGAAAGGTTCCAGTCTACAAGATTTTCGAGCCAGTTGCCGAACCTTCCTGTTCCTGTCGCTTCTGGCTTCCAGTTGATCTCTTTATTGAGCTCGACCATGCGTTCTTTCAGCGCAGTGGTTCTGATGAACCAGCTATCGAGCGGGTAATACAATACCGGCTTGTCAGTTCTCCAGCAATGTGGATAGCTGTGTTCGTATTTCTTTACGTCAAATGCTTTATTTTCTTCCTTCAGCTGGATGGCGATCAGGACGTCGGTGGGTCTGAAACCTGGTTGGTTTCTGATCTCGTCGGTATAATATTCTTCTTTTACATATTTGCCTGCGAAGTCAGTCACCTCATCCACGAATTTGCCTTGTCTGTCCACCAGTGGATATTCGTTACCACGTTCGTCGGTAACCATCACGGAAGGTACGTTGTTTTCGCGTGCAACGCGGAAGTCATCAGCACCAAATACAGCTGCAATATGTACTACACCGGCACCATCCTCTGTAGTAACGAAATCACCCGGAATAACGCGGAATGCATCTTTTTCAAGTTTTTCGCTGGTTACATAAGGCATAAGCTGATGATAGCGCAAGCCGATGAGGTCTTCTCCTTTGAATTCTCCGGCAATTTCCCATGGAATAATCTTGTCGCCGCCTTTATAGTCCTGGAAGGAAGCATTCTCTCCTTCAGCTTTGAAGTGCTTAAGAACAAGGTCTTTCGCCAGTATTACACTTACAGGAGCGTAGGTGTATTGGTTGAAGGTTCTTATTTTGACATAAGTAATGTTCTTTCCTACCGCCAGGGCGCAGTTAGATGGGAGCGTCCAGGGAGTGGTGGTCCATGCCAGCATTACAGTATCTTCCGCTTCGTTCTGGAAGAGGATCGTTGTTAGCGGATGAATCTGATCTTTCCTGAGGCGGAACTGAGCCACGATGGAAGTGTCCTTCACGTTGCGATAGGTACCCGGCATGTTGAGCTCGTGCGAGCTTAGTCCGGTTCCGGCAGCGGGAGAGAAGGGCTGAACGGTATAACCCTTGTATAGGAGTTTCTTGTTGTAGAGCTCTTTTAAGATCCACCACAATGACTCGATGTAGTTGTTTTCGTATGTTACGTAAGGATTATCAAGGTCTACCCAATAGCCCATTTTTTCGGTAAGATCATTCCATACATCCGTATAGCGCATGACCTCACTGCGACAGGCCGCATTGTATTCTTCTACGGTGATCTTCTTTCCGATATCCTCTTTGGTAATACCGAGAGTCTTCTCTACGGCAAGTTCGATCGGAAGGCCGTGCGTATCCCATCCGCCTTTGCGTTCCACCCGGAAGCCTTTGAGGGTTTTATACCGGCAGAAAATGTCCTTAATGCTGCGTCCCATTACGTGATGGATTCCCGGCATGCCATTGGCAGAGGGAGGTCCTTCGTAGAATGTATATGGTTTGGAAGCCGGTCTGTTGGAGATACTCTTCTCGAAAATCTTATTGTTTTTCCAGTATTCGAGTATTTCTTTTCCTGTAGTAGATAAATTTAGTTGTTTATATTCTTTGTACATCAGCGCTTTAACCCAATTTTTGAGGTGCAAAGTTAAGAAAATACACGCCAATAATTAAATTAAGCCAGAAAAACAAGTCTTCTATTGAGGGCGGCAAAAAAATATCAAAATGACGGTGTTGTTCGCGCTGTGCTATGCACGCATGGGGTTTGCTTGTGGCACGTGCTTTGCTTAGTTTTGGCTATGAATAAGTTTATGAAACGAGGTTTGATTCTGGTAGCCATCGGAGTCGGCCTGAACCTTCTGGGGTATTCCATTAAACGTAACGCATTTGATGATTATGGATGGGCGATGATCCTGGGAACATTATTGTTCGGTATTGGGTTCGTGTCTATATTTTATTCATTTGTACGAAAAGTGGAGTATAAAGGGATCATTGAAGAGCGTGCCGTAGAAGCAGAAAAGAAAGAGCAGAGAGAAAACGAATTGAATGAAACGGATCCTCCAGCCAGTGTGCAGGCACATTCGTAATACCCTTGCCAAGGCTTGTCATTTATCTGATTGCGATGTTGCATAAGACCCGGGGCATTGTTTTTAAGGCCACTGACTATTCGGAGAGTAGCGTTGTTGTTCAAGTGTTTACGGAGAAGTTCGGTCTCCAATCTTATCTGGTAAATGGAGCGAGGAAGCCACGAGCGAAGATCCGTATGAATATGATCCAGCCTTTGCACCTGCTGGATATGGTAGTATATCACAAGCCGAATGGCGGCATTCAGCGTATTTCAGAGCTTCGGAATGTACCCTTATTTGAATCTTTGCCTTACGATCTAACGAAAAGCAGTTTGGCTTTGTTTCTGAATGAGGTTTTATACAAGGTGGTTAGGCAACATCATGATGATCCTCCTCTTTTCGAGTTTATGTTTCACAGTATTGCATTGTTAGACAGGATGGACGCTGGTCTGAATAATTTCCATCTATGGTTTCTGCTTCACCTGAGCAGATATCTCGGCTTTTATCCGGAAAGAACTAATGAGCGTATCTCAGCCTATTTCGATCTTAGGAATGGCGTTTTTACGAACGTTCCGCCGGGACATGTTCACTTCCTTCATGGTTCCTTAACGAAGAAGTTCAGTGAGTTGCTAGACTCTCGTATTGAGGGATTGCATCTGCTGCAGATCAACAATTCCGAAAGGAGGGAACTGTTGGGAAGAGTGCTGGATTACTACCGCTTGCACGTAGATAGCTTTTCAGAAATCCGCTCTCATAAAATTATAGAAGAAGTTCTTAGTCCTTAAATCCTGCTACCCGTTCGATCACATTCTCGAGTTCATTCAGATCGAAAGGTTTCTCCAGGTAGGTATCTGCTCCGGCTTTGCTGGCGAGTGACTGGATATCGTTGTTAGCCGAGAAATATACCACGGGAATACTTTTAAGGTCTGCTTCTGCTTTAATGGCCTGAGTTGCGACGACTCCACCTGAATCCGGGATCCAGTTATCCATCAGGATTACGTTGGGGTAAAATGCCCTTACAGTGTTCACGATGTCATTGCAATGGGGGGACGTTTTTACCTCCCAGCCCAGTTCCTGAAGTATGTAGGTGCAGATTGACAGTATATCTGTATCGTCATCAAAAATTAGTATCCGTTTAGACATTCCAGTTCCCTTGATTAAAGCAGCTTAACACGATTTCCTTAGAGGATTATAACCGGATTCCTTGATTATTGTTTTACAGAAAAAGCGTTTTTGTAATAAGGGCGATACGGTCGTTTTGCAACAGCCTGAAAATCAATCCTAAAGTTTATTTCAAAATTTCCTAAATGTTAAAAAATGTGAAAAGACTTGTGTCAGGTAGTATTTAAATGTATCTTTGACACATAAAGTTTTAGGAAAATTCTTCTCTAAGGATTTTTTTTAAGATTTAGGTTTATAATTGGTTAGTTTGAGCTCCTGCCCATCAGGAGCTTATTTTTTGTCCCCACTTTTTACGACTTTTTATCGCCGCAGATGAGCGTGCGAAGTATTCTGTTTAAACCCGCGTGTCTTTACTGAGAAGTTTTTATTACTCACATCCGGATGTGATTCTCACTAGCTATGATTTTTGAAGCGCACTTGCGTTATTGGAGCATGGTAATGCTTCGGTTATAGCCGTTAGATCACAACCGAAAGTCCTTGTAAAAAAGAACTGCCGGCTTCGTTGCATTGCAAAGATCCCGGCAGTTTTTTATATAAGAATAGAATATTAGTCGATCCACTCAAAGCGCGTATAAGGAACAAGTGCGTCGGGGATTCTGATTCCTCTTTCAGTTTGATTATTTTCCAGTAGGGAAGCTACTATACGCGGTAAAGCGAGGGCGCTGCCATTCAGGGTGTGAGCAAGTTGTGCCTTGCCTTCTTTTCCTTTAAAACGCAGTTTGAGCCTGTTAGACTGAAAAGTCTCAAAGTTAGAAACGGACGATACTTCCAACCAGCGCTGCTGTGCGGCACTCCAGACTTCCATATCATAAGTCAGGGCAGAGGCAAAGCCCATGTCGCCACCGCAAAGACGAAGAACACGATAAGGTAGTTCAAGTTTCTGAAGCAGAGACTGCACGTGAGTGCTCATTTGTTCGAGGATATCGTAGGACTGATCAGGATGTGCGATCTGGACAATCTCCACTTTGTCGAACTGATGCAGGCGGTTCAGTCCTCTCACATGAGCGCCATAAGAACCTGCCTCCCGGCGAAAGCAGGGCGTGTATGCGCAATTTTTAATGGGAAGCTCATCTTCCTTAACGATCACATCACGGTATAGGTTGGTTACGGGTACTTCAGCTGTAGGGATGAGGTAAAGATTGTCTATGCCTACATGGTACATCTGGCCCTCTTTATCAGGCAGCTGCCCGGTTCCAAAGCCTGATGCTTCGTTTACGACAATGGGAGGTTGTACTTCCCTGTATCCTGCTTCTTCAGCGTTATCCAAAAAGAAATTGATCAGCGCACGTTGCAGTTTAGCTCCCTTTCCTTTGTAGACGGGGAATCCTGCACCTGCGATCTTATTGCCGAGTTCAAAGTCGATGATATCATACTTTGCTGCAAGCTCCCAGTGAGGAAGTGCATTTGCAGGAAGTTCAGGTTTCTCCCCGAATTCGAAGATGTTTTCGTTGTCTTCGGCCGTAGTGCCGTTAGAGACAGTAGAGTGTGGCAGGTTAGGAAGTAAAACGAGGTTCTTTTGCAACTCTTCTTCAGCATGAGCCAGTTGGTCGCCGAGCGTTTTGATCTGCTCTTTTAAACCTGCGGTTTTGCCTTTAAGTTCTTCAGCCTGTTCTTTCTGGCCGTTGCGCATCAACTCACCGATCTGCTTAGCCATGGCGTTTGCTTCCGCAGAGATCGAGTCAAGCGAGGTCTGTGTTTGACGACGTTCTTCATCAAGTGAAATGATAGTGTCAACTAATTCAGGCTGTTTGAAATTTTTAACAGACAATCGTTCTAAAACCTTCTCTTTGTTCTCCCGGATATAACTAACTTGCAGCATCGTTGTAAATTTTTGTCAAAGATATGATCAGATGACTGTTTACATGAAGTTTTTGCATTTTTTTTGAATATGACAGGGAAACTCTATCTCGTACCCACTCCCATTGGAAACCTGGAGGACATCACGCTCAGAGCGATCCGGATTTTAAAAGAGGTGGACCTCATTTTAGCTGAAGATACACGTACCAGCGCACCTCTACTTAAACATTTTGGAATCGATAAGAAGGTTTACGCACACCATCAACATAATGAACACAAGGCAAGTTCGGAGATTGTGAGATTCTTGCAGGAAGGGCAGAATGTTGCCCTGATCTCTGATGCAGGTACTCCTGCGGTATCTGATCCGGGGTTTTATCTGGTGCGTGAGGTGCTTAAGAATGACATCGAAATTGAGTGTCTTCCCGGAGCTACCGCTTTTGTGCCTGCTTTGGTAAATTCTGGTTTGCCTACTGATCGCTTTACGTTCGAGGGCTTTTTGCCCGTAAAAAAAGGACGCCAGACGCGTTTAAAGGAGTTGGCGGAGGAGCCACGTACAATGATCATCTATGAGTCGCCCCACCGGCTTCTCAAATCCCTTGAGGAGTTTATAGTGGTGTTCGGAGAAGATCGCCCGGCTTCTGTTTCGAGGGAGCTTACGAAGATGTTCGAGGAAACAGTACGGGGAAGCTTGTCGGATATCAGGTCATATTATGAATCGCATACCCTGAAAGGGGAGTTTGTGGTGATCATAGGAGGTAAAGAAGGAAAGAAAAACACTAATAAAAAAGAACATGAACTTTGAGCAGTTTTTAATAGATGAACAAGATCCTAAGGCTGTTGAAAAAATCCTGGGAAAGTTGAATGACATGCTTACACCAGGAGAAGAGGTCTTATACCTTGCCGTGCAGAAGAAACCCGCCGTCACGCTGGTACCGGATACGGTGGCTGTAACCAGCAAGCGCCTGTTCTTTTGTATTCCGGGGAATTTGGGTCTGACAACAAATTTTGAGATTTATTCATGGAAGGATATCAAAGAGGTATCGTTTAAAGAAGAGTTTTTTGGTGCGCGCTTTACCGCTGTTCCGCTTAGCGGGGAGAACTTTACGGTAGACTACATTCCTAAGGTTCAGGCGAGGAAGCTTTATCAGTTTTCGAATCAACAAATTGACCGTTTGAAAGCGGAATTAAAACAAGAGCAATATCTAAAGGAGCAGCAGCTGCGTATGGAGCGGGAGAGGGAGTCAGCGACCCTGTCGGAAGTTGCTCAGGCAGTTGTTCCTGAACCAGCTGTACAAGCAGCTCAGGAGGCTCCGGAAGATGAGATGACCATGAAATTGAAGAAGCTGAAAGTGCTTTTCGAGAAGCAGCTGATCTCTCAGGAGGAGTATGAAGCGAAGAAGTCGGATATATTATCTCAGTTTTAAGTGAAAAGAAATTATTTTCTCGCTATTATAAGTGCGTTTCTGTTGTGGCTTGCCTGGCCGCCGATGTCGTTTACTGCGCCGATACTGCTTGTGGCCTTGGTGCCTCTGCTTCGTGCAGTAGAAAATGTGATACAATCTGATCTTCCCCGGAAGGGACGGAAGGTGTTTATGCTGTCAGGCCTGACTTTTCTGATCTGGAATACCTCCTGCATCTACTGGGTATTTAATTCCTTAAGCGCTGTACTGAACGTTTGGGTGGCATCGTTGATTTCGATAATACCATTTGGTCTTGCGGCCGTTTTGATGACGCTTGCATTCTGGTTGTATTACCAGCTGAGAAGAACTTCTGGTAGGTTACTGAGTTTTGCGGGACTGATCAGCTTTTGGATTGCATACGAATATCTCCATCAAAGCTGGGACCTGCAATTTCCATGGATGAACCTGGGAAACGGCTTTGCTGAGACAACCCGATTGATTCAATGGTATGAGTTTACCGGGGTTTATGGGGGGACACTGTGGATCCTGGTTGCCAATATCCTTGCGTTTGAATTGAGTGACCAGGACGATTCTTCGGCGGTCGGCTATAAGCTTAAAAAAAGGCTGACATTGGGCCTCTTGCTCTGGGTAGCTATTCCGATTACTGCGTCCATCATGATGTATAGTCGCTATACAGAAGCACCGAATCCGGCCAATGTGGTCGTGGTGCAACCGAATGTAGATCCTTACGACAAGTGGAGTAAGTCGCCAGCCGCCCAGGTTGATGAGCTTATCAGGCTTTCTGATTCGCTGGGGCAGCCCAATACTGAATATTTTGTATGGCCTGAAACGGCTATCTCACAAATGACCGACGAGTACCGGGTACATCAGGATCTGAATTTTGTGAAGATCCAATCGTTTCTGTCTAAATACCGGAATGGAAACGTTTTATCAGGTATCGAGAGCTTCAGATTATATGAGAAGGCGGAAACTCCTACGGCTGCGTATAATGAGTCGTTTGGCAAGTACCTGGATTATTATAATGCCGCCATTAATATCGAGAACTCATCGAAGGTGCAGTTTTATCATAAGTCCAAGCTGGTCCCAGGCGTCGAATCACTTCCTTTTGCAACGGCTCTCAGCTTTATGAAGCCGGTCTTTGCTGCATTTGGCGGATCGTCAGGAGGGTTTGGTAAGCAAGACAAACCATCGGTGTTCTTTTCTCAGAGCGGAATGGGCGTTGCGCCGGTGATCTGCTATGAGTCGATTTGGGGAAGTTATGTAGCCGACTATATCCGCGAAGGGGCGCAGTTCATTGCTATAATCACGAATGATGCATGGTGGGGAAATACCTCCGGAAAGGATCAGCATCTGGCGTATGCACGCCTGCGAGCAATCGAAACACGAAGATGGGTAGCGAGGTCTGCAAATACCGGAATTTCCGCTTTCATCAACCAAAGAGGTGATGTTATACAAGCATCGAACTGGTGGGTACCTACTGCTTTAAAGCAGGATATCAATCTGAACAGTGATCTGACCTTTTATGTTCGCTACGGAGATTGGATAGCCTGGCTTGGTTGTGTAGCTGCAGGAGGTTTGATCGTTCTGATCTTGCTTCGCAGGATGTCGGTTAGCAGAAAATGATCTGCAAAGAGGTGGCACACAGTATTTAAGAAAAATAAATGTAACTTTCTATCACGCAGGCCGTAGAAGAAGATAAGTTAAGTGATTTGACTTATAGAGTAGTTTTAAGCTAGGTTTTTTTTGTAAAAAGGGTTGTCCCACTCATCATGGGAACAACCCTTTTTTCTTATTCGACTATTCCGCCGAGATTTCCTTTAAAATCTTCTTCCGTTATATTCTCTGCCTGATTTTCGAGAAGCAGTGCTTTCATCTTGTCTTCACGTTCGATCATATCAGCCAGACTGGTTTCCCCGAGTATTTTGAGGGTGGCATCTCTGACATCTTTCATGACATCACGTATGCCGCAATAGAGTTCACTGGTACACTCTTCACAACGTTCGTAGAAGTTAAGGCTGACACATGGCAGAAGCGCGATTGGACCATCAATGATCCTGATAATAGCTGCGAGCTTTATCTCTTCTGCTTTTTTCATGAGGTAGTAACCACCACCCGCACCTTTCTTGCTGGCCAGAATGCCATTGCGTTTCATCTCCAGTAGTATGGCTTCCAGGAATTTTTTGGGAAGCTGCTCCTTCGATGCAATAGCCGAAATGAGCATAGGGGAATTCCCTTTATTTCTCGCTAAAGCCATCAGGGCTTTTACCGCATATTTCGTTTTCTTTGTTAGCAAAGCAAGTAGTATATAAAGTCAATAGCAAAGATAATATATAAATATTAGCAACGCTGAAAGCTGTATATATATTATAAATGCTTAGGAAACCGCAAGGAGGATATAGTAGCCTGCCAGCACGAGGAAGATCACAGCAATGATAAGGCTCAGAAGGTAGATAAACTTCCTGAAAGCCGATTGCTTTTTCTTCTCGGCTGTCATCACGCTGGTGATGTCGTTCAGTCGTTTAACCTTGTCATTGAAGTCGCCCTTGAGGCTGTTTCTGATGCGCTGCATATTGTTGAGCAGTTCATCCATCTCCTCAGGAATGGTTTCGTTGAGAACTTCTTTAATGCGCTTGGCAATGGTAGGAGATTTGCCGTTTGTGGATATAGCGATCTTCAGATTCCCTTTCTGTACGATCGAGCCGAGATAGAAATCGCACAGCTCAGGTTTGTCGGCCACATTGGTCAATACCTTTTTTTCTTTGCAAACGGAAGCAATACGCGAACTGATTTCGCTGTCGTTAATAGCCACAATGGCGAGATCTATACCTTCAAGATCACTCGCTTCAAAAGGGCGAACCAGGTAAGGAATATGGTGGGTTTCGAGGACGGACATGACATCCGGACTGATTTCTGGGGCTACAAGTCTGATGTTTGCCTCTGGGCTGTTGGCCAGCAGGGCACCCAGTTTCTCGAGAGCTACATAACCTCCGCCCACCAACAGGAGGTTGAGGTTATGTAGCTTAACGAAAATCGGGAATAGCGGGTTTCCTACAGATGTCTCCGTCATCTTATGCAAGTTGCAAATTCCGGAAGTCCTTCATCTGCTGATTAAACAGCTCAGACTGCTGGAAGTAATATGTGGCGAACTCCTTGGATGGTTCCTGCTGATTCATCTGATATACAAGATCATGGAAGCTTCCTGGAAGCGCGATCTTCTTTGTTTCTACGAACGCAGCATCGAAATCGCGGATAATGCCCGCCTGGGTATTGGTTTTTAAGCCCTCTGACACCAGTAGCGCCTTGGCCGAGTTTACAAATCCAGTATAGGAGTGATAAATAGAATCGGCGTATTCACCTGCTTCCAGAGCCTCACGTGACCAATCGATGCGTTCTTCTGCTTCAAAAAGCAGGGTAGCAACAAGGTCGATCATAACGCTGGCACATTCACCGATACCGATAGCCGGCTTGTAGGCTTCTGTATGCTCCCAGTCGATAAAGTCGTCAGGGGTGATATCTTCCGACTTGGCTATCGGGTTCAGCAGGTCATAGAAGTAAATCTTTCCCTGCCGTGTATAGTAGCTGTTATATAGTTCACCTTCTAGACGGTTTTCAAAATAGTCGTCGAGGAGGGTACGCAGAATCTGAGGCCCGCGTTTACTTGGCACCTTCACGATCTTCTCGGATGCTACACCCGTTCCATCGCCGGTGGGGCCACCTCCAAGTAGCACCTGCAGGGCAGGAGCAACCATTTTTCCAATTTTCATACTGGAGCCATGAAAGCCGATAGCTGCCATTGCATGCTGACCGCATGCATTGATGCAGCCACTGATCTTGATGGTGATGTCTTTGTTGTATATCAGTTCCGGGTACTCAGCCGCAATAACTCGTTCGAGTTCGCGGGTGATGCCTGTACTGTTGGATATACCCAAGTTACAGGTATCGGTACCCGGACAAGATGTGATGTCAATAACGCTTCCAAAGCCAGGTTCGGCAAGGCCCAGTTCATTCAATTTCTCGAAAACATAGGCCAGATTTTCTTCCCTGACGTAGCGAAGCATAATGCCCTGGGAATTAGTTAAGCGAATATCGTCTCCGGCAGCTTCACGAACAAGCTCCGCAAACTTCCTGGCTACAGGGGTTTTTATATCACCATTCTGCACGCGGATACCTATTGATACAAAACCTTCCTGCTTCTGGTTGAAAATATTCGTTTTCAGCCATTGTTCATATTTGGTAGGATTGCTGATCTGAGGAACGGGTAAAATGTTTCCTTCAGGCTCAGTGAAAGCGATGCTACGGTTAATTTTATAGGTCTTGTTTTTCAACGCCAGGCGCTCCTGCTCTGCGAGTTCCAGGAAAGCCTCTTTGCCAATATCCTGAATAAGGTATTTTAAACGTGCCTTATTACGCTTTGCACGTTCTCCATAGCGGTCGAAAATACGGATAACAGACTCAGCAAAAGGAATGATCAGGTCTTCGTGCATGAAGTCCGTTACATCCTCCGCAATATGCGGCTGAGAGCCAAGTCCTCCACCCAGTACTACCTTAAATCCTCTTATTTCTTCGCCATTCTCGATCCGCACTTTCGGAATGAAGCCCAGGTCATGCATGAATGCATATCCGGAGTCTTTTTCTGATGAAGAGAATGCCATCTTGAATTTTCTACCCATATCCTGACAGATTGGGTTTCTCAGGAAGTACTCGAAAGTAGCATGAGCATAGGGAGTGACATCAAACGGTTCATCCGGGTCTACGCCTGCCAGTGCTGAAGCAGTAACGTTTCTTACGGTGTTTCCGCAGGCTTCCCTTAGGGTCACTGCGTCTTTCTCCAATTCTGCCCATAATTCCGGGGTGCGCTCTAAACTGACATAGTGCAACTGAATGTCTTGTCTTGTCGTAATATGTAAGTTGCCGGTGGCATAATTATCTGATACATCTGAAATCCTGTACAGCTGCTGGATGGTCATTCTTCCGTATGGAAGCTTGATTCTTATCATTTGTACTCCAGGCTGTCTCTGGCCATAAACCCCGCGGGCTAAACGCAGACTGCGGAACTTCTCTTCATGAAGCTGTCCCTCTCTGAATAGCCTGATCTTCTTCTCAAGTTCGATTATGTCTTTCTGTACCAGTGGATTCTCTAGCTCTGTTCTGAAACCTTGCATTCTCTATAGAGTTGATATGTATTATCAAAAATAGCAATAATGAGGCACTATTCGAAATATTTCTAAAAGCTGATTCAGAGATGACTTTGGTCCTGTGCGGACGCCCTGCCGGCGCGGCAAATTCCATATCTTTGTTTATCAAACAAACAAACTAAAGATGGCTGAGATAAATATTCCGAGACTGGACCTGAACCACTATGTGAGCGGATCTGCAGAGCAGAAGAAGCAATTCTCTGAGGATATAGGAAAAGCGTTCACTGAAACCGGGTTTGTAACCATTGCCAACCATGGCATGACGCAGGAGTTAATGGATGAGCTTTATACGGAGGTGAAGAAGTTTTTCGACCTTCCGGAAGACCTCAAGAGGAAGTACGAGAAGCCTGAACTTGCAGGTCAGCGAGGTTATACAGGAAAGGGAAAGGAGAAAGCCAAAGGAGCACCGGTTCCTGATTTGAAGGAATTCTGGCAACGGGGACAAACCGTTACGGACGGAGATCCGGTGAAGGCTCAATATCCGGACAATATTATTGTTGATGAATTGCCGCGCTTCAACGAAGTGACGAAAGAAGTCTACGAACGCCTGGAGGTTGCCGGAAGGCACTTGTTGAAAGCTATTGCTGTTTACCTGGGTCTCACTGAGGATTATTTCGAGTCTAAAGTTCATAATGGTAATTCCATCCTGCGTGGAATTCACTATTTCCCGATCCTGGATCCTGACGCCTTAGCTCCGGATGCAGTACGTGCGGGAGCGCATGAGGATATCAACCTGATTACGCTGCTCATCGGCGCCAGTGCTGACGGACTTGAAGTCTTAACCCGCGCCGGAAACTGGTATCCTGTTAAAGCTCAGGTAGAAGATATTGTTGTTAATGTGGGAGATATGCTGCAGCGACTCACAAATAATAAGTTGAAGTCGACCACTCACCGTGTGGTAAACCCGCCAAGGGAGTTGATGAAGTCCTCAAGGTATTCGGTGCCTTTCTTCCTGCATCCTAAGCTGGAAATGGATCTTACTTGCCTGGATATCTGTATCGATGAGCAAAACCCGAAGGCATACACTGATATGACAGCCGGAGAGTATCTTGACGAACGTCTGAGAGAAATTGGTCTAAAGATGTAACACCTCTTCAAGGGTCTGCTGCGCATAGAAGACGGCAGGCCCTGTTCATTAGCTTTTCATTTCATTCCGAAGTGCCGACTCAAACTCCTCAGGGCACTGTGTTCCGATAATGTATTCCAGGCCATCCCGGTCTGTGAGAGTAAGTGCTTCTTTCCCGCCGGCATAGAATTTTATTTTTCCATTCGTGTGCAGATTGTATACCGGGTTATTTATCAGGTAAGAGCTGTACTTGGTGCGTTCAACTTTCACGATACTGTTCAGATCAATCTTGACCAATCGTGTTGTCCAGAGTCCGTCGATTATAACGCTTTTATTCCTTACTGTTGTGCGGTAATGGATCATAAATAACATCGCTACCGACCCGATCAGGATGGCTATGCCTACCAGTACCAATACCTCGGCAGTGCGCTCCTTGTTCGAGCTAAGATAGTATGCGCCAAAACAGAAGAGGGCCATCGTCAGCCTGACGCTGATACGGTTGTAATCTCTGCCCAGGTATTGTTTTTCTGTAAAGCTTGCTTGATCGCTCATGTTATTCGGATGCTTCTATGATGAAAATGTTTTTTGTGTCTTTGCTTACTCTATAGCGGTTGTCTGATCTGTAGCCGACGATCCAAAGGATATCGCCGTTTCCATTTTCCAGTATTCCAACGTCTTCTTTCGCAAAGCGGCTAAGTTTTTGGCTGATAAAAAAGTCACTGATTTTCTTCCTGCCTTTCATTCCCAGAGGATGGAAGTAGTCTCCCTGATTCCAAAGACGCAATTTAAGGGGGAATTGTAACAAGTCGGCATCTAAATATGCAATTTTACTATCCCCTGAAAATTTCAGTCCCTCCGCTGAGGCGTATCTGCAGGTAAACCTATTATCCTTCCACGAAAAGCACATTGTATCATCAGAGATGAGCGTATGCCCGGTCTCTGTAGCTGTTCGTGTTTTTAGGATTAACAGGTGTCTGTCGATTAATAAAGTATGGCTTCTTGATTCAAAGATCTTACCTGACTGGTTGTTCCAGGCGCCGGCAAGATCCTGCAAGGTTGTTTCACTAAAGTGGTAAGGCCTGAAAAGTTCGAAGAGCAACAGCTCCCGCGGATGGAGAGCGGCCAGAGATTCGATACTGATCTCCCACGTGTCCGCACTTAAAGGTTTAAAAAGCTGGCTGCGAAGCTTTTCTACCTCATGGTTAAGGAAGGTCTCCAGTTGAAGGAAACGACGGCTGTTCTGCTCAAACGTAAGGTCCAGCTCTTTGTTAAGCTCCTTCATCTTCGGGATTACCTCATGACGGATCTTGTTTCTGGCATACTTCACCGTTGCATTGGAACTGTCTTCCCGATAGTCGATCCCATTATCGGCAATGATGCTGCTGATCTCTTCTGAGCTAAGAAAAAGAAGTGGGCGGATGATACGATCCCTCTTGGCTAAGATTCCGTGAAGACCCGATATACCGGTTCCTCTGATCAGGTTAAGCAGTACGGTTTCCGTCGCGTCACTTTTATGTTGTGCCACGGCGATGTACTGATAGCCATGTTCGCCCCGTATTTCCTCGAACCAGGAGTAGCGGAGTTCTCTGGCAGCCATTTGAATCGAAATCTGCTGAGCGGATGCATGCTCTTTGGTATTGAAGCGCACTGTGTGGAAAGGCACACCAAGTTGCCCTGCCAGGCTGCGGGTGAATTCCTCATCCCCGTCGGACTCTGGGCCGCGAAGGCCAAAGTTGCAGTGTGCGATACCAAACTGTATACCTGCAGCGTAAAAGAGATGCGCCATCAGGACAGAGTCTTTTCCGCCACTCACCCCAAGTAACAAGCGGTCGGTAGTTCCGAACAAATTGTTTTGCGAGATGTATGACTGGAGTCTACCTGTTGGAAGCATCGTCAAAATTATTTAAATAACCGAAATAATGCTGATGATATCCATACAAATTACATGCTTAAAAAAACTAATTTTGTACTGTGAGAAAACTGATTTTTCTTTTTATCGCTCTTTTCCTTGTCTGTCATGCATCGGCACAAAAGAGAAGCCAGGTCCAGTTAACTAGTTCTACTGAAATAAAAGGTGTTGAAAAGGGTGGTATTCAATATTTCCGCGTGATCAATCCGGTATTCGTACAAGACGGATCTACCCTTCGTGCAGACAGCTCAGACTATAATCAGGCGGGAAATGCCTTCGATGCTTTCGGGCATGTCGTGATTACGCAGCCAGACGGGACCGTCATCTACTCGGATCTTCTGAATTACGATGGTAATACCAAGACAGCTATCCTGACCAATAACGTCCGTATGGTCGACAAGACTTCGACGCTGACGACAAACTATCTCACGTATAAGATGGCTACCAAGATAGGAACCTATATAGGTGGCGGCAAAATAGAAAACGGCAGGGATATTCTGACCAGTAAAAACGGTTATTACTTTGCCAGAACGAACGATGCATACTTTCGTTTTGACGTCGTTGTTAACACTCCTGACGCGCTTATAACCACCGATACCCTGAAGTACAATACAGCTTCCAAGATCGCCTATTTCTATGGGCCAACCACAATTAACGGCAAGAACGCGAATAAAGCATCCCGTTTATACACGGAAAACGGGCGGTATAACACCGTAACTGATCAGGCATGGTTTGGTAAAAAGAACTTGTACACCGAAGGTTCTAAATCCCTCAGGGGTGATAGCTTGTTTTATGATGGGAAAGGCGGTATGGGGAAGGCTATCAATAACATTACCTTTCTTGACACCGTTCAGAAAGTGATTCTCAAAGGTAATCAGGGAATCTACAGGCGTGCAGACGAAAGTGCGCTGGTTACCCGGAACGCCTATGTTGTAATGGAAGTCGAAAAAGATTCAGCTTCTGTTGACTCCATTTACATGACGGCAGATACACTTATGACGAAGCTGATACTGATGAAGGACCTGGTGCCGGCCAATCCTGAGCAGCTTAAGTCGGATGAGGAGATCGAAGAAGATCCCCAAGGTTCCATTACTGACGAGGGGGGAATTGTTATTCCGAAGAGGCTGGAAGCTCCCGCTGCACCGCCGAAAGTCGAACCCGAGAGAAAGCTTTCCAAAAAAGAGAGGAAGAAGAAAAAAGACACCGAAGCTGATGCTGCAGACCCCGCGCCTGCGGCACAGAATCCCCCGGCTCGGGCATCCTCAGCCGATACCGCATCTGCTTCATCGGGAATACGCTCACAGGCTCAGGCGCGTGACAGTGTTCCTCGAGCCCCAGACACGCTGGCCAGGAAAGGTGCAGCGGCTAAGAATGGACTAACTAAAGTCGCCGGTAAAGATACAACGTCGAAAAAAGCGGCATTCAATCCACAGGATACGGTTAAAACCAGAGTGATTCATGCCTTCCACAAAGTAAAGATCTATAAATCTGATCTTCAATCCCGTTCAGACTCCGCATTTTACAGCTACGCTGATTCCATTATCAGATGTTATACCAATCCGATCATTTGGACGCAGGGAACGCAGTTAACTGCAGATACGATCTTTCTGCAGATGAAAAACCAGAAGCTCGACAACATGCTCTTGCAGAATAATGGGCTTATTGTAAGTGCGGAAGGCGATTCCAGCCGCTTCAACCAGGTTAAAGGAAAAGTTTTAACCGGTTTGTTCAAGGACAGCAAGCTCGAAAGTATGTTCGTGGATGGTAACGCAGAGAGTATCTACTATACCCTGGAAGATAGTGTCTATACCGGGTTTAACCGCTCCTTAAGCAGCAGGATGAAACTGGAATTTGCCGACAGTAAGCTTAAACGGGTAGTCCTGGTGCGCAAGCCGGAAGGTAAGTATTATCCTATTGAGAAGGCCCCAAAGGACATGGAAATTCTGGAAGGCTTCATGTGGAAACCGAAAGACCGTCCGAGGTCCAAGGAAGAGATCATACCCGCATTGCGACCGAAGAAGACCGCTGTATCCACCAGGAAAACACCAGAAAAGGTCACCACAGGAAAGAAAGAATCTACAAAGAGCAAGACCTGACATCCAGGCCTGCTCTTCTGTTTTATTGTTTATTCAGGAACTCAACAAGCTTGCTAACTGCCTGAGCCCGGTGACTGATCCGGTTTTTTTCTTCCGCAGACATTTCTGCAAATGAAACTTCATATCCCTGAGGCTTAAAGATCGGATCATAGCCAAAGCCTGCTGAACCTGATCGGCTCTCAGTTATTTCGCCTTCAACAGTGCCTTCAAAGAAGTGCTCATTTCCATCGAGGATGATGGATATAATACATTTGAAGCGCGCAGAACGGTCCTTCATCCCTGTCATCTTATCCAGGACCAACTGCAGGTTCTCTTCCCAATCTCTTGATCCTGAATAGTGCGCCGAATACACTCCGGGTTCGCCATTCAGTGCATCCACTTCCAGTCCTGAATCATCAGAGAAGCAGTTCATGTTAAATCGGTCCCAGATATAATGGCTTTTTTGCGAAGCATTTTCTCTGAAGGTTGTTCCCGTTTCCGGGATCTCATCCAGGCAGCCGATCTCGCCGAGCGTTTTCAATTGGAACTTATCGCCAATCAATGCCTGTACTTCTTCCAGCTTATGCTTGTTATTGGTTGCGAATACTAAAGCTCTCATTAAAGTTTTTTCATTTGATTCCAGAATTCCCTCTTCTTGTCGGTATTGTTCAGCATCTCAGCGAAGCTGTAGGTGAAAAGTACCTGCATTCCTTCCAATTCTGTTATTGCGTTCTTTGGTAACGTCCTGATCTTGATCTCGGTGGGGTCAATTCCAAAAAGGACTATGCTGCTGCAGGCAAAATAGTCCTTGAACTCTTTCCAGGTAGAAGAGCTGTATTTTCTTTGATTGACGATGGCTACGTCCTTCAGGCTCATCCTTTTTGCCCCCAGAATGTTTGCCAGGGCCTCCAGTTCATTCGAACGGAGGTTAGGATGACCGTCTTCCTGTATTAGTAGCAGCATGAACTTATTGTTCTCGCCGAGGTAATCAAATGCAGGGCCGTCTTCGGTACGTTCACCGGAGGATGTGGATAGCTCTTCTTCATTGATCAGATAGATATCTTCAGTCATTAGGTACTGAAGTGCCACCGCATCGGATGCTTTCATTTCACTCATTGATCAAAAGTACTAATCCTTTGTTAAAAATAGTTAAATCAGCAATGCCGCCTCCGGGATAGCCGAAATTAAGTTTACCTTTATGAAGGTGTAAATCAAATAATTTCTTCAGTAAATGAAGATTATATCGTTAGTTTTGCACAATTGTCTTTTGAAATACACTGCATATTCGGTTACAGACCAAGTCTGAAACGCTATAACGTACATAAACATAATGAAACAAACCGTAGGGATACTCTTTTTTCTATTCGCATCTTTCAACCTGGCTTTCGCACAAAACATTACAGTCAATAAAATAGCAGCTGTCGTAGGTGATAATATCATTTTGCAGTCTGATATTGAACGTGAATATGCCAACTACATTCTGCAGGGTAATCCGCAGAATGAGGCGGTGAAGTGTGGTGTTTTGCAGCAGATGCTTACCCAGAAGCTGCTTTCTCAGCAAGCTGTAATCGACTCAGTAACCGTTACCGATGACGAGGTAACCAATGAAGTCGACAGACGAATGCGTGCATTTATTCAGAGAGCCGGGGGACAGGAGCGTTTGGAACAGTTCCTGAACCGTTCTGTGCTTCAGTATAAAGATGAGATTCGCCCTGATGTAAAGGAGCAGCTTGTTGCAAACCGTATGCATGCGAAAATAACCGAGAATATCGGTATTACTCCACTTGAAGTTAAGCGGTTCTTCGAGGCAATCCCTAAAGACAGTCTCCCTGAATACCCTACCGAAGTAGAAGTGGGTGAGATCGTTTTATATCCCAAGCTGACTAAGGCAGAGAAAGAACGTTTCAAAGATAAAGCGGAAGCTCTTCGTCTGCGAATCAAAGGGGGTGAAGATTTTGCCACACTGGCAAGACTTTACTCTCAGGATCCAGGATCAGCACCAGAAGGTGGAGACCTGGGCTTCTTTGACAGAACGGCAATGGTAAAGGAGTTTACCGCTCTTGCCTTTAAGCTGAAAGCGAATGAGCTCTCCCCGGTATTTGAAACAGACTTTGGCTTTCACTTTCTGCAAGTTATGGAACGCCGTGGCGAACAGGTTCGTGCACGCCATATTCTGATTAAAATGGACGCTCCTTCTGAAAGTCTGGCACGTACCAAGACCGCTATCGATAGTATCTATGAGAATGTTGTAAGCAAAAAGCTCCCGTTCTCAACAGCCGCGTCAATGTATTCAGATAATAACGATACGAAGTACAACGGCGGAATGATGCTGAATGCAGAGAATGTTTCATCAAGAACAACGTACATCCCTACAGATAAGCTTGACCCAACTGTCTTCTTTGCGATAGATACCATGAAAGTGGGATCCTATTCAAAACCTTATGAGTTTACCTCTCGTGACGGTAAAAAAGGCTATCGCTTCGTTTATCTGAAATCCAAAACAGACCCTCATGTAGCGAACCTGAATCAGGACTTCCCTAAAATCAAGGAAATCGCCTACGAGGATAAGGTACAACGTGAAGTAAGCTCTTGGTTCGAGAAACGCAGATTGTCTACTTATATCAAGATCGACCCAGAGTTCCAGACTTGCGAGAGCCTGAAAATGTGGTTACCTACCGAAACAGCACAGGTAAACTAAATGAATTACACGTCTGATGTAGAAGGATTAGATGCTTTATGCTTATCGTATAAAAAGGTAAGCAAAGAGATCTCTAGTGTTATCATCGGACAGGAGGAGGTCGTAAAAGCAGTACTGATCTCCATACTAAGCAACGGTCATTGTCTGCTGATCGGGGTTCCCGGGTTAGCTAAGACTTTGCTCGTCAATACCATTGCCCAGGTTCTCGACCTGAGCTACAATAGAGTACAATTTACACCCGACCTGATGCCATCAGACATCGTCGGGTCTGAGATTCTTGGGGAAGACCGCTCTTTCAAATTCCTGAAAGGGCCGGTATTTTCGAACATTATTCTGGCGGATGAAATCAACCGGACTCCGCCAAAGACCCAGGCCGCCCTTCTGGAAGCGATGCAGGAGAAGATTATTACGGTGGGAGGTAAGAGCTACCCCTTGCCTGATCCCTTCTTCGTTCTCGCTACCCAAAACCCGATCGAACAGGAGGGAACATACCCCTTGCCTGAAGCACAACTCGACCGCTTTATGTTCAACGTCACCCTGTCGTATCCTTCGTTCAGGGATGAAATTGAAGTCGTGAAGAACACGACAGGTAATAGTCGCCCACAGCTGCATAAGATTCTCACAGCAGAACAGATCCTCTACTTTCAGAGGCTGGTCCGGAATGTGCCCATCACCGATCATGTCCTCGAATATGCGGTTAGTCTCTCAGCTAAGACCAGACCAAATACGGAGCTTGCAACTCCCGGAGTAAACAAATACCTCAATTGGGGTGCGGGACCACGGGCCTCTCAATACCTCGTGCTCGGCGCCAAGTGTCATGCTGCAATCAACGGCAAGTATGCTCCCGACGTGGAAGATGTGCAGGCCGTAGCGCTCCAGATACTGAGACACCGTATCGTTCGCAACTACAAGGCAGAAGCCGAGGGCCTCAGCGCAGACGATATTATCAGAAGCCTCTTCTAAGGCTACTCGTACGACATGCCACATGTCATCCCATTAAGTAACAGCCATCATTTTTAAACGCTGGCCTCGGACTTAGATTTGTCATAAACGCATATCTAATCATTCGGTATTGTATGGAACCTTTCAGAAGAATTTACTTTCCGGCTATAAACCTTATTGGCCCGGGCGCAGTCAAAGAGATTGCTGTCGAAATCAAAAAGCTAGAACTTAAAAAGCTGTTTGTGGTAACAGATAAAATGTTACGGTCTCTTGGTGTGGTAAAGAAGGTGACAGATGTTTTGGAAGCTGCTCAAATCGATTACGTGATCTTTGATGACGTAAAACCTAACCCAACAACTCAGAATGTATACAGCGGACTGGACTTGTACAAGTCTTCAGCCTGCGATGGTATTTTATCCATTGGTGGAGGATCTCCTCAAGATGCTGCCAAAGCAATCGGTATCCTGGAAACTAATGGGGGTAAGGTGCCTGATTACGAAGGTATCGGCAAATCTCAGAAGAAGTCTGTACCTATCCTGGCTGTCAACACAACAGCAGGTACCGCTTCTGAAGTTACCATCAACTATGTCATTACTGACGAAGAGAGAAAAATCAAAATGGTTATAGTAGACCCGAACTGTCTGGCTACCGTAGCAGTTAATGATCCTGAACTCATGCTTGATAAACCTGCCGGCCTTACAGCTGCAACAGGTATGGATGCGCTGACTCACGCCATCGAAAGTTATATAACCAAAGGCTCGTTCCGTTTATCTGACACGCTTTCACTGGAAGCCATCCGCCTGATCGGCGAAAGTCTGGAAGATGCAGTGAAAGATGGCAAGAACCTGGAAGCTCGTTCCAAGATGGCCTGGGCGTCTTATATCGCTGGTCTTTCCTTCTCAAACGCAGGCCTCGGAATCGTCCATTCAATGGCGCACCAGCTTGGCTCAGAATATGATCTGCCACATGGCGTTGCCAATGCACTTCTGCTCCCTTATGTCGAAGAATATAACTCTGTCGTTTGCGAAGAGAAGTTCAAGAACATCGCTCAGGCACTCGGCAGAAACGTAGATGGCCTTTCCCTTACAGAAGCCAAGAACGAAGCCATAGATGCATTAAAAGAAATGGCTGTAAAGCTGAATATACCATTGCTAAAAGATACATCCTTTAATCCGGAGGATGCGGAGCGCCTTTCCATTCAGGCATTTGCCGACGTATGTACAGGTGGTAACCCAAGAGAAGTGACCGTAGCCGATATTCAGGCTATTTATATGAAGGCTTTCCGGGGCTAGTTGAAGTTTGCCCGCCTTTAACGCCCGGAATTTGGTGTTGTGTAGTCCTGCAGCTTGCTGCAGGACTTTTTTATTTCTCAGGTTTACTTCCCCGTGCTTAAACTAAGGGAGTTCTTCAGTAAACACCTCTGCAATGACATTCCACTTATGTGTAGGTTGAACTTCCCAAACGCGGATGTAATTATATTTTTTCGCCAGAATGGTAGCTGTTCCATACGTATAGGCAATCTCGCCGCTAAGCGCCCTGTCGGCCTTAATCGGATAGGTTAGTGCCTTATATCCCTTGTCTTTCCAGAAAGCCATAATGGCCTTTTTATCCGTCATGGGCTCATATCCCGGAAACAGCAACCAGCTATCATCCGTCAGAAATTCCGTCTGCGCAATACGATTGTCTGCTTTCATGATCGTAGACATCAGTTTGTCAGAGCTGAGAACGATATCCTCTCTTTGCTGCAGGCGCTTATCTGATTTCTGATGTATATAGTCTCTGTCTGTCGGCGTTACAAACTTATTTTTAAGTTTCTTCGTCGGCTTCTTGTGCGCTACCCCCGCATCCATTGCCAGCCTCCAGACGCCGCGTTTGTTCTTCTTCCACACAGACAGATAGGTTCCGTAGAAGGATTGAGAAGCGTCCAGGCTCTGTTTGAAAACGTAAGGCCCCGCTGAAAATCCCCAGTCATCGCTCTTCGATATCTTAGCGAGAACGGGCTCCAGTTTCAGATACCCGATGCTGTCTGGTTGCTCTTTGTAGAACTTCTTCGCAGCCATTGGCCCTGGCCTGAATGCAATAGTGTAATCGTCAGAAACGGAGAGGAAAGCCTTTTTAAGACCCTTCTCTTCCACTTTGAGATTGAAATAGTTCTCAGCTGCAATGACCTGGTCCACACCTTCCGGAGTCTGCGAAAACACAGGCACTCCCAGTGCCAGGAAGTAAATAATAGATAAAGCGAATTTCATTAAATAAGATGTTTGATTTGAATTGGCGCAGCAAGGCCGATAATACCTATAGCTTGCTCCAGGAAGTACCTTCCTTATTATCTTTTAACTGAATGCCGAGATCAAGTAAGCCATTTCTGATCCTGTCTGATGTCGCATAGTCTTTTGACGCGCGTGCCTGCAGACGTAGGTTGATCACAAAGTCAATAAGCGGACCGATTTCATCAGTTTGAGCGGTTTCTTCCTTCAATCCGAGCACATCATACACGAAGTTGTTGATCAAAGAATTTAAGGCTTCCAGATCCGCCTGTGTGATGCTTGCTTTACCGTCATGGACGCTGTTGATGACCCTCGCAACTTCAAAAAGCTCAGCGATAGCAACTGGGCTGTTGAAATCATCGTTCATGGCATCATAGCACCGCTGTGATATCTGCTGGATGTCAAAATCAGACTTGTCTGATACCTTTAGCTTAGGCAGTAAAGCACATGCATTCATGAGCCTTTTAAATCCCTTATCAGATGCTTCAAGCGCTTCATTGGAGAAGTCAAGGGTGCTCCGGTAATGTGCCTGTAGCATAAAGAACCTTACTGTCATGGGCGAAAATCCCCTCGTCAGCAAAGGATGGTTACCTGTGAAAAGCTCATGCGGAAGGAAGCCATTGCCTGCCGACTTCGACATACGGGTGCCATTTACAGTCAGCATATTGGTATGCATCCAGTACTTTGCAGGTTCTTTATGATTGCATGCTTTTGATTGTGCAATCTCGTTGGTGTGGTGAGTTGCGGCGAGATCCATTCCACCACCATGAATGTCAAAGGTATCACCAAGGTACTTGCTGCTCATTGCCGAGCACTCAATATGCCATCCAGGGAATCCCCATCCCCAGGGAGATGGCCAGCGCATGATGTGCTCAGGCTTTGCTTTGATCCACAAGGCAAAATCAAGTCTTCCCCTCTTCTCATCCTGACCTCCCAGATCGCGACTGTTTGCAATTAGCTCATCGATATTCCGGTTGGTCAGTATAGTATAATTATGGTCCTTGCTGTACTTTTCCACATCGAAATAAACAGTACCGTTTACTTCATAAGCAAAGCCGTTGGCCAGGATTTCCTTCACCATCTCAATTTGCTCAGCGATATGCCCCGTAGCTGTAGGCTCTATATTCGGAGGTAAGGTGTTGAACACCCTCATTACATCGTGGAACCCAATGGTATAGCGCTGAACGATTTCCATCGGCTCAATCTGCTCCAGACGCGCCTTCTTCGAGAACTTGTCATCTCCCTCATCCCGGTCGCCTTCCAGGTGTCCGGCATCGGTGATGTTCCGCACATACCTGACCTTGTATTTAAGATGGCTTAAGTACCTGTATATTAAATCGAAAGAAACGAACGTGCGGCAATTGCCAAGATGTACATCACTGTACACAGTCGGTCCGCAAACATACATCCCCACAAATGGGGCATTCAATGGCTCAAAAGGCTCCTTTTTTCTTGTTAATGTATTATAAACAACGAGGTTGTTATTCATTGTGCAAACTTAATAAATTGTATGTTCTAAGGCGTCCTGAATTCCAGATCACTTCTAACAGGGTAATGATCAGATAGTTTTTTATTAACAGTGAGATAACTCTTCACTTCGAAGTCATTCGACGCCAGAATATAGTCGATCTGGAAGTTTGGGAATTCGCCGTTATAGGTGATTCCGAAACCACTTCCTTTCTCGCGGAAGGCGTTCTTCATTCCCGAAGATAGTTTATTTACTGCAAAGGACGCAGGGGTGTCATTGAAATCTCCCGCAATGATAACGGGACCCGAATAGGCCTTAATATGTTCCGACAAAAAGGTAACCTGCTTGCTTCTCTTGATGAAAGCACGCTTCAACCTGCTCCCGATTCGCCTGGATGACTGTACATCCGTATTGATCTCTTCCTTGATCGTCTTAATGTACTTGTAGTCTTCCGGTTTGAAGTTGATCGACTGGAGATGCACATTATACACTCTGAACTTCTTTTTCTCATGTACAAAGTCGGCGTAGATGGCTTCATTATTTCCCGACGAGTTCGGGAAAACCACAGAGCCTGTATCTGCAAACGGGATTTTCGAAAAGATCACCATCCCTTTCAGCTCCCAGGGATTGCCAAAATCCTCCCGTACATGGTAATGTTCGGCCTCCATGATCTCGGTGATCATCTTTTTGATGTTCGACTCGCCCCGCCGCTTCGAATAATACTCCTGCATGCACAGAATATCAGGCTTTTCATTTCTGATAATCTCCAGCATCGCATCTCGCACGGGTCTGTCAGCTTTACTGCCAAACGGTTTGAATTCATGCACGTTCCAGGTCATGATCCTGATCATGTCCTTTGAGGACTTGGGCACCTCAATAGCCTGCGACTCCCGGAAACCGATTGTCAAGGTCAGGAACTTCCAGCCAATCAATATCGTAGCTAAAGAAATAAGCGCAAATACCGGCCTGCTGAGAATCCAGAAAAGAATGAACAGGACATGGATGAACAGAAGGAAAGGGTATGCAAGACCGAAGAATGCTACCGGCCATAAGTACGAGGGGTCCGCAACAGAAGAAAGGTAGCTGAGAAGCATTAGGACGACAAATGCGATGTTTATATACAGCATTGATCTCCGCCCTAGCCCTAATCCTTTCCCCCTTTTTTTTCTCCTCATTCCTTATTGCTCGCTTTGAATAATTCTTCTTTTTCTTTGCGGCTCAAGCTGTCATATCCCGATCTTGAGATCTTATCGAGAATATTGTCAATCACTTCCTGGTCCGGAAGCCCGGCGGGAACCTTATGATTGTAATTTGTAGCAGCAACCTTCAGCTTCTTCTTTTTAGCAAAGATCTTACTCCAATCGTTCCCGCTTTGTAGTTGTTTGATGAAGATAAATCCCATCAATGCACCTCCCAGGTGGGCAATCATACCACCCGCATTCAGCCCGGCAATACCGATAATGTCGAGCACGATGAACGCGATCACCAGGAACTTCAGCTTCACATTTCCGAACAAAAGCAAGCGGATGCTGTAATCGGGCAATAAGGTAGCCGTTGCAACCACGATAGCCATCACACTGGCCGAAGCACCAATCAAAGAGGCTGTCGCAACGCTGTCGCTGAAAGCCGGAAAAATATTATAGAAAGCAATGAACAGCAGCGCACCCATAAGTCCCCCGCTGATATAGGTAAACGTAAGCTGCCTGGCTGTCAGGAAATCCTCAAATATCCGTCCGAACCAATACAGCCAGAGCATATTGAAGATGAAGTGAAACACACCCTCATGCCCGAACATATATGTCAGCGGAGTCCAGAACTTATACAATAACTCAGGAAGATAGGCGGGTACAGAAATATACTCTTTAATGAGGTTTGCGGTCGCCGTATTGCGGGTAAATAACCATTCGGCAACAGAGATAAAACCAACAAGCACGAACACGGCGGTGTTGATTCCTATAAACATGTTCATGCGGCTTCCTGACTGAGCCACCTTGTACCAGATTTCGCTGACGACCGATTTTTTCATAAAAAACCTCCGGGACGGTTAATCCTCCAATATTTTATTAAGATAAAACCAAACAATGCTCCCCCGAGATGTGCAAAGTGCGCGACAGAGTCACCTGAAAATTGCCCTACACCCAGGAATAATTCTATAACGACATAAACGGGAATAATATACTTAGCTTTTATTGGAACGGGAATAAATAATAAAAATAATTCAGCATTGGGGAAAAGCAAGCCGAATGCCACAAGCACACCGAATATAGCGCCTGAAGCTCCTACCATGGGGGTCAGGTAAATAGAAGCGACTGTACGCATATCTTCCTGGCTCTGAAACTGAAAGGTACGTATGTCGTCTATGGTAAAGCTGCCTACAATAGCGTGGACCTCAAAAGCCTGTATCGCCATCTGCAGTGCCAGGGCGCCCAGACCCGTAATCAGATAGAAGTTCAGGAACCTCTTCGATCCCATGATATACTCCAGTGCCGAACCAAAGCTATA
The DNA here is from genome assembly GCF_053551015.1 of Arcticibacter sp. Lineage (NCBI taxonomy): Bacteria > Pseudomonadati > Bacteroidota > Sphingobacteriia > Sphingobacteriales > Sphingobacteriaceae > Arcticibacter > Arcticibacter sp. Next base: position 50,858 of record NZ_JBMQOB010000022.1, on the reverse strand, counting down.
GAGCGCAAACATGTTAAACATGATATGCGCAATAGATTGGTCGCTGTGCATGAACATGTACGTCACCGGTTGCCAGGCCCTGAATAGTTCAGAATCAAAATAGAATACGCCGAGAAGAGGAATCAGCTGCGACTGGCCATTTTTCATGAACAGCATCGTAGCAAGATAGAAGATGCCGTTAATGATCAGAAGATTTTTAACAACGGGTGATATATTGGCAAAAGGTGACTGTCTGTAACTGTTCATTCGGTTCCTAAACGTAAGGTTCTATTTTTCAAATCTCTGTAAAAGCTCCTCAATGGAGTATTTAATGATCACCGGTTTGCCTGTAAGAGAGGAGTTAGGTCTTTCACAAGCGAACAGCTGATCGATCAGGTTGTTCATTTCTTCCTGAGATAGCCGCGTTCCTGCCTTTAAAGCAGCATTACGTGCGAGTGTACGAGCCAGGTTATCCCGTTTATCCAAACGCAACAGGGTTAAATTGTTTTTAAATCCTTCAATAAGATGCTCAAGCATCTCCACCTCACTCACATTCGCACTGATGTCGGCCGGTATCCCCTCCACAATCACCGTGTTCTTCCCGAACTCCCTGATCTGGAAGCCCAGCGACTGGATGTCCGGAAGCAGGTCTTTTACCAGCTCGAAGTCCGCTGCATTCAATGTCACTGTCTGTGGGAACAGACTCTGCTGACTCGCGCCCTGACGGTTTTCCAACTCTTGCAGGAAGCGCTCGTACAGAATCCTCTCATGGGCAGCCTGCTGATCGATCAGCATGAAGCCTGACTTGATTGGCGATATAATCAGCCTGTTATGAAGCTGGAAGAAGTGCCTGCCCTCTTTTTTGATCTGCGTTGTCTCCGCATCTTCGATATCAAGTATCGTTTGCTGCTGCTTGTCACGCGCCTGATCAACAATCTCATACAAAGAACCCCAGTTCTTGCTCACCTCATCCTGGTCTTCGCCTAGACTTCTGAAGTATGAAGTCGATCTTCCAACTTTTTTGTCAGACTGAAAAGGGTTGAAGTCCGGATTAAAGGTGATCTGAGGAGGTACAATCTCCTCCGGTGCCTTGTGGGTGATCATGTGACTGAATCCTGTCTCCTGATCAAAGTCAAGGGTAGGCGTGATGTTATATTGTCCCAGGGAACGCTTTACTGCCGAGCGAATAATCGCATATAAAGCCTTTTCATCCTGGTATTTGATCTCCGTCTTCGTAGGGTGTACATTGATGTCGATCTTTGCCGGGTCGATATCAATAAACAGCACATACAGTGGGAAACTCTCTTCCGAAAGCAGCTCCTCATAGGCCGTAACCACAGCGTGGTTCAGGTAAGGGTCCTTGATGAAGCGCTTATTGACAAAGAAAAACTGTTCACCCCTGGTCTTGCGCGCAAATTCCGGTTTCCCGATAAAGCCCTTCACCGTGATGATGCTGGTATCCTCTTCAATGGGGACAAGCTTTTTATTGTAGGCATTTCCAAATAAATGGACGATCCGCTGTTTAAGACTGGCTTTTGGAAGATGGAACATTTCGTTCCCATCATGGTGGAGTGTCAGGTAGATTTCCGGATGAGCCAGCGCAATGCGTTGAAACTCATCAATGATATGGCGCAATTCTACAGAATTCCCTTTCAGGAAATTGCGTCTTGCCGGGGTGTTAAAGAAAAGGTTCTTTATGCTGATGCTTGTTCCCGCACTGCACGACACCGGCTCCTGCTTCACGATCTCTGATCCTTCAATGCAGATATGGGTTCCCAGCTCGTCTTCGTGACGGCGGGTCTTCAGTTCTACTTGCGAGATGGCCGCAATAGAGGCCATTGCCTCACCACGAAAGCCCATCGTGCGGATAGCGAAAAGATCAGCCGCCTTCCGGATTTTCGATGTTGCATGCCGCTCAAAGCACATCCGGGCATCTGTAATACTCATGCCGCATCCATCGTCAATGACTTGAATGAGGGACTTACCCGCATCCTTAATGATCAACTGGATTTTTCCGGCTCCCGCATCTATCGAATTCTCAACAAGTTCCTTGACCGCCGATGAAGGTCTCTGTACCACCTCGCCCGCCGCTATTTGATTTGCAACGGAATCTGGTAAAAGCTGTATAATATCAGACATAATTTCTAAACGCAAAAATAATCAAAATAAACCAGCATCGTTCTTCTCATCTGCGTATCGTTCATTTTACAAAATGTAAAGTAATATTTGTATTGTTCATTTATTTTTCAGACTTTCATGTTTACAAACTCTTAATCAACAACTAATATTTAGTTAATCACTCAGCTTTAGAATTCAAAAAAAATGGCTTGCCTCGTAAGCTGGCCAGAAGCCGAGCTGCCTTTGAGATGGGAAAAAAAACACTCAAACTAACCATGCCCGGGAAACCCCCGGGCTTTCTTGTTTTTAAGGCAATTATTTCCAAAAAATTCGTTTAATTCATAATCTATGAAGCATGATGAGCGTTCGGCTCACAAACAACGCTAATTGTAAGGTACTATGTTCAAATACTGTCTATACTCCTCTGTGTCTCTCCTCGCCCTCTTATTTACTCTGAGTTCCTTTGCATCTTCCTGTCACAACCCATCGCTGACCTGGTTGGAGCAGATGAAGGCAAGTAGCGGGTCTACCGTCCTGCTGCGTAACGATTCTTCTCAGATTCCTCTCATCGAACTGGATAATAAACGATTTGCCAGTGTAAACATCGGCTCCCAAAACGCAATGATGTTTGACAGCATCGTGAATAAATACACCAGGGTGGATCGCTTTTCTGCCGAAGCCTATCAGGCAGAGCCCAATCTGAATGCACTCAGTGCAGACCTTAAGCTATACAGCTCGGTGATCGTCCAGCTTAGCGATGACGCAATGAGCAAGGAAAGTACCCGCGCCTTTTTGAAGGACATGGAACGCAGCAAGCAACTGATCATTGTGCTTTATGGAAATGCAGCTGCCCTGGGCCGTCTCGACAGCCTCAAGGCTCCCCTGATCTGGTCCGCGGCAGATTCGCCGGCTTCTGCCAGCTTCACTGCCCAGCTTATTTTCGGTGGTACCAGAGCCAGTGCAAAACTTCAGTCGACTGTCTCTCCTGCCTTTAAAGCAGGGGATGGCTTCCAGACCGCGGCCATCCGACTAGCTTATACCGTTCCCGAAGAGCTGGGAATAAGTTCCGATGATCTGGAGAAGCCTATCGATAACATTGTCAGATCAGCGATCGCCCAGCGCGTCACCCCAGGTGCCGTCGTGATGGTGGTAAAAGACGGACGTGTGATATTTGATAAAGCCTACGGATCACATACCTATGGAAGAACCCGCGAGACGCGCGTCGATGATATTTTCGATCTCGCCTCCGTTACCAAGATTGCAGCTACCACTATGGCGTCCATGCGACTTTATGAGCAGAATAAGCTCCAGCTGGATTCTACCATGGGCTACTACGTGCCACAGGCGAGAGAAACCAACAAAAGCTTCATTCCCGTGCGTAATCTGATGCTGCATCAGGCGGGACTCGTACCCTATATCCCTTTCCAGAATTCGATTAAACCCGGCGATTATAGCAGGGATTCTTCCGAGGTCTATTCGGTCAAGGTGGCAGACAACTATTATGTCAGACGCAACTACTATAACGATGTGATGCTGCCCCGGATGTTAAACAGCGGGCTACGTCCCTCCGGGAAATACGAGTATAGTGATCTGAGCATGTATTTCATGAAGGAGATCATCGAAACGCAAACAGCTCAACCTCTCGACAAGTATGTCCTGAATGAATTTTACAAACCGTTGGGTATGAAGTACGCAGGCTTTACTCCCCGTATTCGTTTCAGCAAAGCCGATATTGTACCTACCGAGAACGATAACTATTTCAGGAAGACCCTGCTCGAAGGTTATGTTCATGATCAGGGTGCAGCTCTTGCTGGCGGCGTGGCCGGTCATGCAGGGTTATTCTCTTCAGCAAACGACCTGGCCATCTTGTTCCAGATGATGTTAAACGGAGGTATCTACGGAGGAAAACAGTACTTTCAACCTTCTACGATTGATATGTTTACCAGCAGACAGAGCGATGTCAGCAGAAGGGGACTGGGTTTCGACCGCTGGGATCCCGATCCTGCTAACCGCTATCCTTCATCCCTGGCCTCACCGCAAACGTATGGCCATACTGGATTTACCGGCACCTGCGTATGGGTAGATCCCAGGAGCAAGCTGATCTACATTTTCCTGTCCAACCGCCTGTATGAGCAACCCGCAAATAAGCTGAGCAGCCTGCGCGTAAGACCGAAGATTCAGGATGCCATTTATCAGGCCATTAATAAAGCTGTTTTGTAGTCCGGCCGCCATTTAATTTACCGAAGCCAAACAATATCTTCATCTTTTTCCTTTTATTTTGCAGCATGAAAATTGGAATCGTATGCTATCCGACATTTGGCGGAAGCGGAGTAGTGGCTACCGAACTTGGTAAGGCGCTGGCAGATAACGGACATCAGGTCCACTTTATCACTTACAGTCAGCCCGCAAGACTCGACTTTTTCTCAGAAAATCTATTCTATCACGAAGTATCGGTCTCTCAGTACCCACTATTTGATTATCCACCATACGAGCTCGTTCTGGCGAGTAAGCTGGTAGATGTGGTGCGCTTCGAAAAACTCGACCTGCTGCACGTGCATTACGCTATTCCTCATGCTTCGGCTGCATTCATGGCCAAGCAGATTCTGGCTACTTACGGCATCAATATTCCTGTCGTCACCACCTTGCATGGTACTGACATCACCCTCGTAGGGAAGGATGTGACCTTCAAGCCGGTTGTAACCTTTTCTATCAACAAGTCTGACGGCGTAACGGCAGTATCTGAACATCTTCGTAAGGATACATACGATCACTTCGAGATCACCAACAATATACAGGTTATTCCAAACTTCATTGATCTTACACGCTTCAGCCAGAAACGGAAAGATCATTTTAAAAAGGCAATAGCACCCAATAATGAGCTCATCCTGGTGCATACTTCCAATTTCCGGAAGGTGAAAAGAGCCAAAGATGTCGTTCGTGTTTTTAAGAAAGTTCTTGAAACCATTCCTTCTAAACTCCTGATGGTAGGAGATGGTCCTGATCGCGCCAATTGCGAGCGATTATGCCGGGAGCTGGGAATATGCGATAATGTCAGATATCTGGGTAAGCAGGAAGCTGTAGAAGAAATCCTCTCAGTTGCCGATCTCTTCCTGATGCCTTCTGAGTCGGAGAGCTTTGGATTAGCTGCACTGGAAGCCATGGCTTGTCAGGTGCCCGTGATCTCTTCCAACGCAGGAGGATTGCCGGAGTTGAATCTGCAGGGAATAACAGGCTTCATGAGCAATGTAGGCGATGTGGACGACATGGCCAGAAACGCTATCTACATTCTTGAAGACAGAGAGCGTCTCGCTGAATTCAAAGCCAATGCTTTAGCGAGAGCCAAAGAATTCGACCTGAGCTTTATCCTTCCTGTATACGAGAAATACTACGAACAGGTACTGAAGAACAGCCAGAACGCATAAAACAAGCAAAAATAGGGTTTTCCCTCTTTTATTTTTGTATCTGCAGGCAAACCGGTTGACCTACGTCAATCCGCTCCCCTGTGTCCGTTAATAGGCCTGTCTGGATATCTCTTTTGAATATGACTACATGGTTGCTGTTCTGATTAGCTACCAGCAGGAAGCGTCCTTCCGGATCCAGCGTGAAGTTTCGCGGTCCTTTGCCTAATGTTGACTGGCGCCCGGTTAGTGTCAGACGCCCTGTAGCGGCGTCAACCGCGAAGATCGAAATATCGTTAGCATCACCCCGGTTTGATGCATACACAAACCTTCCGTCCGGAGACACGTGTATGTCTGCTGCGCCCGTGGCGCCCTTAAAGTCGGGAGCCAGCATCGGGATGGTCTGAATGGTACTCAGCACTCCCTTGTTATACGAATAGACGATGACATCCCCCGTCATTTCCATCAGGGCATAAACAAAGCGTTTGTTCGGATGGAAATCGAGATGTCTCGGTCCGCTTCCCGGTGCAGCAAAAACAAAGGCCGGATAGGCTGGTGTCAGAGGTTCTCTTGTATTTTTATCATTGAACGCATACGTGGAGATCTTATCAGTGCCCAGATCACTCACGAGCAGGTACTTCTCATCGGGAGAAAGGATTGTGGAATGAACATGCGGTGCTGCCTGACGCGATTTATCGGTGCTGCTGCCCGTATGCTGGATAACCTGAGCCTGATCTGCCAGTGAGCCGTCTTTGTTGACCGGATAGGCGACCAGATTTCCCTGTCCGTAGTTCGCGGCGAACACAAACTTGCGGTTCTTGTCAACATCTATATAGCAGGGGGAACTTCCATGCGAAGTCTTGCTGTTGAGAAACTTCAAAGCCCCTGTAGCGGCATCAAAGGAAAACGCGCTGATACTTCCCTCTTTATTTTCATTCGCGGCATACACGAACTTTCCATCCCGGCTGATATCCAGATAAGATGGATTACTTACACCCGTTGCCTTGTTTTTATAGGCAGCCTTTCCTGTCTGACTGTCAAATTCATACACATATATGCCTTCACTCTTCCCACCGTTCGTATAGGTGCCAATAAGAAGATTTCTTTTTTGTGCATAAGTGGTGCCAGCTGTAAGTGATGCCATAAGGAGGATGAGGATAGTTGTTTTCATTGATGATGCTTATTCGCTAAGATAACGACTTCATCTCCCTATAAACAAGAAAACCCCGAAATCTTCCGGGGTTTTCTTGTTTATTATTTGATCAGATGTTTCAACTGGATGATTTCTTTTTCCTCCAGATATCTCCATCGGCCTCTTCCTAAGTCTTTCTTAGTCAGGTTGGCATATACCACCCTGTCAAGTTTTACCACTTCATAGCCGAGGTGTTCGAATATCCTTCTAACGATGCGGTTCTTTCCGCTATGTATCTGAACGCCGACTTCTTTCTTGCTTGCTCCTGCTACGTAGCTGATCTCGTCAACTTTGATCACGCCGTCTTCCAGCTCCAAACCAAAGGCGATCTTATTCAGGTCTCCCTGACTTAAGCTCTTGTTTAACTCCACCTGATAGATCTTGGTGATGTTATTACGTGGATGAGAAAGCTTTTCAGCAAGATCCCCGTCATTAGTCATCAACAACAGACCAGTCGTGTTTCTGTCTAATCTTCCGATCGGGTAGATACGCTCTTTAGACGCCTTTTCTACCAGGTGCATAACGGTTTTACGTTCCTGCGGATCTTCTGTAGTCGTGATATAATCTTTCGGCTTGTTCAACAACACATAGGTCATCTTTTCACGCTTCAGCGTTTCACCGTTGTAACGGATCACGTCTGTCATCGGATTGATCTTATGTCCAAGTTCATTGATGCTCTCACCGTTTACCGTGATCACACCTGCTTCGATCAGCTCATCAGCCTTTCTGCGTGAGCAGATACCCGCATTCGCGATGTATCGGTTTAGACGGATAAGCTCCGGATTGCCCGATGGTGCTGCAGTCGTTTTTCTACGCTGACGCAGATTAGGCTTTCCAACGTGCTCTTCCGAAGTCCAGTTTCTGTTCTCGCCACCAGACCTTCTATCGTCCGCACGGAAAGGCTTTCTTTCGTAAGGGCGGTCAGATGCTGGCCTTCCAGCCGGTCTTCCTGGCTTTCTGTCTTCGCTATATGGTTTTCTTTCCCTCTTGCTGTCGTCACCAAACGGCTTTCTGTCCTCACTGTATGGTCTTCTTTCTCTTTTGCTATCGTCACCAAATGATCTTCTGTCGCTTCCGAAGCTCTTCTTTTCATAAGGGCGGTCACTCTGGGTTCTTCCACCTGCGCCACCTGATCTTCTGTCGTCGCCAGATGGGCGTCTTTCAAAAGGCTTCTTTTCAAACGGACGGTCACCCTGCGGGCGTCCTCCTGAAAATCCCTCTCTCTTGTCGCCTCCGAATGATCTCCTGTCAGATGAGCGTTCTCCGCCGGATTTGAAATCACGGCCTTTTTCTCTTGAATCTTGTTGGAATGGTTTGCGTGCGAAAGGGCGTTCACCGCCTGTACGGCGCTCCTGACCTCTTTCATCAGATGATGGTCTTTCCGACCTGGAAGGGCGGTCTCCGAATGACTTCTTACGGTCTCCGTCAAACCTTTTCTTGTTTTCTGTGTTTGACCTGTCCTGACGATCGTTCTTTGAACTTGCGTCAAAACGGTTGTTATTGAAGGACTTGTCCTCGCGACTTTTCCGATTGTTACTATTTGGCATGTTATACTGCTAACCTCTTTAAATGGGGGGCAAAGTTAGTCAAAATTTAACAATAAAATCCCAGTTGTGTTTGCTAATTAATTTGGCCTAAATGGGGGAATATTGCGGCAATAACAGGCTGGTTTTTAGGGTCTAAAACATAAGTGCTTGTGTATTAGATATATATTATGTACCTTTGTAATCTTTTTAATAATAAACATAGTAAGGAACGCATGATTAAGAAACATTTGATCGCGTGTTTTGCAGTGGTTCTGATCACCGTTTTAGCAAAAGTTGGTATCAGCAAAACTTCAGTAACACACGTTAATTCGTTTCCACAAAAAGTGGATGTCCCTTCTCCCCGCGACGAAAAAGACTCATCTCCTGTCATCTCTTTTGAGTTTGCCAGTGAGGAAATACCTGTACAGCACGTTAAGGTTTCCCAGAGAATGAGCAAGTATTTGAAAGCCAGTAGTTATGAGCATATTCAGACAAACCGCCTGCACCACAAAGCTGCACGCTGGTTCCCTGTGATTGAGCCGATACTTGAAAAGTACGGCATTCCGGATGATTTTAAATATCTTCCTCTCGTAGAAAGCGGCCTCAATGGAGGAACATCTCCCAAAGGCGCATCTGGTTACTGGCAGTTTATGCCGCAAACAGCAAGGAGTTACGGCTTAGTGGTTAACCGCAGCCGCGATGACAGACAGAACATGAAGAAGTCGACCATTGCTGCCGCCAAGTATCTGAGAGATCTCTACAAGGAATTTGGTAGCTGGACGCTGGTTGCTGCTGCTTATAATGTAGGAGAAAATAGTTTGAAGAGACAAATTGCGGTCCAGGGACACGACAATTATTTCAGGCTGAAGTTAAACCGTGAAACCGGTTCTTATGTCTACAAACTCGCTTCTATGAAAGAAGTGATCGAAAATCCCATCAAGTATGGGTTTGCAAGAAGAGGTGAAAGCCTGTTAGCGCGCGACGCAGAACAGCACAAGAACACCGTGATCGATCCCGTGACAGAACGGAATGCTATCGACGCACTTAATCTTCTTCGGAAACAAGACCTTTAGATCTTTGTTAATTTTTTAGAGCGAAGGTTCTGATGCTAACTTCTGGGGAGAAATATGCGTCATGGCCTTCGCTTCTAAATTACAAAGGGGACTGTATTTTACAGACTATTACCCGATCTTTATCGTCAATATTTCAAGAGATACAAATTAATGGATAAAAGCACACCAGATCTTGGCGAGCAAAGTGAAGTAGAGGTTTATGGAGCCAGGGTTCACAACCTCAAAAATATTGACGTTTCCTTTCCAAGGAATCAGCTGGTCGTCATTACCGGACTCAGTGGAAGCGGAAAATCATCGCTGGCCTTTGATACCATATATGCTGAAGGTCAGAGACGTTACATGGAAACCTTCAGCGCCTATTCCCGGCAGTTCCTGGGAGGCATGGAGCGCCCCGACGTCGATAAGATTTCCGGACTAAGTCCCGTCATTGCTATCGAGCAAAAGACCACATCCAAAAATCCACGTTCTACAGTAGGTACCATCACGGAGATCTATGACTTCATGCGTCTTCTTTTTGCAAGAACAGCCGACGCTTATTCCTACGCTACAGGTAAAAAAATGGAGCGTATGTCTGAAGATCAGATGCTCCGTAATATATTGAGCCAGTTCGACGGAAAAGCAGTTAACATCCTGGCACCCGTAGTTAAAGGACGTAAGGGGCATTACCGTGAGCTTTTCGAACAGATTCGCAAACAGGGCTACCTTAAAGTGCGTGTGGATGGCGAGATCGTCGACCTGACGCCGAAGATGCAGCTTGACCGCTATCGCATTCACGATATCGAGATGGTGATTGACCGGCTCAACGTATCAGAAAAGGACTCCAAGCGCCTTTACAGCTCCATACAGTCAGCCCTCAAAATAGCCAAAGGCATTATCAAGATAGCCGATCAGGAGAACAATGAATTTTTCTTCAGTAAGTTCCTGATGGATCCTGAATCCGGGATCTCTTATGACGAACCACAGCCAAACACGTTCTCGTTTAACTCGCCTTACGGTGCATGCGAAAAGTGCAGCGGCCTGGGCTCCATCTACGAGATCGATCAGGCTTCCGTGATTCCTAATCCGAAACTCAGCATTATGAAGGGAGGCCTGGCTCCCCTTGGGGAATATCAGGAAACCTGGATCTTTCAGATTCTGAAAGCCCTTTCCAAAAAAAAGGAGTTTTCTTTAACCGAACCTATTGAGAAGCTGCCGAAAGAAATTCTGGATATTATTCTAAACGGCTCTGATGAGCTGCTGACTGTTCCCGTACAATATAATAAGTGGAACGTCCAGAATTATCAGGTCACGTTTGATGGCATCATCAAAATGCTGGAAGAGCAGGCAGAAAAGAAGGTGGAAGATATGCCTAAAGATCTGGAAGAGTTTCGCGTTCTGAAGGTATGTCCGGTTTGTCACGGTGCACGCCTGAAGAGGGAATCCCTGCATTTTAAAGTAGGCGAAAAGAACATCTTCGAGCTGGCCTCCATGGATATCCACAGCCTGTCGAAATGGTTTGATGAGGTAGAGTCGAAACTCAATGAGCGGCAGAGCGTCATCGCGAAGGAGATCCTGAAGGAAATCCGCTCGCGACTCGGTTTTCTGCTCGATGTGGGTTTGAATTACCTCACTTTGAACAGAACAGCCAAGACGCTTTCGGGTGGAGAGGCACAGCGTATCCGCCTGGCAACTCAGATCGGGTCTCAGCTGGTCAATGTACTTTATATATTAGATGAGCCGAGCATCGGTCTGCATCAGCGCGATAACGCCCGTCTGATCTCCGCATTGAAGAATCTGCGTGATATTGGTAACTCCGTCCTGGTGGTGGAGCATGATAAGGATATGATCCTGGAAGCAGATTATGTGATCGATATGGGCCCTGCAGCCGGTGTTCACGGCGGCCAGGTCGTTGCCCAGGGAACTCCTGCCGAAGTGAAGCATGCTAAGACGCTGACCAATGCCTACCTGAGCGGCGAAAAAGAAATTGCCATACCCGCAGAGCGACGCAAAGGCACCGGCGAACAACTGATCCTCAGGAATGCCACCGGAAATAACCTGCGCAACGTCACCACATCGTTCCCTCTCGGGAAGCTGATCTGCGTAACGGGCGTATCCGGAAGCGGCAAGTCCAGTCTCATTGCCGAGACTCTATATCCTATATTAAACAAGCATTTCTTCAGAGCGAAGAAAACACCGATGCCGTATAAGGCGATAGAAGGCCTGGAACATATAGATAAGGTGATCGAGATCGACCAGACACCGATTGGCCGTACGCCGAGGTCGAATCCTTCTACGTACACCGGGGTGTTCTCCGATATCCGTAACTTGTTCGTAGGCCTGCCCGAAGCAAAGATCAGAGGGTATAAGCCGGGTCGCTTCTCGTTCAACGTAAAAGGCGGTAGATGCGAAACTTGTCAGGGTGCGGGAATGAAGATCATCGAAATGAACTTTCTTCCCGATGTGCAGGTGCCCTGCGAAGAGTGCAACGGTCGCCGCTATAACCGCGAAACGCTTGAAGTCCGTTATAAGGGCAAGTCGATCAGCGATGTGCTCGATATGAGCATTGAGGAGGCGGTAGAATTCTTTGAACCGATCCCCTCTATCCACCGGAAGATAAAAACCCTGTTTGATGTGGGTCTGGGCTATATCAAGCTTGGCCAGTCATCCACAACCCTGTCGGGCGGAGAAGCGCAGCGCGTGAAACTCGCAACGGAGCTCTCTAAGAAAGACACAGGTAAGACATTCTATATACTGGATGAACCTACTACCGGTCTCCATTTTGAAGATATCAATGTACTGCTGGGCGTATTGAATCGCCTGGTTGATCATGGAAACACCATCCTGGTCATCGAACACAACCTGGATGTGGTGAAAGTGGCCGACTGGGTCATCGACCTTGGTCCCGAAGGTGGTGCCGGCGGAGGTCAGATCCTCTTTGAAGGAACACCGGAAGACCTGATCAAAGTGAAAAAGAGCTTTACGGGACAATTCTTAAAACTGGAAATGAAACGTTAAATCCTTATGGAGAACCTTCTCAATACAGAGCAAATGCGCGCCACAGATGCGCATACCATCGAAGCAACAAAGATCAGTTCGCTGGAGCTGATGGAGAAAGCAAGTAAAGCTTTTGTTCAGGCTTTCATGAGCGTGTATTCAGAGAAGTTCAATACGTTCGCCGTTTACTGCGGCACAGGAAATAACGGCGGGGATGGTTTGGCCATTGCACGCCTGCTTCATGAAGAGGGGTATCGGGATATCCATGTCAGGATTATCCGCTTTACCGAGAAGAGCAGCGCTGATTTCCAGGCAAACCTGGAGGCACTCCGTTCCTGCAAGATCCCGGTTCAGGAGATCCGTGATCCCTCCGAGCTGGGGGAGGAGCCGGCGGTGCTTCTTATTGATGCGATGCTGGGTTCGGGCCTTAACAAGCCGCTCAGCGGCAAGTGGGCAGAGCTGGTTACCAAGATCAATTCATGGCAGAAGAAGGTGGTTGCTGTAGATATGCCGACAGGTTTCAGAGGCGAAGGCCCCCTGAATGCCAATGACCTGGTTGTCCGCGCCAAGCTGGCCATTACCTTTCAGCGGCCGAAGATCAACTTCCTCTTGCCTGATTCGGCCAGCTTCATGGAAGAGTTCCGGGTAGTCGACATCGGTCTGGAAGAGGCTTATCTGCAGAACCTCGAATCGCCCTATAAGCTCATACAGAAAGAAGACATTGTTTGCAGGCTGAAGAAGAGGAGCAACTTTTCTCATAAAGGTACTTACGGACATGCGCTGCTCGTCGCGGGATCGCCCGAAACGATGGGTGCAGCACTCTTGAGTGCCGAAGCCTGCCTGTATACCGGAGCGGGACTCACCACCGCCTGCATTCCCGAAGAAGGGCTGAATGCGCTGAATAGTCGCTCGCCCGAGATCATGGCGCTCATCCGCAAGGCAGATCAGGATCCCGAGATCAAGGTAGAAAAATATAGTGCATTGGGTATTGGTCCGGGGCTGGGCACAGGCGACAAAAGTCTCCGTCTGCTTACCAAAGTAATGCGCAGCTATTCCAGGCCGATTGTTTTTGATGCGGATGCCCTCAACCTGATAGCTGATAATTATGAGCTGGTTCAGCTTATCCCCGAAGGATCCATACTGACTCCCCACATGAAGGAGTTCGACAGGCTGTTCGGTGAGCATAAGTCATGGTGGGAGCGTCTTGAAAGTGGTCGCGACCGCGCCACTACGCTGGGATGTACTATCGTTCTTAAGAATCGCTATACGATGATTTTCTTACCGGATGGGAGATGCCTTTTTAATCCGACGGGCAGTCCCGCTATGGCCAGCGGAGGCATGGGCGACGTGCTCACAGGAGTCATCACCTCTTTCCTGGCGCAGGGCTACAAGCCTGAAGACGCCGCCATTGCAGGCGTATATATCCACGGCGCAGTTGCCGATCATACACACGACTATGTGATTCCAGCCTCTGCATTGCTGCAGAAGCTGCCTTCAAAGATTGCAGATTACCTTACCTGATCAAAAAGATGTTTTTCAGCGTGGTAGGAAGAACGTACCAGCGGTCCGCTTTCCACATACTTGAATCCCATATCCTGACCGATTTCTTTGTATTTAGCAAACTGGTCCGGGTGGATCCAGTCGATTACCGGATGATGGTTTTTAGTAGGCTGAAGATACTGCCCCAGAGTAAGGATGTGAACGCCTGTGTCAGCAAGATCCTGCATGGTCTCGATCACGTCTGATTCTGTTTCTCCAAGACCCAGCATGATGCCCGATTTGGTGCGCAAGCCAAATTCAGATATGCGTTTCAGGGCTTCCATACTCCGGTCGTATTTCGCCTGAATACGAACTTCGCGAGTCAGGCGTCTTACCGTTTCAATATTATGCGAAACTACTTCAGGGCGTTCTTCACAAACGCGGTACAAGTTATCCCAGATACCTCTGAAGTCGGGAATAAGCGTTTCCATGGTTGTTTCCGGACTTTCTCTGCGGATAGCACGAATGGTTTCTGCCCAGATGGTAGAACCACCATCTTTCAGATCATCACGATCTACCGATGTGATTACCGCATGTTTGACGCTCATGAGTCTGATTGAGTTCGCTACGCGGTTAGGCTCATCCAGATCAACCGCAAGCGGCCGGCCTGTAGCCACCGCGCAGAATGAACAGGAGCGCGTGCAAATATTACCCAGGATCATGAATGTAGCAGTACCTGCTCCCCAGCATTCGCCCATATTCGGGCAATTACCGCTTTCGCAGATCGTGTGAAGCTTATGGGTATCCACTAAACCTCTTACATTTGCATACTCTTTTCCCACGGGTAGTTTCACCCTTAGCCAATTTGGTCTGCGCTGAGCCTGGTTGGCAGGTATTACCGGCAATTCAATCATAGTACAAAGGTAATTAATTAGATCTAAGATATTAGATACAGGGAGGTAGAATATGACACTCTACTTAGATATAAGTAGGCTGCGGAACCGTAGTTCATTCGGTATACACCGACACGGCTCCGCGTTTTATCAGCTGAGTTTAATAGACATTGGTTCTTAACGGCGCCTGGTATTTATTCAGAGCTTAAAAAATTAAGAAAGGTGTGCAGACACGAGGTCAGCAGAGATGTCACCATGTGAAGCATGGTAAACACATACACCATCCTTGATGACCAGTACCTGAGGCGATTCGTGGTGTACGTCGAAGATTTCAGCAATTGCACCCGATACATCTCTGTGTTTGATGAGATCAAGGAAATACAATGGCGTACCTTCCGGGATTTCCTCCTTGTCGAGTTCGAACCGTTTTCTCGCCATCATACTGATGGAGCAACGGGTGCTGTGCTTAAATATGACGCTATATCCAGGAGCATTTTTAATGTCCTGTAATTGTTTCAATGATTCTAGTTGGATCCAATTCATGGGAAAGGCGTTGAGGAAGATGACTTGACTATCTTCGTGACTTCGGATAAGAACTATACGCAGGACACACTTTGTTGGAGCAGGATTGTAAGCTGATTGATACTACAATTAAGACCAACAGCGCAAGAGCGATTCTTTTCATGTGCAAAGTAAGTATAACAATGACAATAACATGCCAGCTGAAGATATTGTTTATTTTAATGAACGTTGCAGATCGGCCATTAGTATGGCTGAAGCAGCAGCTTCAGTGCCTTTATTTCCGTGCTTTCCGCCGGCTCTTTCCTGCGCCTGTTCCAGATTAAGCGTGGTAAGCACTCCGAAGATGACAGGCACGCTGTGTTTGATGCCGACGTTTGCTATTCCATTGGCTACACCGTTGCAGATATAGTCAAAGTGAGGGGTATCTCCCTGAATAATACAGCCAAGGCAGATTACGGCGTCAACTTTACGTGCGCTCAGCATCATCTCTGCGCCGGCAATCAGTTCGTAGCTCCCTGGAACGGCAACCGAAATGATATTTTCTTCGGGGGTGCCCTGCTGGATCAGCATATCGTATGCGCCCTGGTAGAGTGCGCCGGTAACCTCAGCGTTCCACTGTGCCGTGATAATGGCAAACTTGAAGTCGGCTGATGATGGTATTGTTGTGTGTGAAAAGTCAGATAGATTTTTTAGCTGAGTTGCCATAGCTTTTGTTGAAACCGTTGTAAATGAAAAATGGTTACCCTGAAGATAACCATTTCGTAAATATTGTGACTTGTGTTATTATAAGCGAGCTTCCGCACGAGCGATATAGGCGTCTACAACAGATGCCTCGTAGCTGGTAGGGTATTTTTCTTTGATCTTGTTATAAGCGTCTGCCGCTGCTTTGAAGTCTTTTTGCTCTTCATAAACCAATCCTAGTTTCTTTAAGAAAAGAGGAGCGGTGAAAGTATTGTCTGACTTATCAGCCGCCTTTTTGTAATAGGTGATTGCTTTGTCGTATTCTTTCAATTCTGAATAGGCGTCTCCCGTCATTCCTAATACCAACGGATCGATCACAGGACTTCCGGTGCTGCTGTAGTTTCCAAGAGCATCTACTGCTTTCTCGAATTCACCTTTCTGTAGATATAATCCGCCAAGGTATGCATTGGCCAGGTTTGCAGATTTCGTGCTGGAGTACTCTTCAGCGATTTTTTCAAATCCAGGATAAGAACCGTCACCTTTGATTGCTCTGTCTGCAAGAGAATCAACAGCTACATATTCTTCTGCCTTAAACATTTCGTTGGCAGCTGTCTTCGCGCGAGGTGCCAGATAAAATTGCTGATATCCGATGTACAGTAAAATAAGTGCTACTATAGCTCCTCCAATGATAGCCAGGCTTTTCTTATTCTCCTGCACAAAACCTCCTGGGTTGTTCATCATGTTCGACTGAGTTGTAGTATCCGTTTGATTTGTCGCCATTTGCGTTAGTTAAAGTTTGCAAAAATACATTTTTACGGGTTACTGTCAAGTGATCGGCTGAATAAAAGAGGAATTGTTTTGGAAATGTAAAAGTTATTGTTGGAATAATTTATACTCAAGCTATCCTCACGTAGGGGCCTGCTTGAGAATGCAGCCACGGTGCAGCCACGTTGATGCCACGGTGATGCCACCTTTTCTTGCAATAACGTGGCATCACCGTGGCTGGAAGGTGGCTAAGATATGGCTGCACATACTGTTTGGCCACCAGTTGGTACAACTGAATATCTACAATGTACTCGCTAAGTTGTACAGTAAAAGATAAGATATGTTAAAACAATAAGAGCCGAAGTTATTAGCTAAATACTCCGATTTTATCTAGGTTTGTAGCAGATCGTATGTGGCTGGAGAAACTCACTTTACTCAATTTTAAGAATTACGAAGAAGCGGAACTGTCGCTTTCGCCGGCGGTAAATGCCTTTACCGGCGACAATGGTGCGGGTAAGACCAATTTGCTCGACGCGATACATTATCTGTCGTTGTGTAAAAGTTACTTCAATCCAATTGACACCCAGCAGATCAGAAGTCAGGCTGATTTCTTTATGGTGCAGGGAAAGTTCGACAAGGACGATGTGCCGGAAGTGATATCCTGCTCATTGAAACGCAATCAGAAAAAGCAGTTCAGAAGGAACAAGAAAGAATACCAGCGTCTGGCTGACCATATAGGCCTCTTCCCATCGGTGATGATCTCGCCGAACGATGTCAATATCATTACCGAAGGGAGTGAGGAGCGCCGGCGCTTTATCGACAACGTGATCTCGCAGACGGACGCACAATACCTGGATGAGCTGATCGTGTATAATAAAAATCTGCTGAACCGGAATGCCATGCTTAAGTCGATTGCCGAGCAGGGGAGCTACGACCCGGAGTTGCTGGGAATCCTGGATGACCAGCTTGTTGCATCGGGACAAAAGATTTTCCAGAAAAGGAAAGACTTCATGGAGGTTTTTATCCCTGTGTTTCAAAAGCACTATCAGTACCTGACGGAAGATGCCGAGCAGGCGGAGCTGAAATATGAATCGCCTCTGTTTGATCAGGATTTCCATGAACTGCTCAGGGGTTCTGTAGAGCGTGACCGTTTTCTGCAGCGCACTACCATGGGTATACATAAAGATGATCTGAATTTCAGCGTGCACGGCATGCCGATGAAGAAGTTTGGTTCGCAGGGACAACAGAAGTCCTTTCTGATCTCCCTGAAGCTGGCGCAGTACAGTTTTCTTCAACTGAAGAAAGGATATAAACCTTTGCTCTTACTGGATGATATCTTCGACAAGCTGGACGATAAGCGGATCCGGAAGCTGATGACGATGGTTTCTCATGATGATTTCGGACAGATATTTATTACCGATACGAGCCGCGAGCGAATTGAGGGAATATTTGCAGCGATAGGCGTGGAGTTGACTACTTTTGTAGTTTCGAAAGGAACAGTAAGCCATGAGAAAAACGAACGATAAGCCGATTAAAGAAGCCATTGAGCAGATGCTGCGGGTGTATAAGCTGAAGCGGAAGTTCGACGAAACTTCTCTGGTGGCAGCATGGCCCGAGATGATGGGGCCTGCGGTGGCTAACCGGACACGGCAGCTATATATCCGGGAGAAAAAACTGTTCATCCGGGTGGAGTCTTCGGTTTTGAAGAACGAACTGGTGATGATTCGTTCGCAGATCCTGGAGAAGATGAATGAACGTGCCGGGAGTCAGGTACTCGAGGAAATTGTATTTCTATAAATAGAAAAGGCTCCCTTAAGGAGCCTTTTGCATGATATATATAGACGGGGAAATTAGTTGAAGGTGCTGGTTACGTTGGTGATCTTCCAGCCATCAGCTGAGTTTTCCATGGTCACGTAGTTGACTTTAATGAAATCCTGATATTTCATGCTCACTTTTACAAGGGCCTGAGCCTTGTTGTATTCAAGTACCTTGTAGCTGGTCTCGCAATTCTGTTTGATATCCTGAATGCTTTTGAGCGATTTGACGATCTGTGATTTACTGTGCGTTGTAACGGTGTTCGCACGAGTGCAGCTAAACTTGACGTTTGCGTCTAATAGAGCTGGTAATTCTTTCACGTCGCCCTTTGTCATGGCATCAATATAAGTCTGTACTGCGTAGTTCATGTTGAACCTTTTGCTGTTGGGTTCTCCGGCTGCAAAGGCGCTCATAGAGAATACGATCAGGAATGCTGCGGTTAGTGTTTGTAGGGTTTTCATATCAGTAAGTTTTTAAGTTTCGAGTTTTTTGTCCTTGTTTGTTGAATCAAAAGTAGAACAGAAAACGTCGCTGAAAAACCCATATTAGGCCAGTAGAGGGTAGTTTTCGGTGAATGGGGGATTTGTGTCGGTGAAAAAAAGGAGCTGTTTTTGGCCGGCAGGAGATCGGATGGCTTGGTGATGAAAAACGGGCTTAAATTGGTTTTAAGGCTGGTTTGTTAGTGGTAATTCTGGCGAGTTTGGAGTTGTTTTTAGAGGGGTTTGGGTGATGAAGGTTGTGGAGCAGCAGCAGCAGCAGCAGCAGAAGAAGAAGAAGAAGAAGAAGAAGAAGAAGAAGAAGAAGAAGAAGAAGAAGAACCTTTATAATGCAAATAGCGACGGCTCCAGTATAGGGAGCCGTCGCAGTGTATATATATGAAGAAGAATGTTAAGAAGAGGAACTAGTTGTAGGTGCTGGTTACACTTTTGATCTTCCAGCCTTCAGATGTGTTTTCCATCAATACATAATTCACTTTGGTGAAGTCCTGATAGATCATGTTCACCTTTACCAATGCCTGGGCGTTGTTGTACTCCATTACGCTGTAGCTGGTTTCGCAGTTCTGTTTTATGTTCTGAAGTTGTTTTAATGATTGAACGATCTGTGAGCGGTTGTAGCTTACCACTTTGTCGGCTTTGGTGCTGCTGAACTTTACGTTTTCATCAAGAATGGCTGGAAGTCCCCTGGTGTCGCCTTGTGTGAATGCGTCAATGTAGGTCAGTACCGCATGGTTCATTCCAGCTCTTTTGCTGCTTGGTTCGTTGGCTGCGAATGCGCTCATGGAAAATACGATTAAGAAAGCGGCGGTTAATGTTTGAAGAGTTTTCATATCAGTGAGTTTTAAGTTTTTAAGTTTTTGTCCTTGTTTGTTGAATCAAAAGTAGAACAGAAAACACAGCTTGAAAACGCGTATTAGGTCGGTGAAGGGAAGTTTTCGGTGAATGCAGGATTTAAGGAGGCGAAAAAATGCGGGCTGTTTTTGGCCGGTCGCCAGAAGGGGGCAAATTGAAGTGAGATATTAAAAAAAGGGCGTAAACAAGAAAGGCCGCCTCATTGGGGCAGCCTTTCTTGTATTATATTGATTTATTAGAAACGCTCTAACTGAGAGAAGAAGAAGCTTCCTTCGATCTCTGCGTTCTCGTCAGAATCAGATCCGTGAACCGCGTTTGCGTCGATTGATTTTGCGTATTTGTTACGGATTGTTCCTGGCTCTGCTTTAGTAGGGTCAGTTGCACCGATCAGTTTACGGAAATCTTCTACTGCGTTGTCTTTCTCCAGGATCGCTGCGATGATCGGACCAGAACTCATGAAAGAAACAAGATCTGCGTAGAAAGGACGCTCTTTATGTACTGCATAAAATGCACCAGCAGTTTCAGCTGAAAGTTTAGTGTATTTTAATGCGATGATTTTGAATCCCCCCTTCGTGATATCATCAAGAATAGCTCCCATATGGCCGTTTGCTATGCCATCTGGTTTAATCATTGTAAATGTTCTGTTTGTTGCCATCGTTTTTTATATATTGCTGCAAAATTATGATTTTAATTGGAGCATAAAAGATTTTAGAAAAGTAAATAGCGGGGATCATGCGCGTAACGTATGCAATTATTGGGTTTTGTAACGTCAAGGTTTTTAATAGCTTTGCATTCTTTAATTAAATGATGCCAGAGATAAACTCCCTTAAAGAATTATTGGCTTTACCCAAGCGAATTGTAATTACCACCCATCATAAACCCGATGGCGACGCAATGGGCTCATCCTTGGGGCTTTATAATTATCTGATTCAGAAAGGGCATCATGTTAAGGTGATCACACCTTCTGACTACCCTGTCTTTCTTCAATGGCTTCCCAATAATCCGGAAGTACTGGTTTATCCTCAGGATGTAGAGGGCTGTAACCAGCACATTGCGGATGCTGAACTGATATTCTGCCTCGACTTCAATGCGCTGAGCCGCATTTACGATATGGCTGGACCTGTTGAAGAATCGGCAGCTATCAAAGTCATGATCGATCATCATCTCGAGCCACAGGATTTTGACGACTACAGATACTGGAGCATCAACGCCTGCTCAACAGCTCAGCTCGTTTATGAATTCATCTGCAAAGTGATGGAAGAAGAGGATCTGATCAATAAGGATGTGGCCACCTGTCTTTATACCGGTATCATGACTGACTCCGGTTCATTCCGTTTTCCGACAACTACGCCTGCGGTGCATCTGATTGTTGCTGACTTAATTTCAAGGGGGGCAGAAAACTGGAAAATACATCAGCTGGTATACGATAACTTCTCTGAAAGCCGTTTACGCTTCTTAGGTCATTGTTTGCTGAACAAGCTGGAGGTATTGCCGGAGTATAACGCCGCACTGATCCATGTTTCGGCAGATGAGCTAAAGGAGTTCTCCATCTCAACGGGAGATTCGGAAGGCCTCGTGAACTACGCGTTGACGATAAATGGTATCCGCCTGGCCGCATTGATCATCGAACGCCCGGATTTAGTAAAGTTGTCTTTGCGCTCCACCGGAGATTTTCCTGCGAACGAGATCTGTAAGAAGTATTTCAAAGGCGGAGGTCACCGTAATGCAGCGGGAGGACAGTCGGACCTGTCGCTGGATGCAACCGTTGCCAAGTTTAAAGAGATTCTAGTTGAATATAAAAGTCTATTAATACAGTAACCACAAAATAAAATGAACAAAAGCTTAATTATGTTGGGAGTTGCAGCGTTAGCATTTACTAGCTGCAAACAGTTTAAAAAAGGTGAGGGGGATATGCAATACATCATTCACCAGGATAAAGATGGTGAGGCGATCAAAGAAGGTGACTTCGTTGCTTTGCATGCTATCCAGAAAACTGAGGAAGATTCAGTACTTTCCAATTCATACGATTACGACAGACCGATGTTTGTTGCTCAGCAGAAGTCTGCATTCAAGGGAGATATCTACGCCGCTTTGGCGATGTTGAGTGAAGGTGACAGTGCAACTTTCAAAATCAACCTGGATTCTTTGCAGGCAAAGATGAACATGCCGAAGCCTGAGAATACAAAAGGCAAGTACATGATCTTCACTTTCAAGGTTGATAAAGTAATTCCTAAAGGAACTTTAACTGACAGCCTGTTTCAGGGTAAAGTTGATGAGTACCTGAAGGCAGAAGTTGCGAAAGCGAAAAACCAGGAAGCTGGAAAGATCAGCGGCTACATCGCTTCAAACAACTTGAAACCAACTGTAACTGCTTCTGGTCTTAACTACGTAGTTGAGAAAGAAGGAAATGGTGCCAAACCAGCTGTTGGTGATACAGTTAAATTAAACTATACAGGTAGCTTCCTGACTGGTAAAGTATTCGATACCAGTGTATTGGAAACTGCAAAGAAAACTCCGGGATTATTCAACCCAATGCGCCCTTATGAGCCTATGAAGGTTCCTGCTGGTGTAAATGCGACTATCCCTGGTTTTGATGAAGGTTTGCTGTTGCTTTCTAAAGGTAGCAAAGTGAAATTTATCATTCCTTCGAAATTAGCTTATGGTGAGCAGGGAAGCCAGATTATCCCTCCGTTTATGCCATTGGTATTCGAAATGGAAGTATTGGATATCATTAAACCTGTTCCGGGATCAGCAGCTCCTGCGGCTCCAATGGCTCCTGGCCATTCAGCAGGTGATGGTCACGGTCACTAATTATACAGTGATTGCATTCTAAAATATTGTTTGTCCGGCTGGCTCATACCCAGCCGGATTTTTAATTTATAAGCTCTTAATTATGAAATCAGGAAATATATTGTTGGCGCTGCTTTTCTTATTGTCGGTGCAGGTGTCTGCCCAGTCTAAGAAGAAGGCATCGAAATCCAAGAAGGCACAAACAGCGGTGGCTCAGAGCAAGGCTGTAGTAATGCCTAATGGCGTCTCTTATGAGATCTTCACACCGAATGCTTCGGAAAAGATCAAGATGAATGACGTGATCACGTTTAACTTCATTCAGAAAACGGATAAGGATTCCGTGCTATTCAATTCATTCGAAGCCGGAAGGCCTGTTACCATTGCGGTAGACAGTAGCCGGAACATTGCCGATCTGATGTACTTCTTCCCTTTGATGGGAGAGAAGGATAGTGCATTGGTTAAAATCCCTGCAGACTCTTTGTTCAAGGATGGTCAGATGGAGCGTCCTTCATTCTTTCCTGCAGGAAGCAGCCTGCAGTTTGTGATCAGGGTAGATAAAGTGCAGTCGATGGAGCAGGCTATGTCAGAACGCCAGAAGATGATGGATGCGCAGGCAAAGACTGCCGATTCATTGAAGGTAAATGAGGTGAGCATTCTGGAGGCCTTTGTTTCAAAGAACCAGCTGAAGATGATGTCAACGCCTTCAGGTTTACGCTATACTGTGCTGCGTCCGACAACAAAAGTGCGTCCTGTGGCGGGTGATACGGTATATGTGAACTATATCGGCCGTACCCTTAGCGGTAAATTATTCGACTCGAGCATTGAAGCAGAGGCGAAGAAAGGCGGGTTGGAGCAACCAGGCCGCAATTATGAGCCCATCAGCTTTGTGGTTGGCGAAGGAGAAGTAATCCCAGGTTGGGACGAAGGCTTGTTGCTACTTAATGAGGGATCAAAGGCACGCTTTCTGATCCCGTCGAGCCTGGCTTACGGTCCGCGCGGTGCAGGGCAGGATATTGCTCCGTTCAGTACGCTCGACTTTGAGGTGGAATTAGTAAAGGTGGTGCCGGTTAAGAAGACCGTGCAAGCACCGAAGAAGGCACCTGCAGTACGAAAGCCTTCTGCACCAAAGCTGAAGGCTCCTATCAAAAGTACTCCTGCGAAGAAGACAACGACTGCAACTAAAAAGAAGTAGTTCTGTCATCTTGTCATTTCCTGCGTTTTCTTTACTTGTCTGATACGGCTCATGTTATGACAAAGTGTTTAATTGGAATGTTGGCATAGGCATTGATAAGTAAGAGTGTTATTGATTTTAAAGAATTTAATAGAGAATATAATATGTCAAAGATTATTGGTATCGACTTAGGAACAACAAACTCTTGCGTTGCCGTAATGGAAGGTAATGAGCCTGTAGTTATAGCCAACAGCGAGGGAAAACGCACAACACCATCAATTGTTGCGTTTGTTGAAAACGGAGAGCGTAAGGTCGGAGATCCTGCAAAGCGTCAGGCAATCACTAACCCTACAAAAACGATTTATTCGATCAAGCGTTTCATGGGAAATGGCTTCAATGAAGTATCCCGTGAGTTAGAGCGTGTACCTTATGCGGTAGTTAAAGGTGATAACAACACTCCACGCGTTGATATCGACGGTCGTAAATATACACCTCAGGAAATTTCTGCAATGGTTCTTCAGAAAATGAAGAAGACTGCTGAGGATTTCTTAGGTCATGAAGTTACAGAAGCAGTTATCACTGTTCCTGCATACTTTAACGATGCTCAGCGTCAGGCTACGAAAGAAGCTGGTGAGATTGCTGGATTAACTGTTAAACGTATCATCAATGAGCCTACAGCTGCTGCTTTAGCATACGGTCTGGATAAAGCTCATAAGGATATGAAGATCGCTGTTTTTGACTGCGGTGGTGGTACTCATGACGTGTCTATCCTGGAATTGGGTGATGGCGTGTTTGAAGTAAAATCAACTGACGGTGATACTCACCTTGGTGGTGATGACTTCGATCAGGTGATCATTGACTGGTTAGCTGCTGAGTTCAAATCTGAAAACGGAATGGACCTTGCGAAAGATCCTATGGCGCTTCAGCGTTTGAAGGAAGCTGCTGAAAAAGCAAAAATCGAGCTTTCAAGTTCAACACAGACAGAAGTAAACCTTCCTTATATCACAGCTGATCAGAGCGGTCCTAAGCACTTAGTGCGTACATTAAGCCGTGCTAAATTTGAGCAACTGGCAGATAGCCTGATCAAACGTACTATTGAGCCTTGCCGTTCAGCATTGAAAAATGCAGGCTTATCTACTTCAGATATCGATGAGATCATCCTGGTAGGTGGTTCTACTCGTATCCCTGCTATTCAGGATGCGGTTAAAGCTTTCTTCGGAAAAGAGCCTTCAAAAGGTGTTAACCCGGATGAGGTTGTTGCGATCGGTGCTGCTATTCAGGGTGGTGTATTAACAGGAGAAGTGAAAGATGTATTGCTTCTTGACGTTACTCCACTTTCTTTAGGTATCGAAACTATGGGTGGTGTAATGACGAAGTTAATCGAGTCTAACACAACTATCCCAAGCAAGAAGTCAGAGACTTTCTCTACAGCTTCTGATAACCAGCCATCAGTAGAGATCCACATCCTTCAGGGTGAGCGTCCTATGGCTAACCAGAACCGTACAATTGGTCGTTTCCACTTAGATGGAATTCCACCAGCACCTCGTGGTGTGCCTCAGATCGAAGTAACTTTCGATATTGATGCAAACGGTATCCTGCACGTGTCTGCTAAAGACAAGGCAACTGGTAAAGAGCAGAAGATCCGTATTGAGGCTTCTTCAGGTCTGACAGATGAAGAGATCAAGAAGATGAAGGAAGAGGCAGAAGCAAATGCTGAATCTGACAAAAAAGCAAAAGAAGAGATCGACAAGCTGAACGCTGCTGACGCATTGATCTTCTCTACTGAAAAACAGTTGAGCGAGTACGGTGATAAGGTTCCTGCTGACAAGAAGGCGCCTATCGAAAGTGCTTTAACGAAGCTGAAGGACGCTTATGCAGCGAAGAACTTTGCTGACATCGACGTAGCTCAGGCTGAGTTGCAGACTGCATGGACTGCTGCTTCTGAGGATATGTACAAAGGTACTCAGGATCCAGGAGCTCAGGGTGGTGCTAATCCGGGAGCGGGAGCTACTGGCGGAAATGCTGCCAACAATGGTGACACTGTTACTGATGTTGACTTCGAAGAAGTTAAGTAATACAATATAAATGTCATATAAAAAGCCGTTTCAGTTTTCTGAAGCGGCTTTTTTGTTTCTAATGAACGATATTTGCATTAATGATTTTTACGGACACGCACACGCATCTTTATTACGAAACGGATACGGAAAGTCGGAAGCTATTGATGGACCGTTGCCTGGATAACCATGTGACCAGGCTCTTTTTGCCGAACGTAGACAGCGAGTCACTAGGTTTGGTGGCTGGCCTGACGAATGAATATCCTGATTATTGTTTTCCGATGACAGGTCTTCACCCCTGCAATGTGAAGGAGAATTACCTGGAAGAGTTGGAATTCCTTCGGAGCAATGAGCTGTCATCAGTGGTGGCAATCGGGGAGATAGGTATTGATCTTTACTGGGATAAAAGCACTCTTGCGATACAGCAGGACGCCTTCCGCAGGCAGATTAAATGGGCTAAGGAGCTGGATCTACCGATCGTCATTCATTGCCGCGAGGCCTTCGATGAGGTTTATGCTATCCTGATGGAGGAGAAGGACGAAAAACTGAGAGGGATTTTTCATTGTTTTTCGGGAACTATCGAGCAGGCGCGTCGTATAATTGAACTAAACTTTTATCTGGGAATCGGTGGCGTGCTAACGTATAAGAATTCCGGACTTGATAAGGTGATTGAGCAGATCGACCTGAATTATATCGTTCTGGAAACGGATTCACCTTACCTGGCGCCGGTGCCCTTCAGAGGTAAAACTAACGAAAGCAGTTACCTGCCCTACATTGCTGCAAAGGTTGCAGCTATAAAAAATTTACGGATTGAAGAGGTTGCTGAAGTCACTACTGAAAATTCAAAAAGAATATTTGGTATTTGAGAAATGCATTCCTTTTTTATCTTTATCAAAAAATACAGAGCTGAGCTAAGATGACAAAGGTACTCATTATTTATACCGGGGGAACCATAGGCATGGTTCAGGATAAGGTTACGGGTACGTTAATGCCTCTTGACTTCAACTTAATCACTGAGAATGTTCCGGAATTAAGACGTCTGAATTATGAGATAACGGTACATTCTTTCGCTGAGATCATCGACTCTTCGAACATGACGCCGGAGGTCTGGATTGAGCTTGCGGATATCATTGAGCGGAATTATGCCTTGTATGACGGGTTCGTGGTTCTTCATGGCTCTGATACGATGGCTTTCACGGCTTCGGCTCTGAGCTTTATGCTGGAAGGCCTGAATAAACCGGTGATCTTTACGGGGTCTCAACTTCCGATCGGAGAGATTCGTACAGATGCGAAGGAGAACCTGATCACTGCTCTTGAGATTGCCTCCGCTAAGCAAAATGGCAAAGCCCGCGTACCGGAAGTATGTATTTACTTCGACTTCCAGCTTTTCAGGGGAAACCGCGCATTTAAATACAATTCTGCCAAATTTGAAGCATTCCGTTCACCTAATTATCCGGTTCTTGCGGAAGCGGGTGTTCATCTGCGATATAATGACTCCAGCATACGTAAATGTGATGAGTGTATCTTCAGGGTGCATAAGAAGCTTAACAACTCGATTGCGGTACTGAAGCTCTATCCGGGGATATCTCAGGAGACAGTAAAGGCGATTGTGAACTCAGCAACAAGTGCGATTATCCTGGAAACGTTTGGCGCGGGAAACACATCTACGGATGAATGGTTCCTGAACTGCCTGCAGTCGGCCATCGACAACGGTAAGGTGATCTTAGATATTTCGCAGTGTAAAGTGGGAACGGTGGAGTTGGGAAGGTATGAAACGAGCCGGCCTTTGAAGGATATGGGCGTAGCGAGTGGTTTTGACATGTCTTACGAGGCAGCGGTTACCAAGCTGATGTTTTTGTTGGGTCGGGGCTTTACTGCCGAACGTATTACTCATTTACTGGAAACGAACTTGCGGGGTGAGTTGAGCAAAAGTTCGCCTGTAGCGTCTAAAACGGTATTTTAATATTTATTTTGCAAAGCTTGGGATGTTCTGACAGAAATTCTTAGTTTTGCGTCCCACCAAAGGAGAGGTGTCTGAGTGGTCGAAAGAGCACGCCTGGAAAGTGTGTATACCTCAAAAGGGTATCGAGGGTTCGAATCCCTCCCTCTCCGCTGAATTAAAAACCCACTGAAATTTCAGTGGGTTTTTTGTTTTTATATGGTTACGTAAAATCCTGCTAGTTTGGCCTGCTTATCTGTAGCCCATACGAATACTCATTCAAGGTCGTGGTTAATCCAGGAAGCTATCCAGATAACTGAATAGTGTTTGTGTCTGGCTCATCAGACTTACATGTCCCTGCGCAGGCAGGATCGCCAATTGTGATTTAGGCAGCCCGCTCATATCGGCGTTTATTGCGCCTCCCAATAATTGGTACGTCTTCATCAGTTCTATTTTATCCAATCCATCATTGTCGCCGGCAATCAGTAATACCGGAGAGCTAATGTGCGCGATATTCTCATCTCCTGAGTTATAGGGTTGCCCTGCTAAAGCGATCATCTTTTCCAGGAAAGGTACCCATTTTGTTTTATCGGGAGCTACTGCATCATAGGCTTCCTGGAGAGGCGTATTCGTGAAGAATTCTGGCTTCATGGCTTTAAATGCTGCGTTTGTTTCGGACATCCAGCCCTCCGTTTTATAGGCAGAAGAGATAATCACTAATTTTCTTAACCTTTGCTGGCATTGTACGGCAAACTGGTAGGCTACAGAGCCTCCGAAGCTATATCCTACTACGTCGGCGCTCTCAATGTTCAGGTAATCCATTACTCCCTCAATATCGCTTGCCAGAGTGACACGTGATAAGGTTCTTTCTGAAAATGGGGTACGGCCATGTCCTTGCAATTCCAGGGCAATGACTTTCCTTGTCTTCGAAAGCTCATTAATCAATTCTCCCCAGTTTGTCTGAATAGTCATAAACGCACCGTGTAGTAAAATGACAGGTTTACCCTCACCATATACTTCATAATAGACCTGTACATCATTAACAGGTGCATAGCCACTGCCGATCGGCTTTTCTAAATGTGCGTTGAATTGATGTGCTGTACTCATGGGATGAAATTAGTATTATCGTTTAAGAAATTAGGTTTTCTGAAATTTTTTAATGAATTACATAGTTACAGGCGTTCTCATTGTGGTCGCACAGAATAAATGAAGCTTGTTTCTGTTGAGATCTCCCTTCTATAACAGTTGTTATACTGCTAAAATATTGAGGGCTAAGCAAAACGTGTACTACGCTGCAAGAAGATTAAGATAAGAATTGCTTTCAGTTTAAAACGAACGTTTGCGTATTTCATTCCATCGAGGCTCAGAGATGATCTGCCATTAGTTGAAAGAATGTCTGAATTTGAGTGGAGAGATTGCCGCCTTGCTTTTAAATAATTTGCTGAACGACTGGGAATGCTCAAAGCCGAGTTCATAAGCTATTTCACTTACAGAAAGGTTAGTAGTAGAAAGTTTTTCCTTTGCTTTCTTGATGAGCTTGTCGTGGATGAGTTGTTGGGTATTCTGCCCTGTAAGGGTTTTGAGTAATCCGGTCAGATAGCTTGGCGAGACGTTGAGGTTGTCAGCCACGTATTGCACTGTAGGCAAGCCTTTAGATATCAGATCATCTTTTTCAAAGTATTCGTCCAGCAGTTGCTCAAGTCGCCCAAGTATCTGGTGATTGGTAATTTTCCGGGTGATAAACTGCCTTTGGTAGAATCGTTCGGCATAGTTCAGCAAGGTCTCTATCTGCGAGATGATGATATTCTGGCTAAACTGGTCGATGTTACTGTGGTACTCCTGTTGGATGTTTTGAATAATCCCGTTGATGACAGCCTCTTCTTTTTCTGAAAGGAAGAGGGCTTCGTTTACCGAGTAGTCAAAATATTTATACTGCTTGATGTTTTTAGCCAGAGCTGTGTTCCAAAGAAAGTCAGGATGGATCAATAAGATCCATCCTGACCTCGGATGGTCTGTTTGTTGTGCAGGTTCTACTCCCAGTACCTGATTGGGTGCCAGGAAATACATGACTCCCTCGTCGAAGTCGTATTGTTGCTGCCCATAATGCATCTTGCCAATCCCCCTTTTTATAGAAATGGAATAGTAATCTGTCATAAAGCTCTGCCTGATGTCATTCGCATTAAAGTTCATCGTTGAATAATCTACCACACTGATCAGGGGGTGCTCAGGCTGGGGCAGTCCCCTCAAGCGGTGGTATTCACTGATGGACTTTATTCTGATGGGCTTTGACATCTTTTACTTCTTTTTAGAATACTAAAGTAGGGAATGCTGGTGTATTTTGTTCTTTTACAAGCCCTGACCGCCTGATACTTCGATGCGCTGTCCGTTGATCCAATAGGCATCATCGGTACACAGGAATGCCACTACTCCGCCAATATCACCAGGTAAGCCTACACGACCCAGGGCAGTAAAGCCGGCTATGCGTGCATTGATTTCCTTGTTATCACGAGTACGCCCACCTCCGAAATCCGTTTCTATTGCTCCGGGAGCTAATACATTCACTCTGATTTTCCTTGGACCGAGCTCCTGAGCCATGTACCGGGAGAGGGTTTCTACTGCTGTTTTCTGAGCTGCGTAAACGGAAGACCCCGGCATGGTCAGGCGGGTAAGCCCTGAAGAGATATTGATAATACCACCTCCATCATTTATCAGCGGCAGCAGTTTCTGGGTTAAGAAGAATACGCCTTTGAAGTGAATGTTGAAGATATCGTCCAGCTGTTGTTCTGTGACCTCTGCGATGGGGGCGTATAATGCTGTACCTGCGTTGTTAATGAGGTAGTCGATTCCCGGGTGACCGGCCTTCTCGTTTAGTAGGTTGGTGAGTTGCTGATGGAAAGTGTCAAAAACATGGATGTTGCTTGTGTCGAGCTGAAGGGAGTAGGCATTCTGTCCGAGTGCCTGGATACCGGCCACTACCTCATCGGCTGCCTCCTTGTTGGAATTGTAGGTCAGTATGACGTCGAGACCTTTTTTGGCTAGTGCGATCGACATGTTTCTGCCGAGCCCGCGGCTTCCGCCTGTTACTAATGCTATTTTGCTCATGGTTGTTTTTTGCTAAATATTCTGGTGTTTATTGTTGTATTTTAATCAGGAAGAAAAGTAGTTCATCTCCATGTCTTCTAGTAAACTCGGCTGAGAAGGTTTCCAGCCTAGCGTCGTTTGCGTATCATAGCTGGTCGCGGCTGCGTCTAAAGTAATAAACATGCTCATCCATTCGAAGTGCTGTGCGACCTGATCCTCGGCTATTGACTGTGCGGGGAGATGAAGGCGTTCGCCAATCCTTCCGGCCAGCTGTTTTAAGGAGAAC
Source organism: Arcticibacter sp. (assembly GCF_053551015.1). Classification (NCBI taxonomy): domain Bacteria; kingdom Pseudomonadati; phylum Bacteroidota; class Sphingobacteriia; order Sphingobacteriales; family Sphingobacteriaceae; genus Arcticibacter; species Arcticibacter sp. The sequence continues at coordinate 19,774 of NZ_JBMQOB010000022.1, read as the reverse complement.
CCCTGGTCGGCAACGGCATTGTATCTGGCACCTCTTGTAGGATTCTCGACCGCCAGCCTGAATAGTTCTGCTGCATCAAGCCGATGCACCGCTGGCCAGCGATTGCTACCATCTCCAACGTAGGCGGATATGCCCTTCTTCTGCGCCTGGTTGATGAGGAAAGGGATGAAGCCGGTATCGCCTTTTTCGTGTACGGAGCAGGAGAGGCGAATGACAGAGGCGTTGATACCCTGTTCTGCCAGGGCCATCGCTGTCGATTCTGAAGCTCTCGGGAAAGCAGAGGCTGCATCTGCCTCGGTGATAAACTCGCCTTCCGGGCGTATGCCTAAGAGGCCACCGGTAACGATCAAGGGCCTCGCCGTACCTTTCAATGCCTCTCCTAAAGCCTCAATGGCTTTTTTGTCTGCTTCCGCAGCGGTGGCGTATTCATTGAAGTTGTGATTAAAAGCGGTGTGGATGACACCATCGGCTTGCCTAGCGCTTTGTTTAAGGATGTTCAGATCTTCCAGGGTGCCAGGTATAGGCTGTGCCCCGAGAGATTCCAGCTTAGATGCTGCCTCCCGTGAACGTACAAGACCGGTGACCTGGTGCCCGGCGGCTAAAAGACTGTTCACTACTGCAGAGCCTACAAAGCCGGAGGCTCCTGTTACCAATATTTTCATCTTGTTGATTTTGATATTCAAATTTCAGGAACAGGATAAGAATGCTTGTAGCCAGATCTGCTGTTGTTGTAGTCAAAAAGAAGGTGCTTTGAAAATGCACAGCTAGCCGGGCCCGCCCATCTTCAGATGATCAGCATGCCACGGAAGCCTCTTGCGCCATAGTACGACTCGGCTCCATTGTGGTAGGTAAAGACGGTATTATAGCGGCGGTCGCAGAACAGTGCTCCTCCGAGCTTCCGGATAGCGGGTGGCGTTTCTATCCAGCTGGAGGTTTTGATGTCGAACTCTCCGAATTGCTGCAAATGCCTGTATTGCTCCTCATTCAAAATTTGGATGCCCATGTTTTCCGCCATTTCGAGTGCGTTGCCGGAAGGCTTGTTTTCTTTTCTGGAATCCAGCGCTGCACGGTCATAGCAGATGCTCCTGCGGCCTTTGGGACTTTCGGCTGAACAGTCGATAAATGCCCATGTATCGCCGTTCAGGAAAATAACATCCGGCTCACCTCCCGTTCTTTCCATTTCATAGAGCGACCATAGCTTTCGGGAGTCTGCTTCCAGTGTGCTACGTACATGCTCCCAATCTACATTTTCATGCCGGGTCATATTCTTTTCAAAGCGGGATCTTAATACCTGCAGAAGTTGATCCCGCTGTTCCTGAGACAGTTTGGTTGGACTTTGAAGAGTAGCGCTCATGCTTAGTGAGGTTTGATAAGTTCGATGTACAGCTTAGAACAGGGAAAAGCACCACGTGGAACCTTCTTTCTAAATTACATATTTTACTTCAAACTAATTCTGCTCCTGTTCTCTCCTTTTTGCAGGCGGCAATGCTTCTCTATTGATCGTTTCAGCCTTATTGGTTTGGGCAGAAGCTGATTTATAGCTCAATTCAAGGATGCAGCCTCTGTAGGATACTTCTTTCGGATCAGCCTTCGAGGGACCGGAGCTTACCGATGAGCTATCCACCGCAAGATAGAGCTTCAATCCATCTTCAGAAACGGCAACATCGCGGTAACGCACCTTGCCTCTTGCGTATTCATACACGTTACTGTTGGCAACCTTTCCGTTGTTATCCAGCTTCACCCTGAGCAGTCGCGCTCCTTTGAGGGTGCTGATCAGCAAAGAATTCTTCCAGCCTGGGATTGCATCAGAATGATAGGCTGCCACGCTTGAGGGGGCAAACGACTGCCACTCCTGCCTCCCGCCTGCCACGACCTTCTTGAAGAGTGCTGTCAGTAATTGGTTCCCGGTCGGATAGAAGCTAGTGATCGGATTTCTGTAGCTGTCGCCTATCTCGCGGGCATTTGCCTTTTCGTCTTTAATCAGTGGATAGCTGGTATTCCAGATGCCCGGATATTGCTCCTTATCAGAAACCGAGGCAGCAAGACCATTGTAATTCCCATCATCATAACCAAGGACAAGAGGATGTCCGTAATTGCTTCCCTTCTCGATGAGGTTGACCTCGTCGTCGGAGTAGGGGCCATGTTCCACGGCGTACAGCCGGTCTTTGCCATTATCCGAAAGGTAAGCCAGCCCCTGGGGATTGCGGTGACCCAAGGTCCATACTGCACTCTGACGGGGGCTATTAAACGGATTGTCGTTCGGGATCCATTGATCACCCTTGCCGGCATCTGTATCCTGCTCCAGATTGAAGCGGAGCACCTTTCCTTCATAGCTTTGTTTATTCTGTGCCTTGTTTAACCTGGCACCGTTGGAGAACTGCCCCGCACCCATATCGCCAATGCTGAAGAAGAGGTAAGGCTTGCCCTCTACAGGAGCAATCAGCAGTCTGCCTCCATTATGGTCGTTACTGGCAGGTACGGTATCACAAAGAACCACAGGCTGATGCAATCTGCCAGCCTTCATATCATAGGTGTATCTCACTACGCGCTGGGTGAATTTATGCCCACCTCCCTCTGTGCCACCGTCTACATTGCCCGGATTGCCTTTATATTCATAGATGTAGGCCAGGTACACAAAGGGTTTGCCCTTTAGTAAAGAGGGATGCAGGGCCATTCCCATCAGTCCTCCCTGAGGCCAGGGTGCACTCCCTGCTTTTTTGTCGAATCGCGGAAACTTTCTCTGCTGGTTGATGTCGAGCAGCACCTGCTTCTTTCCGTTTGCAGGATCTATTCGCAGCACGCGGTACCCCTTCGACTCGGTCACCCAGAGATGACCATCTGGTGCATTTGTGAGCTCCCACGGATCGCTCAGCTTGTCGGCCACAATACGAATGCCGAACTGAGCATCTTCCAGCGGCACATCAGACTGAGCCCTTCCCCCGAGGCTAAGTAATAGCAGGGCTGATAAAGTAAATATGTTTTTCATCATTCAGATAGCGTTGCAGAAAAGCTTCCCGAATCACAGGCATGCAGAATTAGTTAGATCCTGTATGATCCGCGATAAGGCTCTTTTCCAAGTGTCAGATAGATAGATTATTATGAGCTTCGCTCACCTTCATAACAGATCGGGAGGGCTCTGGTTTTGGAAAGCATAACCTTCCTCTGAAGGTCACGGAGGAAGTAAGTTGATGCAGGATGCAGCAGGATGCAACTTTGCTCAGTATCTTCTAAGTTTATACAACAGCTACCCAGACATCGCGCTGGCCAATTAATTTACCGTTAATTACTACATCTTTTAACCAAACAATTAAACTCTATGAAAGCCATTTTATGCTTTTTAAGAAGTGGGACATATTTGTTCTTTCTTCTGATCTGTTTCTTCCTGAACAGGTCTTATGCCCAAACAAAAATATCGGGACAGGTATCCGACGCGACGGATAAAGAAACCCTGCCTGGCGTTTCCGTTACCGTTAAAGGTACATCGACAGGAACGGCAACCGATACGCAAGGTAAGTTCACGATCACAGCATCTCCAGGCCAGGTGCTGATTTTTAAATATATCGGCTATAACGATCAGCAGGTAACCGTGGGCGCTAACCCGGTGCTTAATGTTCAGATGAGCTCTTCAACCAAGAGCCTTGAAGAGGTTGTGGTGATCGGTTACGGTACTCAGAAAAAGGGAAGCCTGACCGGAGCCGTGGCGACGTTCAATGCCGATAATCTGGAGGAGCGACCCGTACAGCGAGTCGACCAGGCGATGGTAGGTCAGATGGCAGGTGTGAACGTTAAGCAGACCACCGGATCACCTGGAAAGGGAATGAGCGTGCAGGTATGAGGTACAGGCTCTATCTCTGCGGGTAATGAGCCTTTATACGTAATAGATGGATTCCCCCTGGCTCCCGCTGCTCCTAATGGCTCGGGAAATTATGCATCCGGTAATCCGCTGGATAACATCAATCCCAACGATATTGAGTCTATTCAAGTGCTGAAAGACGCATCTTCCGCTGCCATATACGGATCAAGAGCATCAAACGGGGTGGTATTGATCACCACCCGAAGAGGTAAGTCGGGAAAGCCGAAGATTACCTTCAATGCTTACGGCGGTACGGTTGAACGCAGTAAGAAGCTGGATATGCTGACAGGTGAGGAATGGATTGATCGCGCTATTGAAGTAGTCGACGCGCAGTGGGTTGCTTCAGGAGCCGGAAGAACCGCTGCTCAGACCACAGCGGAAAGAAGGCAGATCCTGAATTCGGGACTTGCAGCAGATAAGCAGCTGGGCCCGAATGATGTGAATACCTCTTACATGATTGATGATAGATGGAAGCAGTCGGGCTATCCCGGGTTGCGCATCATAGACTGGCAGGATGAGGCTTTTCAGCGAGGCATCACGCAGAACTATCAGCTGTCTGCCAGCGGAGCCACAGACGTGGTCAACTACTTCGTGTCAGGTAACCTGACCGACCAGGAAGGCATGGTTAAAGAAATGGGCTACCGGTCTTATTCCGCCAGAGCGAACGTAGAGGTAAATGCGAACAGCAAGCTGAAGTTCGGACTTAATCTATCACCTACGTACTCCATTACTGACGATCCGGGAGTTGAAGGAAAGGACAATATCCTTCACCAGCTGGTCAGTATGACGCCCGTTCAGGAAGATACGATGGGCGTATACCCTAACATCGGCAGGAATGGACAATACCGTTGGAGCACCTCGCCGAACAGTCCTATCGGCAAGCTCGAAAACACGTTTGCGCAGACCAAGCGCTTCCGTACGCTTGCCACCATATTTGGTGAGTACAAGATCATCGATGGTCTGAATTTCCGGACTACACTGAACCTGGATCATACAGACAACAATTTCAACCGCTATATCCCTTACACGATTACAGGTACACTTTCCAGCCGGGAGTCGCAGTTGACTGCCAACACCTCCGGAAGCTATTCTACATACAGGCGACAGACCTTCGTTAATGAGAACACGCTCTCATACAACAAGCAGTTCAATGAAGTGCATGACCTCTCTCTCTTGGCCGGTGCTTCATATAACTCAGACAAATTTGACAGCGGCGAGTTCAATTCAAACGGTGGCTTTACCAACGATGTGGTCACCACATTGAATAAAGCTGCCGGCATTACGGGCAGCACCACCGAGTCAAAAAACGTACTGCTTTCTTATTTCGGTCGCGCGCAATATTCATACGCCGGCAAGTATCTGTTTTCAGCCAGTATCAGGCGTGACGGATCATCCCGGTTCGGTACCAATACCAAGTGGGGATGGTTCCCCTCTGCTTCCCTGGGGTGGAGGATTTCTGAAGAAAACTTCCTGCAGGATATCACGGCGATCAGCGACCTGAAGCTAAGGGCAAGCTGGGGTAAAGCGGGTAACTATAATGTGGGCGACTATAGCGGGATTGCCACGCTGGCCAATTACAACTATACCTTCAACGGCGTTCCGGTTATCGGCCAGGCACCTAACCGCATTGTTAATCCCGACGTTTCCTGGGAAGTTTCTAATACCTTTGACGTAGGTCTCGACTTCGGATTGTTCAGCAATCGTATTACCGGAGCTTTCGACGTGTACTCGAAGAACAACTCCAACCTGCTCCTGAACATTCCGATCCCTCAAACCACCGGTTTCTCTACCTTGCTCGGCAATACCGGCGAAGTAAAGAATCAGGGATGGGAGTTCGAGATCACCTCAAGGAACCTGATGGGCGACTTCCAGTGGAGCACAACGGCAAACATCAGTCATAATACCAACAAGGTTGTTTCATTGCCAGGAGGCCAGAGTCAGATACTAATCCCTTCCTCTTTTGACATTGAGCACAGCATTCTGAAAGTGGGTGAGCCTATGTATAGCATCTACGTGGTGCAGCAGCAGGGAATCCTGACTCAGCAGGATATCGACACGAACGCCCCCAGATATGGAACACAGACCGTAGGAGATCCCAAGTATGTGGATGCTAACGGCGATGGAGTCATTGATGCGAAAGACCGGGTAATCGTAGGACATCCTACCCCTGATTATTCATGGGGGATTACCAATAACTTCCGGTACAAAGGCTTCGACCTCAGCGTGCTTGTTCAGGGACAGAATGGAGGATCTATCTACTCATTGTTCGGACGTTCGGTTAATAGAACCGGTACCGGACTAACCGACAATGTTCTGGGAACCTGGGCTAACAGATGGCGCTCTCCTGAGGATCCCGGCGATGGAGAAGTAGGGAAGGCCTATTCTACCTTCGGACGTATCAAGAACACCGACTGGTTGTATTCTTCTGACTATTTCAGAGTGCGCAATATTACCCTTGGATATGATCTGGGGAGAGTGATCAAAACGAAGCAGGTTCAGGGAGCAAGGATCTATGTAACAGCAGAGAACTTCTTTGGCCGCGACAGTTATGGAGGTGGCTTCAATCCTGAGGCAACCAATACCAACCTTAGCGGAAGCACCTCATTCCCCGAAGCAGGAGATTACGGCGGACTTCCTTTGCCTAAGTCGCTGATCTTCGGTGTCAACTTTACATTCTAATCTATCTAATCGTAGGAAACCATCAGCAGCATTTACTTGCAATAGCCATGAAAGACTTCTGATTGCTTCTGTTAAAAACAAATATATTCCGATGAAAAAGATCATTTTTTCCACTATCATATCATGTTCACTTCTTTTCGCAGCGTGTGAAAAGGAGCTCGACCAGGCACCTATATCTGACGCATCTTCAGCCAGGTTCTATGAAAAACAAAGCGATTTCCTGCAGGCGGTTAATGCTACTTATGCCAGCCTGAGGGCGTATCCTGACAGGCAGTTAAATCTTTCTGAAACCCGTTCAGACAACCTGTATGCAGTATCCGATGGCGGGGTGCGCGACTGGGAAGGCATTAACAGCTTTCATCGTACGATTGCGAGCAACCCCTATGTTACTGAAGCCTGGTCTGAAAACTTCAACGGCATATTTAAAGCCAATACCGTTCTTGATCAGATCGAAAAGAATGGAACCGTTATTGGAGATCAAAACCTCAGAACGCGTCTGCAGGCAGAGTCACGCTTCCTGCGTGCCTTCTTCTATTTCGATCTGCTGAGATGGTTCGGAGAGGTGCCTATTATCGAACATGCGGTATTAGCTGATGAAGCCAATACGATAGCCAGAAGTCCGGTTGCCGACGTCTACAGTTTTATTATTTCAGACCTGCAGTTTGCTCAGGAAAATCTGCCCGAAGAGTACACAGGGGGAGACAAAGGCAGGGCTACCAGGTATGCTGCCAAAGGACTCCTTGCCCTGGTGCATATGACGCGCTCAGGACTGGACTATGGAATTAAAGGTCCCGGCTTAGGCTTGAACGAATGGGGTAACGCATTAACACTGCTCAACGAGATTATTGGCAGTGGAAAGTATGGCTTCCTCTCTACTGCAGGTACGTCTTCAAGCGCCTATGCCAATATATTTTCTTATACCAACGAGGGGAATTCCGAAGTGGTATTCGATGTGCAGTATATCAATGGCTCCAACCCGGTACTGGGAGCAACGTTCCCGTGGGTGCTGGTACCCGATACCTGGTTCCAGTCGCTCGGTAAAACCACGCAGGGTGGCTTAACCATCCGCCCGGTCTCCAATGACCTGCTCAAGTCGTACGAGGCAAACGACATCCGCAGAAACTTCTCTATCCAGACCGGATATACGTTCAATGGATCGACCGAAACGCGCTCTTTCTTTAAGAAGTACGTGGATATCACGAAGCTTCCTACCAACAATCGCCTCGACTGGCCGATCAATTTTATCGTGCAGCGATATACCGATATCCTGATGATGAAGGCGGAGTGTATTCTTCATGGAGCTCCAGGGACACAGGCGGAAGTAGATGCAATTGTGAACCAGGTGCGTCAGCGCGCAGGATTGGCGCCGATAGCAAACGTAACCCTGCCTCAGCTCATGGAAGAGAGGAGAAAAGAGTTCGCAGCCGAAGGCAGCAGATGGCATGACCTGGTCAGAAGCGGACTGGTAGAAACGAAAATCCCCGCATGGATTGCAACTGAAGATGTTCAGAAGCAGATGCAGGCTTTCGTGAAAAATTACATCATTTATCCCGTTCCGCAATCACAGCTGGATGTTCGCCAGGGCTTGTACAGCCAGAACCTCGGCTACTAAGATCAGAGCCTCGGCTCCTAAAGATAAATAGCAGGAAATGCGCAGACCAGAAGTACTGCGCATTTCTTGTTTATACAAAAGGTTCCTCTTACCTTCATACTCTTAAATTCTCCAGGATGAAATACATAAACAGATACAGCCTTGCGGTCTGCTTGCCGCTTGTGTTACAGGCTTGCGGTTCGTCCACCGACTACAAGGACGTCCGAAAAGAGGTCATTGAACTGCATGACAGCGTAATGATCGATAGTGAGAAGGCGATCAGAAGCCGGATGAAGCTGGATACACTCTCCCGAAGCATGGATAGCCTGAAACAATTGAAACCTTCTTTGGATACAGCATTAGTTGCTCGTCAGATAAGCGTCCTGAAAGCCAGTCTTGATAGTGCCGACGAGCAGATGAATGTCTGGATGAGAGCCTTTGAACCGGACGTTGCAGACCGTTCCAATGAAGATGCTGTAGTCTATTTTCAAGATCAGAAGAGACAGATCTCCCAGCTTGACAGTGCATATGGCCGTGTGTTGAAGAAGTCAGAGCAATTCCTGTCTGACTTAAAGAAATAAGAGGCAGGAGGAGAGAGGCCTGTGGCCATCACCCGGGATGAAGTCCCTATATACAAGAAGAGCGGTACCATCATCATGATACCGCTCTTCTTGTTTTAAAAACCTTGGTGCTACACTGCGAATGATGTACCACATCCGCAGGTGCTTGATGCGTTAGGATTATTGAACGTAAATCCTCTTGAGTTCAGGCCGTCCTGGAAGTCAATTTGCATACCTGCCAGATAGAGGCCGTGTGCTTTATGCATGTATATTTTTATGCCATCAAGAAAAAACTCCTGATCTCCTTCTTTCTTTTGATCAAAGCCCAGAATATAATTCATCCCCGAGCATCCGCCTCCCTCAACACCAATGCGCAAACCGAACTCATCGCCCAGCTCCTGTTGCTGCTGCAGTTTTCTAAGCTCCTTTGCCGCCCCTTCTGTCAAAGAAACCGGTATAAGTGATGTAGTCTCCATACTCATTTCTTGCAATTTATTTACACAAATATAAGGTAATTTACCCATTTTTGTTTGGTTATAGGCGATTTGACGCTATGACAACAATTATTCAGAATGTCATCAATCTCCCTTTTTTTTCTCGACATCGTAAAGTATTCCCTATCCGGAATCGTCGTTTTCTTCATCGCATACCTGGTTATCCGCCCCTATCTTGATCAGCATCTCAAAATACGCTTGCTCGATCTCAAGAAAGACAGTCAGTCTACCTTGCTTCCCCTGCGACTTCAGGCCTATGAACGATTGATCCTGCTGGTGGATCGTATCAACCCCCTGAATCTCCTTTTAAGAGTAAGCTCCTCGGGGCTCTCGCTGGCAGAATATCAGCAGGTGCTCAAAGCAGAGATCCGCGAGGAGTTTCAGCACAATACCACTCAGCAGCTCTATGTCTCTTCATCGGCATGGTCTACGCTTGCTAAAATCAAGGAAGATACACTGGCGCTGATCAACAATGCGGCGCAGTCGCTTCCTGCAGAGGCCCCGCCGGTAGAACTAAGCAAGCTCATTCTTCATCACCTTTCTTCCCTGGAAAGCAATCCTTACGATTCTGCGGCACAGGTCATCAAAGGGGATGTTCAGCAACTTTTTTAAAAGCCACATTTTCATGAATACTGCAATATCATACATCGGCAGGATAGCAGGCAGAATGCTACCTGTACTGCTGATCGGGCTCTCGGCCTGTTCGCCGAAGCTACACCCGACGTCGTCTCATGCATCGTTGTACACCGTGAAGGACCTGCCGATAGACTCGGCGGTACTATCATTCTATCAGCCTTATAAAAAGGGCATCGATTCGCAGATGAACGCTGTGATCGGTGTGGCCGCTATCAACCTGGAACGTAAGAAGCCGGAAGGCTTGTTGAACAATCTGGTGGCGGACATTGTCTATGATGCCGGCAAGCGTCAGAACATCAGCTTCGACTTTGTACATACCAACTATTTCGGGCTTCGCAATTCAATTGCCGCAGGACCTATTAAAGCCTTTAAGGTTTACGAGCTAATGCCGTTCGAGAACGCTCTCGTTGCAATTACTCTGAAAGGGGCCGATGTACAGGAACTTCTTAATTATATAGCCGCGCTGAACGGTGATCCGGTCTCCGGAGTAAAGTTCAGTATCAAAAACGGGAAGGCTACTGATATCCAAATCAACGGAGCCCCTTTCGACCCCTCAAAAAACTATACCGTATTGACTATTGATTATCTGGCCAACGGAGGCGATAAGGCAGAGGCATACACGAGAGGTAGTGGTAGAGTAGATACATCCCTGAAGTTACGGGACGTCATACTGGCCTATATAAAGGAGCAGCAGGCGCAAGGCAAGGCCATCACCTCCAAACTCGATAACAGAATACAGAGCGATAACGATACGAGCAAATGAACAGACGGAAATTTATAAAGAACACGCTGACCGGGTCGGCAGTTCTTGCACTTGGTTTAGACTATCAAAAGATCTTTGCTTCCGATGACGTTCAAAAGCTCACTATCCTTCATACAAACGATGTGCATAGCCGCATTGATCCTTTTCCGGCCGACGATGTTCGCTATGCAGGTATGGGAGGCGCGGCACCGCGGGCCGCACTGATTAAGAAGATCAGGGCAGAAGAGGAACATGTGCTCCTCTTTGACGCCGGCGACGTATTCCAGGGGACACCCTATTTCAATTTCTATGGGGGAGAGGCTGAACTGAAGCTCATGTCTTTGATGGGCTATGATGCCGGAACCATGGGTAACCATGATTTCGATAATGGTGTGGAAGGCTTCCTCAAGCAGCTGCCACATGCCAACTTCCCATTCCTGGTTGCCAACTACGACTTTAGTGATACGCCTCTGCACGGTAAAACGAAATCTTACCAGATTTTCAAGAAGGGTAGAATCAAGGTCGGCGTATATGGCTTGGGCATCCAGTTAGATGGACTTGTCAACAAACAGCAGTACGGTAACACCCTTTATCTCGATCCTGTGAAGACGGCCCTGAAGATCGAGTCTTACCTGAAGAACGACGAAAAGTGCGACCTCGTTATCTGCCTGTCTCACCTCGGATATCAATACGACTACAACAAGGTTTCTGACCATGTTCTGGCGGCCAGTACATACCACACCGATCTGATCATCGGGGGGCATACGCACACCTTTTTACCGGCACCTACTGAGCTGAAAAATCAGGGAGGCAAACGTGTCATCATTAACCAGGTCGGCTTCGCCGGAATCAACCTCGGAAGGCTCGATTTTGAATTTGGAAGTAAAAAAACAGGCCGGATAGCCTATGCTTCTGCTGTTGAGCCAGTTAAGGATATTTCAAATTTTAGTTCCTAAAGCAGGAAATTTTTCGAATATTCGATGTTCCAAAGCGGCCAGTAAAATCCTCGCCGTACTGTCTGGAAATCAAATTATTAAGAAAAAGCTTCATGGAAAAAACTGGTACGAACGTTTGGAATCAATGTCTTCAGATCATAAAAGACAATATTCCAACACAGAGCTACAAGACTTGGTTCGAACCAATAAAAGCATTGCGTCTCGAGGGAAATGTGCTTACCATACAAGTGCCAAGCTTATTCTTTTACGAATGGCTTGAAGAGCACTATGTTGGGCTTTTACGGAAGACCGTAAAAAAGCAACTTGGTGATGAAGGCCGGTTGGAGTATAACATCGTTGTTGAGAAGTCGTCAAGCAATAAGCCTTATACGACGAACATGCCATCTACAGGCAATGGATCTGAAGCAAAATATCAGTCCATACCCGTAGCGGTAACCCTCAACAAGGATATTAAGAATCCATTTGTGATACCTGGCCTCAAAAAACTACAGGTAGACCCTCAGCTCAATCCTAATTATTGTTTCGAGAATTTTATCGAGGGTGATTGTAATCGTCTTGCACGCTCAGCAGGGTTTGCTGTTGCGGCAAAACCCGGAGGAACGTCTTTTAACCCTCTCTTGCTTTACGGAGGTGTTGGTCTTGGTAAGACTCACCTGGGTCAGGCTATCGGGAACGAAATTAAAAGAACGAGTCCTGACAAATTAGTTATCTACGTATCATGCGAGAAGTTCTGTCAGCAGTTCGTTGACTCATTGAAGAACAACACCATCAATGACTTCGTGAACTTCTATCAGGCAATGGACGTGATCATCATGGATGACGTGCATAACTTTGCAGGTAAGGAAAAAACGCAGGATATCTTTTTCCACATCTTCAACCACCTTCATCAGTCGGGCAAACAGGTTATCCTGACCTCTGATAAAGCGCCTAAAGATCTGGCAGGTTTAGAAGAGCGTTTGTTAAGCCGTTTCAAATGGGGACTATCCGCAGATTTGCAGGTTCCTGATCTGGAAACCCGTATGGCCATCCTCAAGAAGAAGATGTATGCCGATGGTATTGAGCTCCCGGGCGAGGTAATTGAGTACGTTGCACATAACATTGACAATAACGTCCGTGAGCTAGAAGGAGCCATGGTATCTTTATTGGCACAGTCTACGCTGAACAAGAAAGACATCGACCTGGCACTGGCGAAGTCTATGTTAAAGAACTTTATCAAGCACACCTCCAGGGAGATTTCCATGGAATACATTCAGAAGCTTGTTTGTGAGTACTTCGAAGTTCCAGTTGAAATGGTGAAGTCCAAAACACGCAAGAGAGAAATTGTACAAGCACGCCAGATATCAATGTATCTTGCTAAGAGTCACACAAAGACGTCACTTAAGTCTATCGGCCAGTTCTTTGGTGGTCGTGATCACTCTACCGTGATCTATGCATGCCAGACAGTTGAAGATCTTATTGATACAGACAAGAAGTTCAAGAACTACGTTCAGGACATTCAAAAGAAATTAAAGATGAGCTAAACTTTTACCTCATCTTAACCAAAAGAAAAAAGGCTATCTCAATTAAAAGATAGCCTTTTTTATGTCCCACAAATTCCGCTATATAATCTCGCTCACATGCTTCCGGATATTCTGGCATATCTGATCAACCGGAAGATCGTTGGCATCTCTGCCAAAAGGATTCTCGATCTCCTCGGCAATAAGCTCCAGACTCGCGAAGGCATACAGGATAAACATGATCACTGGAATAATCAGATAGCCGATGCTGTTCACCCAACCAAAAGGCAGGGTAAAGACATACAGAAAAATGAACTTTTTGATAAATACACTATACGTATAGGGTATTGGTGTGTTCTTAATGCGCTCGCAGGCTCCGCAGATATCTGTAAGCGACTTAAACTCCTCATTCAGCAGCCAGAGCTGATCACTGCTGATCTTCTGCGCTTCGTAAAGCTTGTTTAATCGTTCATATATCCTGGTGGCGATCTGATTGGGCAGATGGTGGTGGGCCTTGAGGTCAAGCACCGGATCAAGTTCATGATAGTCTTCATTCTCGCGCAAATGGTTCTTCAAGGCAAAAGCATAGTTCGGGATCATCAGTCTGAAAAAGCGCTTGTCCTCCTCATCCTTCAGGAAGCTATGCAGTTTGATCGCCAGGTTACGCGAGGCGTTAGTCAGGCCACCCAGTTGTTTTCTGCCTTCCCACCAGCGGTCATACGCGGTGTTTGTTCTGAAAACCAGCAGGAGGGAGATCACGAAGCCCAGCACACTATGCATCAGGCCGAGGTTACTAATGAAGCTGGATTTTCCTACCTCAAAATATTCAAGCTCCAAATAGGCAACCAGCCAGGAGTAGGCCCCCGCAATAAGCATCAGAGGGAGTAAGGTTCTGAGGGTATCCGTTTTGTTGAATCTGAAGATAAACGGAAACCAAACCTTGGGGTTGTAATTAATCATAAGGGGATAGACGTATAGAATTTATGCGGTCGTTGCCGCAAGGGGAAGTTCTAGAGCTTCCCCAGTTTTGCAAGTGCAAAGAAAATACTGCTCACGTGGAGGGCCTGCTTGATCTCGTTCTTCAGCACCAATTCCTTGAGCTCAGCAACGCTGACCGTCAGAACCTCGATCTCTTCACGACCATCCAGATGCTGCTCCTGAACTTTACGGCCTCCCTGAAGAACATAGCAGTGTGTTACATTCGCTGCTGTTGAAGGATTAGCATAGACCTCCCCAACTTTTTCGATTGAATCAAACGCATACCCGGTTTCTTCCAGAAGCTCGCGTCTGACTGCATCTTCTGGCGATTCACCTTCGTCGATACACCCGCCGGGAAGCTCCAGGAACACGTCTTCAGCACCGTGGCGATACTGTCTGATCAGGATCACCTGACCGTCTTCAGTAAAGGCAACGGCATTTGCCCAATCCGGATATTCCAGTACATAGTAATCGTCAATGATCTTTCCGTCGGGCATTTTGCAGGTATCCACGCGCAGAACCGCCCATCTTTCCTCCACCAGGTAGCGCGACGAAAGTTTCTCCCACTTCAGGTTACTCATACTGTCTGTTATTTAAGAAAGTATTAATCTGTTCTCTGCGGGCAATATTTTCAAAGCTCTGCTGATGATGAACCGTCTCTAACATGTTCAAAATGGCAGCTGTTTTATGGAGGATCACAAACGTTTCGTCAACTTCCTGGAAAGGGTATACCGATTCAAACATCAGTTGAGCCATCAGGTTCAGTTTTTCCGGGGAATATGCCTTCGTCTCCAGGTGTGCCTGGAAGTCTTCTACCGGTGTTTGTTCCAAATCTTCGCGGCTTAGGCCAAAGGATTCAGATAGTGCCTCGAAGGCTGTATCTATCCCTTCGTCTACGTTGCCGTCGTTTTTAAGACCGAGTATCTTTGCCAGCACCAGCGCCAGCTTTTGAATCTCAGCCTCAATAAAATCTTTTCTAATCATGTTCGTTTAATTTATTTCAGGGAAAATCTACCAATCGCCGCTGGATCCGCCGCCACCGAAGCTTCCGCCACCAAATCCACCGAAGCCACCGCCTCCATCGCCAAATCCACCTCCACCGAAGCTGCCACCACCACTGCCGCCGCCGCGACCTGCCATTCCGGAGAGCATGGTCCACCATAGAAGGTCTGCACCCCCGCGACTTCCGATCACTCGGCCGCCGCCGCCGCCACCACCGCGTCTGCTAATCACAGCAACGATCAGGACGATCAGGATCACCAGCCCTACGGGAAATCCCGAAGACCCGGATTTTTTTTTCTTTGGCTTGTCTGCTTTGTACTCGCCTTTGGTATAGGATATGATGGCATCAGTCGCTCTGTCAAGCCCGCTATAATAATCACCCTGTTTAAAAGCCGGTCTGATTTCATTGGTAATAATCCGCTTGGTTATAGCATCGGGGAGAGCACCCTCAACCCCATATCCGGTCTGTATGGTCACTTTCCTGTCGGCAATCGCCGCCAGAAGCACCACTCCATTATTTTTTCCTTTCTGCCCAACACCCCAGTTCTCCGCCAGCCTCGCTGTATAATCGGCGATGTCATATACGCCGACCGATTTGATCAGCACCACAGCAATCTGCGTAGATGATGTGTCGTTAAACGCGACGAGCTTCCGCTCAAGCTGCGCCTTCTGATCCGGAGAAAGTGAATTGGTATAGTCAGTCACCAGCGTGTTAGACCGGGGAGGTAGCTCTTGAGCCCGAAGGCCTGTGCTGACTAAGATAAAGGTCAGTGCAATTAATATACCTTGTTTTACATTCATGTTGTTCGTCCCTCTTATCAGATGTAAGAGATGTCATCTGACAATTCATTTTTGTCGCCATCCTGTACGGGAAAGAGCTTCTGCAGTTGTTCGCCAGCTGCGGTGATCCCTTCTACGATGCCAGATGCCAGACTGCCTGTCCGGAATTTTCCGATCATCCGTTCTTTAGTCGTATCCCAGAAATCCTCAGGCACCTGTCTGTTGATGCCCTCATCACCAATGATGGCAAATTTATGATCGTCAGTAGCGATATAGATAAGCACCCCGTTTCTCAGAGAGGTCTTGTCCATTCCTATTTTTATGAAATAGCTGGCCGCGCGATCAAATGCACTCGGTACCGGACAATTACGCTCAGCACAGATCCTGATTTCTCCGGATGTGTGCTTCTCTGCGTCTTCAATAGCTTTACGGATCTGTTCTTGTTCCAGATCCGTAAATAAGTCTGGTTTTTTGCTCATAGCGCGTGTTAAAACTCTACTTTAGGAGCCTTGTCAGAGCCTGCTTCGGCCTGGAAATAGCCCTTCTTTTCAAATCCAAACATTCCGGAAGTGATGTTGTTCGGGAAACTTCTGATTTTAGAGTTATACTGCTGAGTAACCTCGTTGAATTTCTGTCTTTCAGTAGTGATCCGGTTTTCGGTGCCTTCCAGCTGCGCCTGTAGTTCCTGGAAGTTTGCATTAGCCTTTAACTCAGGATAGTTCTCTGTCACCATCAGCAAACGGCCGATAGCTGAGCTAAGCTGTCCCTGTGCAGCCTGAAACTTTTCTATATTCTCTGGAGTCAGCTTATCCGGGTCTACGTTTACAGATGTCGCTTTTGCGCGTGCTTCCACAACCTGGGTCAGGGTCTCTTTTTCAAAGTTGGCAGCTCCCTTAACGGTATTGACCAAATTAGGAATCAGGTCTGCACGTCTTTGATACACGTTTTGTACCTGTGCCCACTGAGACTGTACCTGCTCGTCTAACTGAACCATGCTGTTATAGCCGCATGATGAAAATGAAAGGACTGCAAATAAACCTGCAATTGTATAAACTAGTTTTCTCATAATGTTAAAGTTAAATTATTTGATTCAGATCTTAGACGTCAAAATTCATACCTTTGTTACTGTCCGGGATAAAAACCTGGCAATATTGCAATGAAAGAAATTGAAATTGTGCTACTTCCGCATGAAGCAGCAGATCAGGATGCGCTCTATAACAAAGTTGCTACTGCCCTTAAACTCCATCCCAGCAAGCTTAAACATGTCAAAATCCACAAGCGGTCTATCGATGCGCGTGGCCGACAGGTGGTCTACCGTCTCAAGGTGCATGTTTACCTGGAAGAGGTGCCCGTGCCTGAAGTTTTTTCAGTAGAGTACCCAAATGTCAGCGACAAAAAACCAGTTCTCATCGTTGGGGCAGGTCCCGCAGGTCTCTTCGCGGCTTTGCGCTGCATCGAACTTGGTATGAAACCGGTGCTGATCGAACGGGGTAAGGATGTGAAACAAAGACGTCGCGATTTAGCAGCCATTAATAAGGAGGGACTGATCAATCCAGAATCCAACTATTGCTTTGGCGAAGGCGGTGCCGGAACCTATTCAGACGGAAAGCTGTACACTCGGTCCAATAAGCGTGGCGATGTGCAGTATGTGCTGAAAGCCTTTGTCGCTCATGGAGCCACCGAGGATATTCTGGTAGATGCCCGTCCGCATATCGGTACCAATAAATTACCTCAGATCATCACCGCCATGCGCGAGACGATACAGAATGCAGGTGGCGAGATCCATTTCGATACCAAGGTTACCGGCCTGATCTTGAAAGGCGGCCATATAAAAGGAGTCAGAACTGCAGAAGGGAATATCTTCGAAGCAGATGCCCTGATCCTGGCAACAGGTCACTCGGCCCGTGATATTTACTACTTGTTGCGAGAGCATGACCTGCAGATCGAGGCCAAGCCTTTTGCGCTGGGTGTCCGTATTGAACACCCGCAGCAGCTGATCGACCAGGCGCAATATCATTGCCTGGTGCGCGACCCGAATCTGCCGCCTTCATACTACAGCCTGGTCGAACAAGTAGATGATCGCGGTGTTTTCTCCTTCTGTATGTGTCCCGGAGGAATCATTGCCCCCTGCTCAACAGACTTCAATGAAATTGTAGTAAACGGCTGGTCGCCGTCCAAGCGTAATAACCCTTTCGCCAATTCCGGCACGGTGGTTCAGATCAACCTGGAAGACGTACCCGGATCTCCGGAAGATCCCTTCAGGTTGCTCGCTTTTCAGGCAGAAGCCGAGAAGAGGGCCTGGCAAGCCGGAGGAGGGAGCCTCGTTGCCCCGGCGCAGCGCATGGTCGACTTCGCTGAGGGAAGGGTATCGATGGACCTTCCAGCAAACTCCTACCTTCCCGGAACCCGGAGTGCCGACCTCTCTCAAGTGCTTCCGGAACTGGTTTACTCCCGCTTAAAAAAGGCGCTGCCTGCGTTCGGTAGAAAGATGAAAGGCTATTTCACCAATGAAGCACTTTTGGTGGGTGTGGAGTCGCGTACTTCCTCGCCCGTCCGGATCCCCAGAGATAAGGCGAGTCTTCAGCATCCCGATGCAGTTGGATTGTTTCCCTGCGGTGAAGGAGCAGGTTATGCCGGAGGGATTGTTTCCGCGGCGATAGATGGCATGAATTGTGCAGATGCAGTTTATGAGATGTTTAAATAGGTAATCAGGGAAGAAGTGTATGTTTCCCGAAAAAAATATAAAACGATGAAAAAGACATTAGTACTAGGAGCTACGCCTGACTCGAGTCGTTACGCGTATCTCGCATCAAATAAGCTGGTCAAATACGGCCATGAGATTGTGAACGTGGGTATCAAGAAAGGAGAGGTGGCAGGAGTTCCTATTGAAGAGGCGAAAGATCTTCATCCTGACATCGATACAGTTACCTTATATGTGGGTACCCGTAATCAGGCACCCTTGTATGATTATATTTTGGGGACGAATCCAAAGAGGATCATCTTCAATCCAGGTACGGAGAATGATGAGCTGGAAGCCATGGCCAGAGAGCGCGGCATCGAGACTGTAGAAGGATGTACGCTGGTGATGCTGTCGACTGGAGAATATTAAACCTCGCTTCTTTGAGTAGCAAAAGGGTTGCTTTAAGCACTGTCAGGATCCGGGAGAATAAGCCCTGCTATTTAGGTAGTAAGAGGATTTCGTTAAACAAATTGTAAAAGTATGAAAGAATATCGGATCTGCTTCTTTTAAATACAGGACGTCACAATAAAAAGAGAATTGCAAATAGCGGTTCTCCTTTTTTGTTTGAGTATGCTTCTGTTTTTAGCAGAAGCAGCATGGCTGGCTTGAAGAGTTTTGTCCCGGACGTTAGGCTACTTGCGATAGATGTATTAAGAGAACGATAGAAAGATCCTCCGTATGCATGTAGCCGTCATGATAATGCAGCATTATAACTGCTAGTATAAGAAAGATTCTATCTATAGGTGTGGGTATAATAATTCGATACTTTAAATGTAGCGGGTAGGATGGAAGTTATCATCTGATATATTGTCGGTAGAATAGGAGAACCAGTCCTGCATACGGACACCCTTCCACCCAAAACACCCCTTTGCACCCCCTTTTTTCCGCTTCATGACCACCCGTGATCCGCCTTTACACGCAGATCCCAAAAAATGTTTGATTTTTTGTACTTTTTAATTCCCTGATTTAAAAGGCGCTGAGTGGCTCAGGACGCTTAGAATGCACCTTTTCACAAAATAAAAGGCAAAAAGACTTGCAGGGAATAGGAAAAGTTCCCATCTTTGCAGTCCCAAAACGAACGAGGGATTACGAAGCGCAAGGCAGAGTGAGAGTGATTGAAGAGAAGAAAAGAAGGAAGAAAAAAAGTTCAACTTTTTTTTGGAAATATCAAAAACCTTCTTACCTTTGCAATCCCAAATCGGGGGAACAAAAACCAAAAGGCGCGACGCCTGGAGGCATTGAAAACAAGATCGTTAAGCAGTGAATT